>JADGRC010000080.1 GCA_017881245.1 Pseudomonadota bacterium
AAATGTCGTGCCCCGAGCGATAGTAGAGCGTCCCGTTGGCGTAGGCGAGGCTGCCCGGGATGCCACCCGTCGCGTAGGGGACCCGAGCCGCCAACGGATGCCAGGTCCCTGCGCAGAAAGAGGCCTGCGGCAGCAGGACCTTGTCCACACCGCAGCCGACAGTGGTTGTGACTGTGACGACCAGAGCAACGATGAGGAATCGACGTCGCGCGAACACGCCAGTAGCACTACGAGGATCTACCCTCAAAGGGACGATCGCGGCCACTGAGCATGCCTCGTCTTGGCACGAGGGTTGCGTCTGCAGCCCCGCATGTGGACCAAGTGTTGTCGAGGAGGGAATCAAAGACGACGCGCGCTGAGATGGACACCGACGGAGGGGATCCCCAATGGGATCCCCTGGCTCGGATCGGCCCATCTGGTACTGGCAGTGGTGCTGGGCCTTGTTGTTGGCTGCTCGGGCAAGCTCCCGTTTCTGATGACACCCTCGACCTGCGGCGACCGATGCGCGGCGCTGAGCTGCCCCGCCGGCTCGCGGTGCAGCTTCAGCGCGAGCTGCGCTCCCTACTGCGAGCCCGAATTTCAGAGATGATGAGTTCGCGGTCCAAGGGGATGATCACCTCGTCGTGGGCGATCCTGCACAGGACTGTGCAACGTTTGCACAAGTGCAACCTATTCCTCGCAGCAACGTGAAACATGGCGCCGCAATAGACGGCTTTGGTCATGCGGTGACGAGAAACGACGACATTCGACAGCTGGACCGTATCGGTCGAAAAGTGTGCGGACATGATCGACATGGACGCACGGACGACCTCAAATGAGGTCGTTTTCGGCCAGCAAAGAATCCCAATCTAGGCCCATCGGCCACATCATCGCGTGGTCACGCCGTCCACTCCCAGGAGGAACCAAGCATGTCTCGTCCCGTCTTTCGGTCACTCGCCTCGCCAACCAAGTTGGTTTTCGCTGCACTCATACTGCTGTTCGTCGCCGCCACCGCGCGCGCCGAAGCACCGCTTGATCGGACGCGCAAGCTGATCGCGACGTTCAAGACGGTCAAGGCAGCGCCCGAGGGTGGCACGCTGTCGGCGGAGGATGATGCCGCCAACGCGAAAGTGTTCACGGCGCTGGACGGCTTCTTCGACTTTCCGACGTTCAGTTCGGACTGCCTCGGCCCGTCCGCGTCCAAATTGTCACCCGCGCAGACCAAGCAGTTTAAGGACAATCTCGTTTCGATTCTGCGCAAGCGGGGTTATCCCAACGGGGGCTCGGTGTTCAACGAAGGGGTCGTCAAGGAGGGCAAACCGGTAGACCGCGCCGGCGCGACCGCTGTACCACTCAAGGTGAGCTTTCCCAAGCAGGACATCACGATGGACGTCGAGTTCGTGTGGAGCAAGGCGGGAAAGATCGTCGACCTCATCCTCGATGGTGACTCGCTGGCGAAGGACTACCGAAATCAGGTCGGCCGCATCCTCGCCAAGTCCGGACCCGAGGACCTGTTGAAGCGCGTCGCCGACAAGCAGAAGGACGCCGCCAAGTGACGACCTTGGCAGGTAAGCGCGCGTGGTCGGTTCTGCGGGCGCTGGTTCCGCCGCCTTTGATGTCACGGGTGTTGGTCCTGCCGGTCTTGCTCCTGGCCTTGGTCCTGCCGGTTTTGGGGTTGCCCGTCCTCGCCTCGCCCGCTCAGGAAGACGAGGCGGCGAGCGTCGCCGCTGTCCCCCTCGGCGCCGACGATTGCGTTCGGCTCGCGCTCGCGCACAGCGCGCGGGTACTGGCGGCACGTGCCGACGTCGAGGTGTATCGGGCGCAGGCCGACCAGGTCGAGGCGCTTCTGTCGGTGAAATTTTCCGCGGTCACGTACCTCGCCCCAATGTACAGGGCTGACGGTGGCGTGACCTTCGGCCAGCAGACGACGTCGACGTACACGCACGATCTGGGCGATTGGGGCCCGTACGGACACTTCGAGGGCCGCATCGTGAAGCCGCTGAGCACGTTCGGGCGGTACACGGCCGGCGTCACCGCTGCGCGCGAGCGCGTCGCGATCGAGCAAGAGCGCGCGCGGGAGGTCGAGAACACCGTCCGGTCGGAGGTTCGCCGGCTGTACGCGCTTCGCCTGTACGCGCTGTCGATGAAACCAAATCTCGAAAATGGAAAGGAGATCGTCGCGAAGGCGATCAGCAAGGGCGAAGAGATGTACGCCGCTGACTCCGGCGAGGTGACTCTGCCTGATCTAATGCGCCTCAAATACGGCGCCGGTGAAATCGACCGCTACCTGCGCATGGCCAACGACGGGATCCAGTTGGCAACCCTCGCCATTAAGCAAGCCATCGGGCTAACCCTGGAAGAACCGATCCAGTTTGCCGACGACAAGCTGATGCCGCCCAACGAGGACGTACCGTCTTTAGCGACCCTGATCGAGGAAGCCCGCGAGAACCGGCCCGAGGTCGCCGAGATCACCCACGGCAAAATCGCGACGGCCGCGTGGGAAGATGCCGAGCGGCGCGCCAACCTGCCGGTGCTTTTCGTGGGCGCCGCAGGCCAGGCCGATTGGTCGCCGATGCGACCGAAGGGCTACTCCGCCACGTATTACAACCTGTACAACGACTTCTTCTTCGGCGCCGCGGTCGGCTTGAAATTCGACATCGATCTCGGGGCCGCGCGCACCAAGGCCGCCGAGGCGCGGGCCAAGGCCCGGTGGGTCGAGGCCGAGGATGCGCTGGCCAAGACCGGCATTCCGCTGCAGGTCATGAAGGCGAGACAGGAGCTGGTGCAGCACCGCGATCTCGCACGGGTCGCCGACGAGGAGGTGAAGTCGACCCGCAAATGGATGACGTTCTCCGCCGCCGCCTACGCGAGCGGTACCGGCGAGGCACGCGACGTTCTGGAGGGCGTGGCGGCCTACCTGTTGGCGAAGAAGGCGTACTACGATCACGTCCTCGGCGCCTTCCAGGCGAAGGCTGACGTCGAGCTGTCGATTGGAGCCAGATGACATCCGGGCGGACGTTCAATTGGGTGTTCGATCGCCTATTTGGCCGCCGCTCGGTGGTGCTCGCGATCTACGCGGTCGCGCTGCCCGTCGCAGGCTGGCTTTGCAGCCGGATCACGCTCGACAGCAATCTGTTGAATCTGCTGCCAGGCGACATCCCGGCGGTCAAGACGGTTCGCAAGCTCGACACCTGGTCGGGCACCTTGCAATTCATGTATCTCGGGCTGGTGCGGGACGAGCACACATCGCTGACAGACCTCAAACGCTTCGCCGAGGAAGTCGGCGCGGAACTCGAGAAGAGCCGCTGGGTGAACACCCCCATCTCGGTGGGGGTCGACGTGGGGACCATCAAGAAGGCGGCGCCATTGTTTCTGGACCCGGATGACCTCGACACACTGGGCACGCGCCTCGAAGCCCAGATCAAGGTGATGCGCAAACAAAGATCGGGGTTTTTCCTGGATCTCGCCGAGGATGGCGAGGCCGCGCGCCTGAAACTCGACGACCTGATGCCGAAGTACCAGAGCCGGTTCCAGTGGGACGCGAACCCCAAGGAGGTCGCCGCCCAGAGCGCCGTGCAGGACTCCGCAAGGACGGCCCAGAACACCGCTCACGACGCTGCTGGCGACATCACGAAGAGTGACGTCAACGAGGCGAACAAGGTCAAGGACGCGGCGAGAGCCGTCGCCAAAGATTCCGACGGCGGCCCGCCATCGGAGATGCTCGCCCGCCTGCGGGCCCGAACCAACGAGGATGGCACCCGCCTCTACTATCTGTCGCCCGACAACAAGATGCTCACGTTCTTCTTCAATCCGGTATTCCCGCCCGACCAGTTGACGCACTATCCGGAGCTCGTCAGCGACATCGATCGGGCCGTGGCTGCGGCGCACGCCAAGGTTCCGGGGGCGGCGTCCGTGCAGATCTATCGCGGCGGCGCTTATCCGCTTCAATGGGACCAGCGCGATACCACGCTGCGCGACGCAGTCCGGTCCTCGTTCTGGGCAGGCCTCGCCATCCTGTGCATCGATCTGCTCACAGTGCGCAGACCACGTTCCACCGTCATGGTCTACTTCAGCCTGGCGGCCGGGTTGGTCGTCACATTCGGTGTTTGCTACCTGATCATCGGAACGGTCAACGTCATCACGGCCTTTCTGCTGGCGATCCTGGCGGGCCTCGGCGTCGATTTTGGTTACTACTTCTCCACCCGCTACAACCTGTTCACGCGCGCGGGCTTGGGGCGCGACGCCGCCGTGCGCGAAGCATGGACACAAACCGCGATTCCGGCGGCGATGGGGGCGCTGACGACGATGACGGTGATGGTGATTCTCGCGTTCGGGCGCTTCCGTGGATTCGTCGAACTCGGGATCATCTGCTCGGTGGGAATCGTCGCTATCTACGTCGCGATGTACACGCTGTGCCCGGCACTATTTCTCCGGTTCGCGAAGGGGGGAGCCGGCGACGTCAGCCTCGATGAGGCCCGGCGCGCGGTCGGGCAGGCCGATTTCCACGGCACCACGGCCGGCCGTCGCTCGCGTTTCGAACCCTTCAATCCCGCAGGCAAGGCCGCTCCGTTCGTGGTGGCCGGGGCCTTAGCGGCGACGCTGGTGTTTGGATTTTCAGCCCGGGGCGTCCGGTTCGCGTACACGGGCGAGGAGCTGACCGTCAAGAACCAGAAATCCCTCGAAATCGATCGCATGATCCTCGCGCACTACGGCGAGAACGTCGATCAGACGGTCACCCTGGCTGACACTGAAGAGCGAGGGCGTCGGATCCAGGAGTACTTCGAGAGCCACTTCGGCACCTTCAAAACCATCGCCCGCTACGAGTCCGCCTTTACGTACGCGACCCCGCTGGCGCAACAGATGGCGTCGCTTCAGCGTATGGGCCCGCTGCAACACGCTCTCGGCCGCCTTCCCAAGCGCGACCCCGATCTGGACGTCCAGTTCGCCCTGTCGCAGGCGCCAGCGATGATGAACCCCGAGCCGATCACCGTCGACAAGCTTCCGGAATACTTGAAGGCGATCTTCCTCGGACGCGACAAGCAGGGCAAGACCATCGGCTACGTCGGCCACATCGTCGCCAAGCACTGGCTCTGGGATCTCGACGAGCTGACGCAGTTCGTGAACGAGGTCGAGTCGTTGAAGGTCGACGGCGTGCCGGTCGAGACCACCGGCCGTGCCCAGATTTTCATGCGCGTCATCCAGATCGTGCAGCATGAAGCAACCCTGTTCTCGATCGTCGGGGCGGTCCTGATCCTCGCGATGTTCTGGATCCAGGCGCGCAGCCTCAAGTTCGCATTGTTGTGCATGCTCCCGTTGTTCGTCGGGATCATTTGGACGCTCGGGTGTTTGCCCCACATCGGGGAGAAAGGCCTGTACCTGTCGTTCATGAACCTGGTTGTCCTGCCCATCCTGGTTGGGCTGGGCGTCGCGTTCGGCGTGCACGTGGTCTACAACTACCGCCTCTACGGATCCGCCGAGCGGTCGCTGCGCGTGACCCTGCGCCCGGTGCTCGGAAGCTCGGCGAGCGCGCTGGTGGGCTGGGCCTCGCTGCTTCTTGCATCCATGATCGGGATGCAGGGCATCGGCTGGTTGGCCACGCTGGGCATGTTCTCGGTGACGGTGGTTTCGATCGTCGTCCTTCCGGCGCTGTTGGCGGTGCTGGATCGCGCCGGCTGGATCAAGGCTGATCGGATGCCGACCACCGTCCCGCAACTTCCTCGGAAGGCTGCGACCGTTTGAGGGTACGAGACAATTCGTGATGATGGAAACGTTGTGGAAGCCGGAGTGACGGTCAATCCGTATATTCCGACGCTGGCGCTGTTGCCGGCGGCCGACGCGGTCTTCCGATTCGGACGAAATCGGGCTGCTGTTGCTGAGTCGCCTCGCGTGGGCAAATTTGTGCGCACCTGCTGTGTCGGAAAAGGCACAGTGTTTCCGGCCGATGAACAAGGGGTTCGACGGCCCCAGGCTCTTATCGCGCCAACAAACCGACAAGCGACGAGGGACCAGGCCGAAGGAATGAATCGATCGGCCTGGTCGAATCGTAAGCTAGGCGGCGGTCCGGCGACGGTTAAAGCAATTGTCGGTCCACTCTGGTGCACTCCATAGCTTCGATTTGGTCCAAGGCGGCCAGACCCGATCTTTTCGCTCGCGCCGTGGCACAGCGGTTGCCTTGCTCAGCCGCACGATGTGTATTCTGGGGCCTGGATGACGACTCAGGATTGGATCACCCTGATCGCGTGCGTGGGCGAACTTGCCGTCGCGGCGTTGGTGTTCCTGCGGGCGTTGGGAAGTCCACTTGCGATGCCGCTTCTGCTGTTCAGCGTGGACCTCATCGCTTGGAACTTCGCGCGGCTCGGTTACCAGCGCACCGGCGCGATCAACTGGCACCTGCTCGACATGATCACGTCGCCGATCGGGACGGCGTTGGCGTTCCTCTTCTTGCTAAGGTTCGTGGGACGGGCGCGACAGTTGCGGTGGGTGCTCAGGGCGGATTACGCACTCAACGGCATTCTTTCGGGTGCGGCGCTGCTGGCCCAGTTCTCGGCAGTCGCCCGACAGATCACGCTGTCGAGGATATGGAGCTGGGGATTCTTGTTGGTCCTGTTTCTCCCCTCCGGCCTGGTCATAAAGATGTTGCTCGCGCATTTGAAGAGCGTCGGGAGCGTCGAGGAGCGGAACCGAACGTTACTGCTTTTGGCGGGAGTGGTCGTCATCTCGCCCTTGGCTTCGAGCGAAATCTTCGCCGACATGGGGTTTGGGGTGCCTCGGCTTGCAAGCGTGGGGATTCTCAGCTTCAACGCCATCCTTCTGGTGGCAGCGCTGCGATTTCGATTGTTCGATCGCAGACTGTCACCGGCCACGGTGCTCTCGGCCACGGTACTGGCGGCGGTCGGCGGCCTGTCGTATCTGTCGGTGTTTCACCTGGCGGGATCGAACACGGCGCTGCTGGTCTTCGGCACACTGACCGTGACGCTTATCCTGTTCGCCGCCGCACGGCTGATCGTCGGCACGATCATCGCTCGGCGCGACGAGCTGGTGAGGTTCGCGGCGCTGGGAAAAATGACCGCACAGATGGGGCACGACCTGAAGAACCCCTTGGCTGCGTTGAAGGGTGCCGCGCAGTTTCTCCAAGAGGAGATGTCGCAAGGGCGATCGATCGACAACAGGTCGGAGTTCATCGATCTTCTAGTCGAGCAAATCGATCGCCTCAAGAGCGCGGTTGAGAAGTACCAGCGCCTTGGTCGGCTCCAGGCGATGCGTACGCCGGTCCAAGTCAACGACCTGGTCCGGAGCTTGGTGACCCTTCAGCAGCTGGGGCACCCCCAGGACCATGCCGTGCAAGCCGAGCTCGCCGCCGACCTGCCGGACTGTCCCATCGATCGCGATCTGGTGGCGGGGGCGCTCGAAAACCTGCTTCAGAACGCTTTCGAAGCGACACCGCGCGCCGCGACCATCACGGTGCGTACGGCGCTCGCCCATACGCGTCACGCTCAGTCGGTCATGCTGTCCGTCGAGGATGGCGGCATCGGGATGAGTGCGCGGACGCGCGAGCGGGCTTTGGATGATTTCTATACGACCAAGGCCACGGGGAGCGGGTTGGGTTTGGCGTTCGTACGGAGGGTGGCCGAGGCTCACGGCGGCGAGGTCTCGCTCACGAGCAAAGAAGGCGCCGGCACCACCGTGCGCCTATTTCTGCCTCTGGAGTAAAACATGCTTGTTCTAGAGGAGAAGGCGTACGTCCTGGTTGTCGACGACGATCCCGCGGTGGGGAAAGTGTTGCTCGCGCAGCTCGGGCAGGCTGGCATAGCGTGCGTGCATGTACCGGATGCGCCAAGCGCGATGCAGGTCTTGCGCGAGCGGCCCGTGGATGTGGTGATCACCGACCTGCGGATGCCGGGAACGAGCGGCGTGGAGCTCTTGGAGGATATCGTCGAGCGATGGCCGGAGATTCCCGTGATCCTTCTGACCGCGCATGGCAACGTCGCGGTGGCGGTGGAAGCGATGAAGAAAGGCGCCGCCGACTTCTTGCTCAAACCGTTTGATCGTGAAGAGATCCTATTTACGGTCCGCAAGCACATCGCGACCGCTCGCCACAATGATGGTCCACCGCACGCGGAGATCCAGGGCGACGCTCTCGTCGAGAGCGCCTCTCCGGGAATGCGCGAGGTTCAGGATCTGATTCGCCGCGCGGCGCGCTCCACCGCCAACGTGCTCATTCGTGGGGAGAACGGTACAGGAAAGGATCTGGCGGCACGGTCGATCCACAAGACCAGCCCTCGGCGGAACGCGCCGTTTGTCCGGGTTCAGTGCGGAGCGCTCCCCGACACGCTCATCGAGAGCGAGCTTTTCGGGTATGAGAAAGGCGCGTTCACGGGGGCGGCGTCCCGCAAGCCGGGACGGGTAGAGCTGGCGGAGGGCGGAACGCTCTTCCTGGACGAGATCGGCGATATCACGCCGGTCGTGCAGGTGAAGCTGCTGAGGCTGCTGCAGGAACGCGAATTCGAACGTCTGGGGGGAACCGAAACGCTGAAGACAACCGCGCGTTTCGTGGCGGCGACCCACCAGCCGTTGGAAGAGATGATCAAGAAGGGGACGTTCCGCGAAGATCTCTTCTACCGCCTCAACGTGCTGCCGATCTGGATGCCGCCCCTGCGCGAGCGGGCCGACGACATAGAGGCGCTCGCGGTGGGTTTCTGCCGGGAGGCGGGCCAGGCCAACGGGAGAGGGGAGCTGGACATATCGCCGCAGGGGCTCGCGCTGCTCAGGCACCAGCCATGGCCAGGGAATGTGCGGCAGCTTCAGAACTTCGTCGAGCGCCTGGTGGTCCTATCGGACGGTAACCGATTGACCGCGTCCGACGTGGAACGTGAGCTAACGCGACAGTCCACCATCCGCGGGTTTTCGGAGGTGGGGCAAAGCGGGCCCGAGCGGATCGCAGCGGGGCCGCCAGACGGTGAACGACGGGAGCTCGCGGGCAGCGGAACCCTGGAGTCGACTCGCAAGGATGCGGAACGGGAAGCCATCGTCACGGCACTCGGTCGCTCCGGGAACAACAAGTCGGTCGCGGCGCGCCTGCTCGGAATCAGCCGTCGCACGCTGTATCACAAGCTCGCGGACCACGGACTCATCTGAGATCTCCTATCCGCGGCTGGGACTCGATTGGGCACCATAACGTCAGCTTGGTAGAATAAATGAATGGGTGAATTCGGCGCGCTGAGGGCCATTGTCGATCAGCCCGATAGGGCGCTCGATCTCCGTCGCGTGTTTCTTTTCGGCTCCCGCGCTCGGGGCGACGCGCGGGATGATTCGGACATCGATCTCGCGTTCGACCACCGTTCGCCGGCGCCCGTCTGGGCGGACTTCGTCAACACCATGCGGGAGCAGGCACCCACGCTGCTGGACATCGACCTCATCGACCTGGCCCAGGCCACCCCGGAGCTGCGTGCTCGGATTCTCGCGGAAGGTGCGCTGTTGCATGGCTGACCATCTCCAGGCGTTGCAGAATCTGGAACGGGCGATGGGCGAATTGGAGACCTACGCGGCGCTTCCCATCGTGCACCGGCGGGACAAGGCGGGTCTTATTCAGGCGTTTGAATTCACGTTCGAGCTTTTCTGGAAAACCTTTCAGAAGCTGGCGCCCGAGGCGGGGTTGGAAGCGCCTTCCCCTCGCGAGGCGCTACTGGCCGGCGTCAAGCTTCGCTTGATCACCGTGGACGAACGGGACGATTGGTCGCAAATGCTCCGGGATCGAAATCTGACGAGTCACACCTACAACGCTCCTGTGGCCGATGAGATTCTGGGACGTCTGCTCGACCGCTATCTGCCGCGTTTCAGGGCGACTCAGACGCGTCTGAGGCAGACGATGTCTTCGGCTGGCGGTACGTCGGGAACCTCGTAGTCGGCGCGGGCGATCGCCATCCAGGCGCGTGACGCGCCCGCCATCCAGGGCGTGACGCGGACGGTGGCGTGGACACGCTTGCCAAATGGGGGACCTTGGGCAATTCTGACCGGCTACGAAGAACGCCATGCGTAGTGATTCCATCAAGAAAGGCATCAACCGCGCTCCCGCGCGCGCGATGCTGAAGGCAACCGGGTTAAACGACGCCGATCTCGAAAAACCACTGATTGCGGTGGCCAACACCTGGACGGATGCCACGCCCTGCAACATGCACCTGCGGGGCCTGGCCGAGAAGGTCAAGGACGGCATCCGCGCCGCGGGCGGCACACCCGTCGAGTTCAACACCGTGGTCGTCTCGGACGGGATTTCGATGGGCACCGAGGGGATGCGCGCGTCCCTGGTTTCGCGCGAGGTGATCGCCGATTCCATCGAGTTGGCAGCGCTGGGCACGCTTGCCGACGGCGTGGTGGCCCTGTCGGGGTGTGACAAGACCATCCCGGGAACGGTGATGGCGCTCGCGCGCATGGACGTGCCGTCATTGATGCTGTACGGCGGGTCGATCATGCCGGGGGTCTTTCAGGGCAAGAACGTCACGATCCAGGAGGTTTTCGAGGCCGTGGGCGCGTGCGCGGCCGGTCGCATGACGCAGTCGGATCTGCACAAGCTGGAAGATGTCGCGTGTCCGGGCGCAGGCGCGTGCGGCGGGCAGTTCACGGCCAACACGATGTCGATGGCGATCGCGCTCCTGGGTTTGTCGCCCATGGGGTTGAACGACATTCCCGCGCTGGACCCGCGCAAGGGCGATGCCGCGTTCCAGTGTGGGCAGCTGGTCATGAAGTTGATCGCGGATGATTTGCGCCCGTCGCGGATATTGAACCGCACGGCCTTCGACAACGCGATCACGGGCGTGGCGGCGACGGCGGGTTCGACGAATGCGGTGTTGCATTTGCTGGCGATCGCCCACGAGGCGGGCGTGACGCTCCACATCGACGACTTCGACGCGATTTCGGCGCGGACGCCGATCATCACCGATCTGAAGCCGGGCGGTCGATTCGTCGCGCCGGATTTGGATCGAGCGGGCGGTCAGCGCCTGGTCGTCAAGCGGCTCTTCGAGCTCGGTCTGCTGAAAGACAATCCGACGGTCAGTGGCCGCGGCTTGAAGGCGGAAGGCGAGCTGGCACGCGAAACCCCCGGTCAAGAGGTGGTTCGCGCGGCGAGCAATCCAATCAGCAAGACGGGCGGGCTGGCCATCTTGAAGGGCTCACTGGCGCCCGAAGGTTGCGTCGTGAAGCTGGCGGGACACAACCGCCGCCATCACACGGGACCCGCGCGTGTGTTCGATTCAGAAGAAGAATGCATGGCGGCCGTCCAGGCGCGCCTGATCAAACCCGACGACGTCGTCATCATTCGTTACGAAGGGCCGAAGGGTGGTCCGGGCATGCGCGAGATGCTGGGCGTCACGGGTGCGATCGTCGGCCAGGGCTTGGGCGACAGCGTCGTCCTCTTGACCGACGGGCGTTTCTCCGGCGCGACACACGGGTTCATGGGTGGCCACGTCGCGCCCGAGGCCGCCGTCGGTGGTCCCGTCGCGTTCGTTCGCAATGGCGACATGGTGACGCTGGACGTGGACAAACGTCGCATCGACGTTGCCGCCGATCTGGACGCGCGGCGCGCGGGCTGGCAGGCGCCTGCACCTCGTTACAAGCGCGGCGTGATGGCCAAATACGCGGCAACGGTGTCGTCGGCGGCGATCGGCGCCGTGACGACGCCCGCCAAGACTTAGTAGTAGACACCCAACCAGAAAACGGCAACGAGCAACGCAAACAAGGAACGTCATGAGCAAAATGTATTGGGAGAGCGACGCCAACAAGCAGGCGCTTGCGGACAAGAAGATCACGGTTCTCGGTTATGGCAGCCAGGGCCGCGCCCAGGCGCTGAACCTGCGTGACAGCGGCATCAACGTCGTTTTGGGCCTGCGTCCCGGCAGCCCGACCTGGAAGCAGGCCGAGGGCGATGGCTGGAAGCCGCAGGACGCCGCGACCGCCGTGAAGTCGACCGACGTCGTGTGCATGCTGGTTCCCGATCTCGCGCAGGGGCAGCTCTATCGCGAGGTCGTGGCTCCGAACCTGAAGCCCGGCGCGATGCTGCTCTTTTCGCACGGCTTCAACATTCACTACAAGCAGATCGTGCCCCCGGACAACATCGACGTCGCGATGATCGCCCCCAAGGCGCCCGGGGGAATGGTCAGGCGGACGTACGAAGAGGGCAACGGAGTTCCGTGCCTGATTGCGGTGCACAAAGATGCGTCGGGCAAGGCTTTCGAACGCGCGCTCGCCTATGCGCAAGGGATCGGCGGCACCAAGGCGGGGGTCATCGAGACGACGTTCGCCGAGGAAACCGAGACGGATTTGTTCGGTGAGCAGGCCGTCCTGTGTGGCGGCGTCACCGAGCTGATCGCGGCCGGGTTCGAGACGCTGGTCGCCGCGGGCTACCAACCCGAGGTCGCGTATTTCGAGTGCCTGCACGAG
>JADGRC010000007.1 GCA_017881245.1 Pseudomonadota bacterium
GCCTCCTGCGAGGAGAGTGGTCACCGGGATATCCAGGACGAAATCAATATCTTGATCAAGCGCAACGACGCGCTGGTTCCACCGGCGACCGATCGGCTCGCGCGGTTCGGCCGGCTGGCCATCCCCCAGATCGAAACCGCGTTGCACACCGCGGCCCCCACGGGGCGGTTGCACCTGATCGACGCGCTCGAACGTCTGGGCGATGAAGAAGCCGTCCCCGTCTTGAGACACTTCGCCGTATACGACGTGCGCCCCGAGGCACGCCAGGCTTGCGCGGACGTACTCGCCCGCTGGTCCGTCGCGCCTTCTGGCAGTTCCGCACGGGAGCTGCGCCGCGCCGAACGGGCGCGCGCCGCGGAGGTGGAGATCTCGCGCAAGCGTGCCGCGGGAGAGGGTCCGCTCATCTTCGAGGATGGGACCCCGGGCGTTCCGACCGTGGGCGCCCCCGAACCCGTCGGCAATGATCTGGAAAAGCGACGCTAAACGTCGGCGACGTTCCGCGTCGCGTGTGAACCTACGCGGCTTTTGGCGCCGTCACGGGACCCGACAAGTCGGTCAGGAAATCCGTGAAGGTTTCGTTCGAGCGATCGATTTCGACCGCGAAGCCGTTGCCGTCGACGCGCAGGACCCTGCCACGGGCCACGCACATGCGTCGTTCGGGCAACACGAATCCGAATGCCAATCGCGCGGACGCCGGTGCCGCGGCTCCACGAAAGTAGCAGCCGCCGTGCGAGATATCCCGCATCTCGACCGTGACGGGCATCTGATGGCCGGCAAAGTGAACCCGCACCGGCATGCCGAGGGGAACCCGCATGTGGCGGCGGCGGTCACTGTAGTCGGATTGTTGCGGCGTCATCATTCCCTCGCCCTTCGTCCCCAAGATGTTGCGGCTCTCATCAAATTCGCACTTGACTTCGACGGAGGTTGTCCGGAGCTTGAGGCCTTTTTGAGGACGTGCGCGCGGCAATATCCGTGAGCATGTCCGCGCCTCGGGACCGATCCCGATGCGAGCTGCCTCGATGCAGCCGCCGGCTCAGGCCTGGGCCGCGATGAGCTGCGCGAATAGGCGGGCGTGCGCGTAAATGCTGAGCTGTGGATTCACGCCAAGGCTGGTCGGGAATATGGAGCCATCCACGATCCACAGGTTCTCAATTTCATGGTGTCGGCCGCGGGAATTGACCACGGAATGAACCGCGTCCTCGCCCATCCGACAGCCGCCCATCTGGTGCGCCGAAAACAGCGCGTGTCGGTTCGGCGCGAAGGCGATGCCGTCGATCTTCGACAGGTCCGCTTCCTTTCGAATCGATAAGGGCTCCTCGTGCAGGGTGATGACCTCGCGGGCCCCAGCGGCCAGTTGTAACCGAGCCATGTTCTTGATCGCGTCCGTCGCCGCCTCCCGCAGGGCCGACGACAGCCGGTAAGACACCCGAATTCGGCCGTCAATATCGGCGGTGACGCGCCCGCCTTCGTCGTCGTGATGACCATCCACCAGCAACGCAATCGTCGCTTGGGCGTGGGCCAGTTGTTCCATGAAGGCCCGATGGGAGGCACCAAATCCCGGCAGCGTGACGGCCGCCAACATCGGGTGAACCGGCGAGGTCTCCAAAAAGTAACCCACGCGGTCGCCCCGATCCACGAAATGCCGGCACGACACCGATTGGGGCGCTCCGTAAAAGGCCTCGATGGGCTCGTCGTAAAGGGCCACCAGCGGCACGGTGGGGTGCAGGAACGTTCGTCTCCCGAGCACCGCGTCCCTGCCGATCTTGGAGCGCAACAGCAAAGCAGGCGTGTTGATCGCCCCCCCGGCCAGCACCACGCCCCGTCGCGCGTACACCACGAACCGGTGTTTGCTGCGCGCATCGGTCGCAGAATCCCGCACCTCGCACACGACCGCCTTGGCCCGTCCGCGGTCGCTCTCCACAAGCTTCGCGCGGGCGTTCGTGAACAGCGTGGCGCCCCCCGCCAGCGCGTCGGGCACGTACGTGATCAACGCCGATTGCTTGGCGTCGATCGGGCAACCCATGCCGCAGTACCCGAGCCGCGCGCACCCCTTGACGCTTCTTCGGATGAGCTCGGGTTCCCACCCGAGTTTTCGCGCTCCCTCCAGCAGCTTCCGGTTGTTGGCATTGACGTCGTCCGAATTGCCCTCGCGGATGGACAGCCGCTCCTCGACAGCCTGGAAGTGAGGTGCCAGCGTCGCGGCGTCCAGACCCACGACACCATGCCGCTCGGCCCACAGGGCCAACGTCGCGTCGGGCGTGCGGAACGACGAGGTCCAGTTGACGGTTGTTCCGCCTCCGACCGCGCGCCCCTGCAGAATCATGATGGACAGATCTTCCGTGGCTCGATTGCCCTGATCCTGGTAGAGCGCGGGATACGCCCACGACTCCTGCATGTTGAAGTCCTTGCGCGTGAAATGACCGCCTTCCTCGACGATCACCACGCGTGCACCCGCATCGGATAGAACCGCGGCGGCGATACTTCCCCCCGCGCCACTACCTACGACGCAGAAATCGCATTCGACCGCCAGGTTGGGTTCGACCCGGGCATCGCGGATACGCCCCGGCGTGGGCGCGATCTTCAAACAGGCCCTCGCGGAACCACCGGCGGGCCTGGGTACCCGACGTGGGCGTAGGTCTCGGGCGATGTGTAGTACGTCGCGACGGCCAGGCGTTTCATCGCTTGGTAGCCGCTGCGAAACAGAGCCACGCGCGACCGCCGCCAGGCCTGCAAGCGCCGGTCTTGGTCCGCGTCCGCCGCTCCGGTGAAAGTCGTGGGACTTGCGATCGAAAAAAGGCCGGTCATTCCGCTCTCGAAAACGTGCAGCAGCTTCTTGAACTCGGCGGCGGCCTTGGGATGCAGCTCGGCCATGATCGCGTCGACTTTCTCAGCGCACTCGAGCGCGTCGGGCGAGGGCCAGCCCGCGGCCTGTTGCTCCTGTGGGCAGATCCGCACCGCGACCGCCGCGAAAATGGCATGTTCGTTCGCTGTTAGGATCCGCAGCGGTTGCTTTGGGCGGCGCAGGATGTGGGTCGATCGCAGCAGGATCGGCACTGTTCCGCCGAGCAGCAGGATGGCCCCGCCGAGAATGCCCTTCTTGAGAATACTCCGGCGCGAGCTTGGCGCGAGGCCCGCGCGCCATTGCCCGGACGGGCTTGTATATCCCCCCAACTCGTCCAAGCCCGCAGCCTACCTCGCCCGAGACCCGAGGTCGCGGGCAACCGTTCGTCCCTGTTCTCGCGTCCCTGTTCTCATTGGGACACCCTCCGACTTCCTCGCACTATCCTCCCGCTGTCGCGTGTTGCCTGCCTGCCACCGTTCGGATAGATCTGCGGCCGATGCGCATCCGTGAGCCGTGGCCGCTGGCCCGGACGCGACAGCGCCGGCGCGAATTTGCCGCTGTCTTTGCCGGTGTACCCGCCAACAGCCTGGGTGATGGCCTGGAAATCGGTGCCGGCGACGGGTTTCTGGCGTCGATGCTGGCGCCGTACTGCCGATCATTCGTCACCACCGATTCCTATCGGGCACGCCTCGCCACCGGCACGGGAGCGGCCCCCCGGCGATTGATCTGCGATGCGACTGCATTGCCTTTCGCAAGCACGACCTTCGATTTCATCTTCAGCTCCAGCGTGCTGGAGCACGTCCGCGATCGACCGGCCGCGTTCGCCGAGATGCGCCGCTGCCTGCGGCCGGGCGGACTGATGCTGCACATCATGCCGTCACGGACCTGGAAGACGTTGCAGCTCATTTTCTATTACCCGCACCTATTGCTTGGTGCGCTCGACCTGGGGCTCGAACGCCTGACGCGCCCGCGTGGTCCTTCGAATTCCCCCATCGCGTTCACCGCGCCCGCGGCGATCGGCGAGCGCTGGAGCGATAGCCGCAACTTTCGCCTATCGCTGCGTACGATAGCTCGCGGCGCGATCCCGCGCGTCCACGGCGAGTTCACCGGTCATGTCAGCGAATGGCGGGGGTTCGGCGCGCGCGCTTGGATGAACGAATTTCGTGCCGCCGGCTTCGAGGTCCATAGGGTCCTGTCACTGCCGCTTTACTCGGGCTACGGTTTTGGTTTGGAAATGTTGCGCGGATGGGGCGAACGCCTGCGATTGTCTTCGCACAATGCCTTCGTACTCACGAGAAAGGGCGACGCGGTCACCGGACGCGTCCTTCCGTGGCTTGAACGGGCCCCGGCTGCCGCCTTGCCGGCGGCATGAATCGAAGCGACGTGGCTGGTTACAGGCGCGGATTCGCGGTGTCCACCGGGCCGGCGCACGGACGTTGTTCCGGCGGTTGACACGCTCTTTCGTTTCTCCTAGGGTTCCCGCGGCTTAACGACATGTCGCTCGAATTTTCCGCGCAGGCGAGGCAGCGCATCGAACGACTGCTGACCCAATATCCCACCGCCCAGGCCGCA
>JADGRC010000081.1 GCA_017881245.1 Pseudomonadota bacterium
ATCAGGATACCGCGTCCCAGACTCTTTCCGCGGGCGGTACAATCGATGAAGCCAACCGTCATGGGCCACGTGGACGCGGACTCCTTCAGCGCGGCGATGTAAGCATCGATGTCGGGGACGCGAACACTTTCGTAAGCGATCCAGGGTGACGAGATCTTCTTTAACTGAACCGTCACTTCCAGGATGTGGCCCGTCAGGCCCATGCCTCCAATGGTCGCGCAAAACAGATCGCGTTCCACGGTTGGCGAGCAGTCGATGATCCGGCCGTCCGCGACGCGCATCCGCAGACCGAGAACGTGCTGACCGAAGCACCCATCCACGTGATGGTTCTTGCCGTGGACGTCCGCCGCCACCATGCCACCCAATGTCACGAACTGCGTCCCGGGCGTGACGGGCGTGAAGAACCCGCGCGGCAGCAACAGACGAACGATCTGATGCAACGAGAACCCAGCCTCCGCGCGGAGCACCGCGGTCTTCGGATCGAAAGCCAGAACGCGATCGGCCCGTACGGAGCCCGCGACGGTATCGTCGCCCGGCGCGGGCAACGACGAATCGCCATACGAACGACCAAGGCCCCGCGACAGCGGAACGTCGGCGGTGATTGCGACCAGGTCCTCGGACAACACCTCACGCGCGGACACGCGGGGAACGCGCCCCCACCCCACAAGCGTGCGTGCTCCGCCAGATTGCCTCAAGGCGCACGCAATCTACCACCGCCGCCGACGCGCGCCCCGTGATAGCGCTGGTTTCCGAATCGCTCCGAGCTGGCCTCGGGCTGACGACCGGGCTAGGCTTGCATTCTCGCCGCGAGGCGACAGGAGGTCGACCATGTGCGGCACATTGGCAATACGATACGGACTTGCGCTGTCCCTGGCGTTGGCGTTGGCATTCGTTTCGGGATGCGGCTCGTCCGCGAGCCCCGGCGGAAGCGGTGTCGGCGCAACCGGTACCGGCGGAGCCCCCGCCGTGACGCCGACCCCAGGGACAGGAGGCTCGACAGTTGGAGCCACGGACGCGGCCACCGCCCCGGCCGCATCCGACGGCGCGGCCTTGGCGACCGACGCGTCCGGTTCAGGCGTCGCCGACCTCGCCGAACCCGCCTCGGGCGACGGTTCGGGCCCGCCACCGTCGGTCGACGCCAATGCCACCGACGGAGGCGTGATCGCTGATGGGTCGCCGCCACGAGACGGCGACGTCCAAACTCCGCCGGATACCGGAGCCGCCGAAACCGCCGGTGGAATCATGGACGCGCGCGGCCCGATGGACGGCGGTACCCCCGACACCACGCTCCCTCCCCCGAGCGACGCAAACTCACCAGCGAGCGCTTACGCCTGCACTCTGATGATCGGAATCCAGGCGACCGAGGAATGGTACAACTTTGGCTTCGAGACCATGGTGGACAATTCCAAGTGGGAGCTCATCTGGGTTCACAGTGGATTCGTCGAGCTTTGGGCGAATCCCAGCGACCCCGTTTGGTCCACCGCCGTGACATCCCCGTGCGCGCTAAACCCCGGAAAACCCGATCGCGTGATCTTCCTGGCGCTGAACTTCCTTTACACCACCGCGGCAGAATGGAACCCGGTCGTCACCATGGCCGTGGACAACATCAAGACGAAGTATCCGAGCGCGAAACGAATCGAGCTAATGTCGTTCATCCGCGCGCCTGGCAACAATGCCTGTTCACAGGCCCCGGCACCGCGCTCCACTATCACGCCCGCGCAAGATGATGCGATGGCGATCTCGGCCGCGGCGAACCCGGGCCTGGTCTTCGTCGCCCCCAAGTTCGAGGCCAAAACGTGTGCCGAGTTTAGCTCGAATCCCCCACACCCCAGCCCGGCCGGCGTAACCGCGTGGGTCAAGCTGATGGCGGATTACTATCGCTGATACCGCGAAGCGAGGCGAGGTCACTCACCGCCACACGCGGGCGCTAGGCCTCGACCAAGGACCCGCTTCAGTCGGGCGGCGCGAATTCGATGGCCAGCTCGACGCGGCGGTTGGCCTCGCGGCCGGCGGGTGTGTTGCTGTCGCTGAGTGGACGCGTCGACCCGAATCCGGCGGCGGTCAACAACTTGCCGTCGAGATTGTGCGCCTGCTGTAGAAAGCTTGCTACCGCTGCCGCGCGCGACGAGGAAAGGTCCCAATTGTCGCGATAGCGTTTGCTCCCCAAAGTCGCCTCGTCCGTGTGACCCTCGACGCGGATAGGCATCCCCATCGCCCCCATCTCGGCGCCGATCACGTCCAGAACGGGGATCATTTCGGGCCGTATCGCGGCCTGGTTTTGATCGAAGAAGTGGGACGCCGAAAGACGTACCATTAACCGATCTTTTTCGACGTCGATCTGTACATGACTTTCCGGACGCGTCTGGAGGAACCGGCGCAGGCGCCGCTCGATCTTCCGCCGAAGCTGATCCGCCTGCTCCTCCTTTCGGGTGCGCGGGCGCTGCTCCGTCCCCGTGAGGGTGGACTTACATCGGCCGCCCTCGGTCGGCGGCCCTTCGAACCGATTGCGAAATTCGATGCCACCCGTGCCCTTGAAGTGCATGGCGAACTTGATGGATTCCGTGACCTGAACCAATTTCTTCTGGTCCACGCGGCTGGTGGCGTAAAGGACGACGAAGAACGCGAACAACAGGGTGATGAAGTCGGCATACGACACGAGCCATCGTTCGTGGTTCTCGTGCTCTTCGTGGTGTACGCGTTTGGCCATGTCTGTATTGAATCAAGGGCGGGGCGGCGACGCCGCGCGGTCCGCCTTACTTCTCCTCGGTCTTCGGCCCGTGGTGACCGGCGTAGGAGGCCAGCTTCTCCTCCAGAACGCGAGGATTGAGACCCGCCTGAATGGAAAGCACGCCCTCGGCAATCAGGGTCTTGCGTTCCTTCGCGATCCCGAGTTTCCGCTTCAACTTGTTCGCCACGGGCAAAAACAGCAGGTTCGCTGCGCCGACGCCGTAGACCGTCGCCACGAACGCGGTGGCGATGCCGCCACCCAGCTTCGACGGATCGGACAGGTTCTCCATGACGTGAATTAGGCCGAGCACGGCGCCCAGAATTCCCACCGTCGGCGCGAATCCACCCGCCGACTCCCAGACCTTGGCGGCCACCGAATCGGTGTCGAACTCGTGATGTATCTCCGCTTCCAGGGAATCGCGAGCGATCGCCGCGTCGACGCCGTCGACCAGGAAGCCCACGGCGCGTTTCAGGAATGGATCCTGAATCTCCGTCAGTTTCTGTTCCAGGGCCAACACACCCTCACGGCGCGCGACGGCCGCCAGTTCAACGATCTGTTTGATCAGCTCCGGGGTGTCGCTCTTCTGGTTCTTGAAAGCCTTCCCTCCCATCTTCAGGCCCCGCAGGAAGTCCGGCATGGGAAACGCGACTGCGCACGCGCCGATCGTGCCTCCGATGACGATGATCGCCGCCGTGAGTTGCGCCAACGATCCGGCGTGTCCGCCTTCGATGGCCTGTCCGCCCAGAATGCACGCGATGGCGAATACGATGCCGCCTATCGATGTGATGTCCATGAACGCCTAGGAATCCTTTCGCGCTCCGGAAGCCACAATCGGGCCGCTCGCGGCGCCCAGGCTAGCCGCGATGTCTTGCTGGTCCGCGCGGACTCCTGGTCCTTGCAGGACCCGATGTCGGTAAGCCGCCGCGCGCTCGACCACCTCCTCGATCGGTTCCTTGACCATGATGCGGTCGCCGGTCGTCAGGGTCACGACGGTATCGGGCGTCTTCTCCACGGTGAGAATGAGATCGCTGTTCACGACCACCTCGGTCCCATCGAAACGCGTCAAGAAAATCATGCGGTTGTCCATTCCCGTTCGTCGTCACTCATCGGCTGATCCGCCCCTTGGCCTAAGTGACGGTCTTCCTCGGGTGCGCCGGCCGAGAGACTTCGGCCGACGCACCGAGCAAGGTCCGATTTCGTCACCTGATGAACGGCGCGACCGTTTGTTCTTCCTCCGGCGCGGGGCGGTCTTCCCCCGGACCAAGGACACAAAAAGCCCGCCGGTATGATCGAGATCCGCGTGGGTCCCGACACCTTTCGTTGCCAGCCGCTGACCGGGCCGACCTTCGGCGGTGCGCTTTGCACCTACGACTATCGTTTGAGGTTCATCAACTCGGCCAAAAGCTGGTCGGCCGTGCTGATCGTCTTGGCATTCGCTTGGTAGTTGCGCTGCGCCGTGATCATCTTGATGAACTCGTTCGACATGTCGACGTTCGAGTTCTCGAGAGCTCCCGCCACCACGCCCCCGCGCCCGCCTGACCCTGCCTTGCCCAACGTCGCGTTTCCCGAGCTGGTCGTCTCGGCAAACAGATTGCCGCCCGCGCGCTCCATCTGATCCGCCGCGCTCACGAGCGCGACGGACAACTGACCAATGACTCGGCTTTGACCGTTGGTGAAAGCTCCCTGGACCTTGCCCTCCTTGTCGATGCTGATATTGGCCAGAGCGCCTGAGCCATATCCGTCCTGGGCCACGGACACGGCGGCGTTGGGGCTGGAGAACTGCGTCAGGCCGAGTAGACCCGTTCCACCAGCGACGGCGGTCGGATCCCCGAAGTTGAACGTGAGGGGCTGTGCCTGGACGGCATTGATGGGATTGAAAGTCCCGGCGCCGACGACGACGGACTGAAGCGAACCGTTCAGGCCGAACACGATGTTCCCGGTCTGGATCTCCGTCGGTGTCCCGGCGGTGCCACCCGTCAAGCCGCCACCATCGGTCATCGCATGGTAGTCCCACTGCGCCTCGCCCGTCGCCGCGTTTCCGGTCTTGCGGAAGTACAAATCGACCTGGTGCTGCTTACCGAGCGAATCGTACACGGTGACGCTGGTGGAAAAGTTGGACGTCGAGCTGGGATTCAAAGGGTCCCAGGCCGCTGCCGGCACGGCGCTCGCCGCGTCGAGGTTCGCCTTCACGGTGATGTTCGCCGTCTTGAAGGCGGGCAAAGCGGAGTCGCCGAGCTTCAAATCACCGGGGGACGAACCCACAGCGCCCGTCGGGTCCGCCGGATAGCCTTGGACGCGAAGGCCCTCCTGGTTGACGAGATATCCCGTCTTGTCCATGGAGAACTGGCCAGCGCGGGTATAGAATTGCCCTTGCCGACCGTTGTGCGATCCCTTCACCGCAAAGAATCCGACGCCGTCGAGGGCCAAGTCGGTCGCTACCCCGGTGTTGTTCAGAGCGCCTTGCGTGAGGATCTTCTGGACGCTCATCAATTCGGCGCCAAGCCCCACCTGCGAAACGACGCCGCCCCCGCCCAACATCTGCTGCGCCATCGCATCCGAGAAGTCCGCGCGACCGGCCTTGAAACCGACCGTGTTGGAATTCGCGATGTTGTCGCCGATGACTGAGAGATCCGTGCTGCTTTGTTCTAGACCTGTCTGACCTGTGTACAGTGACGATACGAGACTCATGGGGTGTTCCTTTCGTTGATTGAGGTGACGTCGGACATCTTGATCAGGCTGTCGCCGACCTTGAGCTGGGCAAGCCCACCCTGGAAGGCGACTCCGGTCACGGTGCCTGAATTCGTAAGACTGATGGGGACGCGGTTGCCGTCCGCGTCGGTGGCGGCGGCCGCCAGGTTGTAGTCCCCCGCGGGCAGTGCTACCCCGCTGTCGTTGAGACCGTCCCACGACAAGGAAAGGTCGCCAGCCGCCTGCGCGCCGAGTTGCATCGTGCGGACGGTATTCCCCGTGGGATCGGTGACCACGATGGACACCTTGGCGGCGGACGAGGTCAGCGTCGCGCCGGCGCTGACGGCACCCGTGCCGGCGAAATGTAACGTGCTTCCGTGATAACTCACGTCCTTGCCGATGAATGACGAGGCCGAGGTTTGATTCGCGGTGGCTTGCCCGATGAGCAACGTATCCAGTCGACTGACTGTGTTCTGTTGCTGTTCGAGGGCCGAGAATTGCGCCAACTGCGCCACGAATTGTGACGAATCCTGCGGCTTGGTCGGATCCTGGTTGGCGAGCTGCGCGACGAGCAGCTTTAGAAACTCGTCCTTGCCGAGCGCATTGGATCCTTGCCGCGTGTCCGTGTTCGGCGGCAACGCGTCCTTGGGGGAAGTGAGATCGAGAATGGGGCTTGCCATGCGATGTCTCCTAGGCGGTCACGTGAAATCCACGCCTGCGGCGCGGGTCGCGCGGATCGCGCGAGTTGATTGAAGGTTGAACCGAGGCGGCGCCATGCGATTCGCCGAGCGGTGTACGATCGGGCCAGCGATCACCGGGCTCGGCGTGACGGCCGCCGCCACCACCACCGAGGTTCGAACCCGAATGCGAGGACATCGGGGCACCCTCTGGTTGCCCTGGCTGGCTCGACCGACCTCCGCTGCCCGCTGGGTCGGAGCCGGACTGGTTCACCTGGGGAGCCGCGGAACTGGACGATCCTGAGGACTCGAAGGACCCAAGCGAGATCCCCTCACCCGCCAGCGCGACGCGCACCTCGTTCGGCCTGATGTCCAACGTCCGGGATGCCGCGCCGTCGAGTCGAACGTCGACCGTTCCGTCGCGCACCGTCAAATGAAGGGAGAGATCACCATCCTTCGTGGTTTCCAGCCTGACGTGGGCGTTCTTGCCGAGCGCCGACGCATGCAAGCTGGGATCATCAGCTGCTAGATCCAGAAGGGCACGAGCCTCACGTCCAAGCGGATCGACCACCGCGAGGCCAAGCGCCCGCAAATCGGGAGTGGACGGAGACAACGACGGGGGCCCTGGTACCGCCGCGGCGCCGCCGACTTGTGGCTCCAGTGCTGGGCGCTGCGTTGGAAGGGCCGACGTGCGGGTAGCGTCCGAAGACGCCACCCGCGACGACATTTGGGACTCTCGCTTCTGATCACTCGGCGACTGTTCGTTGGCTGCGGCCGCCGGGCTCGCCGAGCTCGTCCCGGTTGGTTCCGTGGATGCTTCCGCGCGGAAGGCCGGATCCGGGCGATCCCGGTCGCGATGTCCGTTATCGTCACTGGTCCTCACGGGGGCGTTTGGCCCGCGGTGAACAAGGGCTAGGTCAACATCGTGTCCGGGGGGCGAAGCATGGTCCGATCCCGTCACGAAGGGCGGCCGGGCCTTTTCTCCGCTTTTCTTCTTATCGCCAAGCGCGGCCGTGTCGAAACTAGATCGTGCTGACGACGGAAGACCGGCCACCTTCCCCGCGGTAAAGGACCGCTCCTGCAAATCGAGAACCGCCGCTCGGACACGTCGGCTCTCGGGACGAAGCGGAGACTCGGAACCCGACAGACCTTCGGGGGCGTGGGAGGCGGGAGGACGCGATGCGACAGGTGAGACGCCAGGCGTGGGGTGCGCCTGTGGAATCACCGACCGCGGATCGTCCGACCGGATGGCTCCCGGTACAAAGAGCGCTTGGCTGGAATTATTCGGGACCGCGAAGCGGCGACGATCCGGATCCGGCGCCTTCTGCCTCGCGACCACCTCGCGAGTCGCGGGTGGCGCGACCACCTCGCGAGTCGCGGGTGGCGCGACCACTTCGTGGGCCACGTGTGGTGCGACCACTTCGCGAGTCGCGGGTGGCGCGACCACTTCGTGGGCCACGGGTGGCGCGACCACTTCGCGAACCGCGGGTGATGCGACCGCCTCACGAGCTGCGTGTGGTGCGACCACTTCGCGAGCTGCGTGTGGCGCGACCACCTCGCGTGCCGCGGGTGATGCGACCGCCTCACGAGCTGCGTGTGGCGCGACCACCTCACGAGCCACGGATGGCGCGACCGCCTCACGAGCTGCGGGTGACGCCACCACCTCGCGAGCCGCGTGCGACGCGACCACCTCGCGAGCCGTGTGCGACGCGACCACCTCGCGAGCCGCGTGCGACGCGACCCCTGCGCGAGCCGCGAATGACGCCACCACCTCGCGAGCTGCGTGCGACGCGACCCCTGCGCGAGCCGCGGGTGGCGCGACCACCTCGCGAGCCACGAGTGACGCGACCGCCTCGCGAGCCACGGCTGACGCAACCACCTCGCGAGCCATGGGTGGCCCGACCACTACGCGAGCCGCTGGTGGCGCGACCACTACGCGAGCCGCTAGCGGCGCGACTACTTCGCGACCCTCGGGACGAAACTGCACTGGCGACACCTGGTCCTGGCGCCGCGTACTTGCCTTAGAAGGTGGTGTGGCGCGAGGCTCGGGCGTCGATCCAGACACCTCCCGGCTCTCTGGCATCGCGAGCGATGGGGTTACCTCCGCCCCCTTTGGCGGAGGCGCTGTCGGAGCCGTCGATTGTGCCTCGGAAAAGAACGCCTCGATGGGCGCGGATCGCCGGGCTGACGCCATCGGCGGAGCAAAGTTGGTAGGCGCGACAGATTTCTTGGCGAGCGCTTCCTGGCCGAACTCTGATCCGGGGGCTGCGTTCCGACGTACACCCGAAACGCGAGGCCCCTCGGGAGTCGATGGGCGAGCGTCGGTCGCCCCCAGGATCGGGAGCGGCGCGGCTATCGGCATCCGTGAGCTCGACTCATGCGATCTGTGGCTGGCCGGTGGCGCGACCGTAGGGGCCACCGCCGAATGTTGATCAACGCCATCCTCGTGGGCGTGGTTAACCGGCCGCGTGTCGGCGACCTCGATCGTCGTCGCGGCAACCGCCGCCGGCGAAGAATGCTCGGCGCGACGGACTTGTCGTGGGCCAATACCAAGCTCGCGAACCGCCTCCGCGACGGGGATCTCGGCGCGGCGATTCAACTCAGACCTATGGATCCTGTCGGCAACGAGCGTCGTCACACCTCGGATGTTGCCCGCGCGCACCCCCTCCGCGTGGCCAAGCAGCACCGTCGATTCGGCCGCGGGTTGCGAGGCCTGCCGCTCCACGACGATCTGCCCCGGCGAGCCGTAGGCGCGCGACGCTGATTCCTCGCCCGAGGTGATTGGCATTTTTGGTCCGATGGGCGCGAAGCGCGGCGCTGGCGCCACGGGGCGCGGCAGCACGGCGATCTGCTCGATCGAGGCGAGCCCGCGCGACGTGACGTGCGGGAATACAGAGATCTCGGTTTGAGGCTGCCAGCTGACCGTCGTCGCAACACCAAGGGTGGCGACTACGGACGAACCCAACGGTTCAACTGATCTACCACCTTCGAGAATCGTCCCGCGGCGCGAATATTCTTCGTGGTACTCGGAAACAACGAGCGCAGGTGGGCTTTGCCCACCGGAGCGAGGTGGGGTGCGGGGAGGCGCGAGCGGCAGCGAGCCGCCTCCCTGCTCCATGAGAGCTGTGATCCCATCTCCGCTGGAGACCAGCCCACCTTCCACCTCGAAGCCCAAGTACGGTTCGCAGTCGTCGCCCGCGCCCATGGAAGTGTTCACGCTTGCGGCAACGGCACCGTGTTCGGGGCCAGCGTTCGCGGCGTGGAGCGCCGGGGTCTTGACAAGGTCGACGCCGGCAACGGTGTGCCCATCGTCAATCGAATGCGGCGACAGCGCGCCAAGGTTGGCCGCATCGGATTTGGGCGCCGCTCCGCTCTCGGCTATCTCTGCGTGGACGGTTGGACTCGCAACCTCGGCGGGCAGGACATCCGTCGACTCCACCGCCCCAACGTGGACGTGGGCGTGGGCGTCGGCGTGGGCGATGCCTTCAGCCATGACGTCCGCGAACCGCGGTGCCTTCGACCATCCGGTGCTCCGAGCGCCAGAGCCATCGGAGGCGGCGTTCCCCGCGTCCTTCGTTCCCGCGGGAACGATGCCATGGCCTTCCGGCCGTGGCGGTCGCGTGATCTGCGCACCCGATGCGAGCGCGCGCACCTCCCGGTGCTCGCCATCGACGATCGTGCCGTGGCCACGCCCAATTCCATGCAGGACGTCAGAGCCGGACTTCATTTCTTCGCCTCGCTCGAGGACTGTCGCATCGCGATCTGGGTCGCCAATTCGGCCGCGTTGTCGGGCTTCATGGCGCCCATGATCTTGCCGGCGTCGGCGGGTGGCATCCGTTGAAGGACGTTCGCGGCCAAGCGCTTGTCGAGTCTGGAAACGATCGGAGCGGCCTCGGCGGGTTTGATCCCGCGCAGCGCCTTCGCCAAGATGTCGAGCGGATTTTTCGCGGCGGGCTTACCGGCGCCTGAGGCGGGTCCGCCGCCGGCGCTGTTGGTTTCCCCTGCACCGTCATTTGCCGTCAGCATCGCCTCCAGACGATCGGTGTCCGCGTGCAATGCCGCCCGGGCCTTCGTGACCTCGGCCAGCATTTGCTCGACCTTCGTGCGTGCGGGTGTCGCGGGATCGATCGCTCCTGAGGAGCTCTCGCGCTGTATCTCATCGCGCAACCCGGCCATGGTCAGAGGCGGCGGCGACGCCGGGGATGGCCCCTCGCCGAACCTTCGCGGAACCTCGTCATTCGTTGCCGGCTTCGCGTGAGGCTTTGCCTTCGCCTTGGGCTTCGCCTTGCTGTCGGGCTCAGCCCCCACGCTCTCCCCAGGGGCCGCTTTGTCATCGTGAGACGCCCGGACATTCTTCGGGGACTGCTCGCCATGCGAGCCGGCGTTCGCCTTCGCCGACGCGGACACCATCGGACCCGAGACCACGGCTTCCTCCGATGGCTTTGCTTCGGCCTTGGGTGACGCCGGTTTCTGCGTGGTCGGCAGGCCCGGCGGGGACGTCGGCGCCGTCTTTGCCGCAGCCGCCACCGTCGGGGTTGCAGGCGGCGTCGTAGGACGGGGATCCGCGGGCGCGGTTTCCGCCGCCGCCGGACCAACCAGCACCCCCAGAATTGCAAGACACATCAACGCGTTCCGAGAAACGCTGAAGCCGGATGTCTGGTCCGACCAAAATCTGGACAGCCGAGGCAACACTATCCGCCCACCCGCGCCTGCGGCGCCTGCGACGTGTGCGCGGCGATCGCCGTCGCCGTCGTTCCCGCCCCTTCGAGCGCCCGCTTCAACCCATCGAGCGTGCTCTGAAGCGAGTGTCGCTCCTGAGGCGTTTGCCGAAACAGCGTATTCACGAGATGAACACTGCGCAGTGCCCGATCGACGCGCGGATTCGAGCCCGCCACGTAAGCGCCGACTTCGACGAGATCGGCTGACTCGCGATACGTGGCCAGGACCTCGCGCGCTTCCATGGCCAGCTGCCGATGCTCAGGCGCGACCACATCTGGCATCACGCGGCTAATGCTGCCAAGGACATCGATCGCGGGAAAATGTCCACCATCGGCCAACTTGCGCGACAAGACGATGTGGCCATCCAGCGCGGCGCGGACGGCGTCGACGAATGGATCCGCCATGTCGTCGCCTTCGGCTAGACACGTGTACATCGCCGTAATGCTTCCGTCGCCGGCGTCGTTGCCCGCCCGTTCGACCAGGCGCGGAAGGGCCGCGAAGACCGAGGGGGGATAGCCGCGCGACGTGGGGGGCTCCCCCGCCGCCAATCCGATTTCGCGCTGCGCCATCGCCACGCGCGACAGCGAATCGACCAGCAACAACACGCGCTTTCCGCGGTCTCGGAAGTATTCCGCGACGGCCGTCGCTGCCGAGGCCGCGCGTACGCGGACGAGCGGCGGCTCGTCGGCCGTGGCCACCACAACCACGGTTCGCGCCAGACCCGACGGACCCAGATCGCGCTCGACGAACTCGCGCACTTCGCGTCCGCGCTCGCCCACCAGGCCCACGACGATGACATCCACGGCGGCTCCGCGCGCCAACATTCCCATCAACACGCTCTTTCCGATCCCAGGACCCGCCATGATTCCGACCCGTTGTCCCTCGCCGCAGGTGAGACAGGCGTCGAGCGAACGAATCCCGAGTACCAGCGGTCGCGAAATTCGCCGGCGCGTCATCGCATGTGGTGGCGCCGCATTCAGAGGTGCCCGACGCGACAACACCAAAGGGGGACCGCCATCGAGTGGCCGCATCGCCGCGTCGACAACACGCCCAAGGAGGGCCTCTCCAACGGGGATATCCGCGCCGGTACCGCGGACGGTCACCGCGCAGCCTTCACCCACGCCCGCAACGTCGCCAAACGGCATCAGCAACGCCCGGTTCTTCGCGAAACCGACAACCTCCGCGGTCAAGGTCTTGCCCCCACCGAGGCGAATTTCACAGGCCGTCCCGACCGCCGCCGCGGGCAACGTCGCCTCGACGATGATGCCCGATACGCGCGTGACCTTGCCGGCGATCGGCAGGGGCTCGACGTCGCCCAGCGCCTTGGCGAAGCGCGCCATCAGGGGTCGGTTGACCGCATCGGGCCACGGGATCCGATCTGGAGTGCCACCCGCGTCGCTCACGTCGTGTCGCTTCCGTGCGCGGTTATGACGTTGGACAACACGTGACGGATCTCTTCAAGACGTGTGCCAATGCGACCGTCCACCATCGCCGCGTCGGATTCAACGAGGCAGTCACCCGGCGTCAGATTCGTGTCGGGAAAGATCTCGACCTTGGCGATACCCAGGTTCAACCCGAGGTCACCGCTGTCGCCGCCCGACTCTCCCGCCGCCGCGCGAACCAGTTCGATATCGCTCGGCGCCAGATGGACGGTTACGCGATGCTCCTCGCCCAGGCGCCGTACCGCCGACCTCACCAACGACCGATGTGATTCGATGTCGGTCTTCAGCTCGGCCTCGAGAATCCGCCGCGCGATCAGGCAGCCAATTTCGATGGCTGTCGCGGCGACCTCGGCCCCCATGCGATCCGCCGTCAGACGCAACTCCGCGATCGCGCGACCTAGGCGCTCGGCCGCATCGCCGACCATCTGCGCTGAAGGCGGTGGCAGTGGCGGCGCCAACGACTCCACACCAGGCGCGGAGTCATCGGCATCGCCGTCACCACCGCCAAACAAGAGCTCGGCATCGCCCTCGCCGCCGCCGAACAGCGGATGTTCCGCCTTCCCCGGAAGACGGGTCAGGAAGCGAGGACTGCGTGCGCGGCGTCGGGACGAGTCAGGCAAAATGGACATCCCGCTAAACCATCTTGTCGGCCGGTCCGACCACCGTGATCCGTCCCTGCTCCGCCAACGTGAAGGCGATTTTGACCAACTCGCCTTGCGCGAGCTCGACATCCGCCAGCTTGACGGGCCCCATGGCCCCGATGTCATCCGATAGCATCTGCGCCGCCCGGCTAGACATGTTCTTGAGAATCTTGTCCTTGACCGTTGTCGTCGCGCCCTTCAGCGCCACGGACAGGCGGCTGGTATCGACTTCGCGCAGGAAGGTCTGAACATCGCGATCGGAAAGGTTCGTCAGATCCTGGAACGTGAACAACTTGGTGCGCAACTCCGCCGCCAGCTCGGGATCGTCCTTCTCGATCTCCTCGACCGCTTCGCTTTGTTGCGCCGCCGGAGTTCGTCGCAGCAACTCGACCGCGGCTCCTTTGCCATCAAAACGGCGCATACCGCTCGACACCGCGGCGCGCAGCTCGATCGATAGGGCATTGCCCACCTCGCGCAGCACCTCGGGTGCCACCGCTTCCAGCGTCGCCAGCCGCCGCAGAATCTGAGGCCGATTCGCCTCCGGGATCATCTTCAGCACCAGACCAGCCCGCGCCGGATCCATGGCGCCCAGGACCAGCGCGACGGTTTGCGGTTGCTCGCGCGCCAGGATCATCGCCAGGGCTTCAGGGTCGGCTAGCGCCACCGGTCCCAGGACCTCGTCGGCCTGCGGGGGCGGCGCCACGCCGTCGAACGCACGCCTGGCCATGTCCGCGCCCAACACCTGCGCCGCGACCGCGCGCAACAATCCGTCGCCAGCCGCGGTGTCACCACCCACGACATCCAGGGATTCCACGAACGAGCCCAACGCCTGTGGAACGGCGTTGGGATTGCGGCGGATGTTTCGGGCGCCAATCGCGATCGACCGAACCGTGGGTTCATCCAAATGCTGAAAAACCGCGGCCGCCAGATCCGGCCCCAAGCCCAGCAACACTGCGGCCGCGCGCTGGGTACCGGGGCCTGCGTCCTTTCGTCCCGCGGGCGAGTTGGGATTGTTGGAATCGGGCATTGCGTCAGCCACGGACTAACTCCTCTGCTCGCTGTCTGTGTTGATCCACGCCTTCAACAGGTGTGCCGCCCGCGCAGGATCCTCGCGCGCCAGTTCCCGGGCCCGGTCTCGCACGCCGATGTTCGGATCGACCTGACCGGGCGCGATCGCCGCAGTCGCCCGCATCGCGGGAAGCGCGGCTTCACTGCCCATCATCGCCTCGAGCTCACCCACACGCGCGCCCGGGCGCAGCATCGCCATGCCGGACGCCGTCGACGCGGATGACGCCAGGTTGCGCATCTTCGAGATCGCGAGCGCCGCGATCAGCAAGAGGATCACGCCACCCAAGAGCTGCGCGATGCGCATGATTCGTGGGGAATCGAGAAACGAAAGCTTGGTCTCGGGGGCTTCGGCGGGACGGTTGAACGCGGACGCCGTGATCTGGAACTGATCGCCCCGGCCCGCGTCGAAGCCGACCGCGCCCTTGGCCAGCGCCTCTAGTCGCTTCAACTCGGCTTCGGGCCGCGCCTTGCCGCCGGGCGCATCCAAGAGCACCGCGACGGAAAGGCGCTTCAGCCGCGAGCCGCGGGTGATGGTGTGCGTGACGGTCTTCGAAATCTCGTAGTTCTTCGTTTCATCCTCGCGCGCGTTCGTACCACGATTCGCCCCTCCACCTCCCGGCGCCCCCGCGAGTGGCTGATTGGCCGCCGCGCCGGCAACTCCCGCCGCACCGTTGGCGTCCTGCTGGCTTTGCTCGGTCGTCCGATGCTCGCTGCGAACGGCCGCGGCCTCGGGGTCGTACGAATCGTTTGTCGTTTCGACCTCGGTGTTATCGAAGGAAGCGCTGACCTTAGCCACCACGGCGCCTGCGCCGATCGTCGGTTCCAAGAGATCCACGATGCGTTGTTCGAACGTTCGCTCCACGTCGCGCTGCTCGCTGGCGGCCTTCGCCCCCGGCGATGAGTCGCCCGCCAGGACCGTGCCCCGACCGTCCACGATGGTCACCGCCTCGGGTGCAAGGCCCGTAACCGCGGAAGCCACAAGATGCCTCACGCCCGCGATTTCCTTGTCCGCCATGGTGCGACCCGGTTGCAGATTCAACGCGACGCCCGCCGAGGCCTTGCGATCCTCGTCCCGGTACAATCCCTTCTCGGGCAATGTGATGTGAACGCGCGCCGATCGCACGGACGCCAGGCGCGAGATCGTGCGGCCGAGTTCCCCTTCGATGGCTCGCCGCAAATTCACCCGTTGCGTGAATTCCGACACGCCCAGATCGCCGCGATCGAAAATCTCAAAGCCCACCCCACCCCCACGCGGAAGCCCCGAGGCCGCCAGCATCAGGCGCGCATCGTAAACTTGCGACGCGGGCACCGACAGCGCCGATCCGCCGGCGTCAATCTTGAACGGAATCTTTGCGGCCTTGAGCTGGGCCGCCGCTTCGGCGGAATCCTCCGCCGTGAGATTCGTGAATGCGTATTCCCAAGCGCCGCTCGTCCCCCCCAACTGAGTGACCGCCATGATGACCGCCAGAACCGCCAAGCCGGCAAACGCTCCGAACTTGACCGAGGCCGGAAGCGACGCCAGTTGTCGGGGCAGCGCGCGTAATTGCTCCAGTAACGAATCCATCAGGCAGTCCTTTCAGCGACGGCAGCGCCTTCGCGCACGGTGGCACGGTTGAGCCGGTTCAAACGCTCATCCGCATGATCTCTTGGTACGCATCAATCAGCTTGTTTCGAACCTTCATCGCCAGGCGCATGGACACGTCGGCCTTTTCCAGTGACAGCGACATCTCGTGAAGGTTGCCGCCCCCCATCGCCACTTTTTCAGCTTGGACATCCGCGTCCAACTGCATCTGGTCGACCTTCTGGAGCGCCCCACCCAACGTCTCGGCGAACCCGCCACCCGAGGAGCTTGCAAGCGACCGCTCGATTTGTCCGGGTCCCTGCTCGGGGGTGACAGCCCCAATCGCTCGCATGGTCTCGATGCTCATGTCATGCCTCCTTCAACCGTCGCGTCAGCGCGCGATATCCAGCCCGCGTTGGGCCATCGTCTTCAGCGTGTCGATGGCCGTCGCGTTGGCCTCGTAGCTCCGCGACGCCGACATCAGGTTCACGACCTCATGCACGGGATTCACGTTCGGAAACACGACGAACCCTTCTGCGTCCGCGTCGGGATGCCCGGGGCTGTAGACCCGACGGCCGGGGGTTTGATCGGCGACTATGCCGCCGATTTCCGCTTTCATCGCGGGATTGCCGAGCTGCTGGGCGTCCCCGAGCTCAGTTGGAAACGCCACCGCCTGTATGACCGGATCCAGACGCTTGTACGGACCACCTTCGGGCGTACGCGTCGTTTCCGCGTTCGCGAGATTGGACGTCGCCAAGTTGACCCGCGTGCGCTCGACGCCGAGACCGGCGCCGCTGATTCGCAATGCCGTCAAAAAATCCATGGCTAGCTACCTCCGTCCGACACGACGTAACGCAGAATCGCGAGTTTCTTACCGGCGGCGCGCGCGCTGGCGCCGTACTGGAGGGAATTTTCGGCGAGGCCAGCCATGGCGCGATCCAGATCGACCTGGTTACCGTCGATGCCCGGGCTCGTGCCGGCGCCGTCGCGCACCAGGCTGTTCGCCGCGACCATCGCCGATGAGCCCTGGCTTCCGTCACGCAGGGCCCCGTCTTGTCCCATGTGACCGGCATTCGTCGCCGCCAGAGCGTCGGCGCCCGCCGCCCGTCGGGCGGCCGCCATGGCCTGCGCGAAGTCCAGTTCCTTGGGGCGATATCCCGGCGTGTCGGAATTGGCGACGTTGCCCGCCAACACGTTGTGTTCGACCAGGCGAACGTCGAGCGATTCCTGCAATCGCGTCAAGGTTGTGTCAAAAATCTTCATGCCGCCCTCCTAGAAGACGGTGACTGCGAGGGCTGTGCCAACGTCGCGGATCTGACGCGGGAGCCGCCTCGGTCATCGGTGCCCGGCAGCATTTGCCGCTCGGCAGATGTTGCCGCCCGATACGCGCGAAGCTTGTTGCGGAGTGTTCGCAGACTAATACCGAGGCGTAACGCCGCCCGCGTGCGATTCCCCGCCTCGATGCGAAGTGCCTCACCGATGGCCAGCCGTTCCAGGATCCCAAGATCGGTGGGTAGGCCGGCCGGAAATGGCGGATCACCAGGCCACGCCACTTCCGACAGCGCGAAACTGGGGGCAGCCGTTCCCGGCATGGGCGGGAAGGTCTCCACGTGACGGGCGCCCGCCTCCGCGCCGACCCACGGCACCTGCAGATCACCGAGCCTAAGGACGGGCTCGCGACAGCGCACCATCGCGCGCTCAAGAATGTTGCCGAGCTCGCGAACGTTCCCCGGGAAGCTGTAAGCCGAAAGAGCGCGGATAGCCTCCGGTTCCACCGCCGGCGCTCGTCGACCGAGCGACCGCGCGAGAACGTTGATGAGCTCGTCGGCCAGCGCGGGAATGTCCTGCCTGCGATCGCGCAGTGGGGGCAGGTGAATCGGAAACACATCCAGGCGGTAATAGAGATCCGCGCGGAATTCCTTGCGAGCGACCATTTCGGCCAACGATCGGTTCGACGTCGCGATGACGCGGACATCGACGGGAATAGGCTTCGTGCCGCCGATGCGATCGATCTCGCGTTCCTGCAGAACCCGCAGCAACTTCGCTTGCAGCACCAGCGGCAACTCAGAGATCTCGTCCAGCAGTAGGGTCCCACGATCGGCCTGCTCGATGCGGCCTATGCGACGTTCCGTGGCTCCCGTGAACGCCCCACGCTCGTGGCCGAAAAGCTCGCCCTCGAGCAACTCGGCTGGCAACGCCGCGCAGTTGACCGCCACCCAAGGCGACGTCGCGCGCGGCGAGCAGCGATGGATGTGCCGCGCCAAAAGTTCTTTGCCGGTGCCACTTTCGCCAAGGATCAGCACCGTCGTGGTCGCCACCGCGACGTCCTCCGCGGCCGCCAGAACCTCGCGCATCGCCGGGCTCTCGCTCATCGGCGTGAGAGCCGCTCGCGGGCCGAGCGTCCCCGCGAGTGACTGGGTGCCGGCCGGCGGGCTGCCAAGGCCAGTCACTATTTCGACTCCGCATCGTGGCCCACATTCTTGGCGATGGCTGTTCTCGCCTTCACGGACGGATCGGCGTCCTCGATTGATGCTGCCCTGGGAGCCGCGGGTCCGCCGGGACCCTCGGGCGAAGCGGCGCGGGCCGCGTGCGGGCCGGTGCCCTCGGGCGAGGCGGCGCGCGCCAGGTTTCCGGCGGCACCCTCG
>JADGRC010000082.1 GCA_017881245.1 Pseudomonadota bacterium
CCCGCGCCGCCGGTCGCCATCGTTCCTGCCGTGCCTCCATGCCCACCCGCTCCACCGGTAGCGGTCATTCCGCCACCGGTGCCGAGCGTGGCCCCTGCCACGCCGCCGGTCGCCATCGAGCCGCCGGTCGCAGGCAAGCCTCCGGTACCGGGCAAACCGCCGGTGCCCGGCGAACCACCGCTACCAGGGGATCCACCCGTGCCAAGGGATCCACCCGTGCTGGTTTTGCCGCCGGTTCCATTAGAGTGATCGACCGAGCCGTCGGTCGGACTGGGAGTCGTGCTGCTGCTGCCGCCACAGCTTACTGGTCCCATCAGCAAAATAAGAATGGCAGGCAGCGCTGCGGCTCGTGCGGGCCTTCTGAACCCCAGAAGACTCACTAACGTACTTTCTTGGTCGATCATTTAGAGTTTCTCCATAACAGGGCCGTGTCTTCCGGTTGAACGTGGTCTGCGTCAGGACACAGACAACCACATCGCCCAATTGGTGCGTCTTAGCCCCAGTCTCCGTCACTTAAATTGGGAATGCCCAGGTCCGCGCATCACGGATCATCGCGACCTCTAACCCCCGGACTACGAATGTGTAATGCGCCTCACCCGACTTCGCTTACCCGCGAAGGAGCGTGTCGGGTACCCGACATCAGAAGTTCGCGCGTTCGGCACCATCACGCGATCCGTATTGCGGTACATGGCGCACTCCTAGTTCCACCAAGGAGGTCGTCCCATGACAATCCGAAAGGCTCTCCCGTTGTGCGCGTTGCTGGTGCTTCCCGCTTGCCTCGCGAGCGGTGCTAGGACGCCGACCGACGAAAACACCGCAGCCGTCAGCGAGGTCGTGACCGATTTGCACGCGACCGAGGCCAATCACGGGGGCCAGGAGCAAGGGGCTGACGAGGGCTGCCGGGGGCAAGTGCGCCACGTGCTCCTTATCAGCGTCGACGGGCTCCACGAGATGGACGCCGCGCGCTTCATTGCCGAACATCCGGACTCCACGCTCGCGAGCCTGGCGCGCACGGGAATCGAATACACCGACGCGCACACGCCGACGCCCTCCGACTCGTTCCCTGGCTTGCTGGCGCTGGTCACCGGCGGGACGCCGAAATCGACGGGCGTGTATTACGATGACAGCTACGATCGCACGCTGTTCCCGCCGGGCAGCAACTGCCAGGGCAACCCTGGCACCGAGTGCACGAACTTCGAGATCCTCGAGGAGGACTTCAACCAACTCTTCAGCCCGATCAATCCGGCGAACCTTCCCATGCAGAAGGACAAGCACGGCAGCTGCAAGCCCGTCTACCCGCACGACTTCATCAAGGTCAACACGGTGTTCGAGGTCATCCGCGAGGCCGGCGGCTACACCGCGTGGACGGACAAGCACCCAGCGTACGATCTCGTCAATGGTCCCTCGGGAAAGGGCGTCGTCGATCTTTATACCCCGGAAATCAACTCGCCGATCGCCAACGGCGGGAAGGTCAACGGCGTCGACCTCGCCGGAAGCCTCGTGCTCTGCGACGGCGTGACGAACTCTCTGCCGCTCGCGAAGGTGTCCGACTACACGACCTGCGAGCCATCCGTGATGGCCTACGACGACGTCAAGGTGCAGTCGATCCTCAACGAGATCGACGGCAAGACCTCGGACGGTCTCAAACGCGCGCGCGTTCCGACGATCCTGGGTATGAACTTCCAGCAGGTCAGCGTCGGCGAGAAGCTGCTCGTGGGCGGCTACCTGGACGCGGCTGGCACGCCCAGCCCACTTCTGGCGGGCGCCTTGGCTCACGTCGACGAATCGCTCGCTCGGATGGTCCACGAGCTCAAAGAGCGTCACCTCCTCGACTCGACGCTCATCATCGTCTCGGCGAAGCACGGCCAATCCCCGGTCGATCGCGCGAAGTTGGCGATGGAGCCGGGCGGCCACGGCAACGGGACGGTCACCGACCCGATTGGGTTCGTCAACGCGGCCGATCCGAACGTAAACACGGTGTCCGCGCCGTACGTGAACCCGAATGACGGCAGCTCGCCGTTCGTCTCGGGATTTCTGATGACCGACGACGTCGGGCTGCTGTGGCTGCAAGATCAGTCGAGGACCAACGTCGCGAACGTGCTTGGGCAGCTCACGAGCCCCGCCAACAAGGTTGCAATGTTCGCCAACGTCCTGCCGCCGGGTACCATCTTCGACGACAACGTCACCTTCGGGCCCGAGCTGGCCGAGATCTACGGCGACCCGACCTCAGGCGATCCGATCGCCGCGGCGCGCGCCCCCAACGCCGTCATTCAACCGAACTGGGGCGTCATCTACTCGGGCAGCAGCAAGAAGGTCGCCGAGCACGGCGGCGGGACGCTCGACGATACGAGCGTCGCGTTGCTCGTGTCCCATCCGGGGTTGCACCACCAGACGGTCAAGGGCCATGTTTGGACGAAGCAGGTCGCGCCGACGATCCTGCGCGCGCTCGGGCTCGATCCCGACGCCCTCCAGGCGGTCGCCAAGGAGCACACCCAGATCCTGCCCGGCCTGAAGCTGTAGTCGTTTCGCCGCTCCTTTGGCCGCGGCGCGAAGGGGGCGAAAGCGCGCCAGGGTCGGATCAGCGAACGACCTCGCGAGCGTGCGGAGATGAGGTACCGCCACCGATTGCGGGAGGATTCCGGCAGGCGTCCTCACACGCGAGTTGGCCTTCGTCCTCTCACAGGCCGGCCGACCTGCATAGGGACCGCCCTTGGCGCGACCCACGGCACCGTGCAGCAAGGCGGTGGTGGGAGTTCGTCGCCATTCATCCGCGCTCGGTCGATTCTGTCGATCGTCTGTCGATCTTGGCTCGGCTCGAACGACTCTGGTGGGACAGAGACGATCCAGACTCACGACAACATCAAGGAGAGACAACATGCAATATCTGCTGCTCATCTACGGAAATGAAGCCGGAATGAAGTCCGCCACCGAGGCCGATCGCAATGCGATGTTCAAGGCCTACGGTGAGTTCACCGCCAGCATCATCAAGAGCGGCCACATGCGGGCCGGCGATGCGTTGCAACCGAGCGCGACGGCGACCACGGTTCGCGTCCGCGAGGGTCGCACCTTGAGCACCGACGGCCCCTTCGCCGAAACCAAGGAGCAACTGGGGGGCTACTATCTGGTCGATGCCAAGGATCTCGATGAGGCCATCAAACTGGCGGCGCGGGTGCCAGGGGCCCAGGTCGGGTCCATCGAGGTACGCCCGGTGATGGTGCTGCCACCCGACTATCCACGCCCATCGCCCCGACCGTAAATTGGGGCGTGCTCATGAAACCGCCCCAAGCAGGATGAAGAAGTAGGATGAAATCGAGGCGGTTTCATGACTGCGACCGGCGACGAGACCATCGAGAGCATCTTTCAACGGGAACGGGGAAAGATCCTCGCGACGTTGATTCGCGCCCTCGGTGATTTCGATGTTGCCGAGGACGCCCTGGCCTCGGCCTGGGAGGCCGCGCTCCGGCAGTGGCCCGTGGAAGGGCGCCCCGACAGTCCACAGGCCTGGCTGATTCGCACCGCGCGCAATCGGGGCATCGATGAAATCCGGCGCGGAGCCACGGCCCACCGCAAGCGCGAGGAGATCCAATCGGCGATCGCGCCCGAGGAAGCTTCCGGTCCCGCGCCGGACGACAGCGACGAGCCTTCAGTGGGCGACGATCTGTTGCGCCTGATCTTTACGTGCTGTCATCCGGCGCTCGCGGTCGAGGCCCAGGTTGCGTTGACGTTGCGAACCCTGGGAGGTCTGTCTACCGAGGAGATCGGCCGAGCCTTCCTGGTCTCGCCCGTGGTCATGGCGCAGCGTCTGGTGCGGTCCAAGCAAAAAATTCGAAGCGCACGCATTCCCTACCGGGTTCCAGACGAGGTCGATCTTCCCGAGCGCACGGCGGCGGTGATGTCGGTGATTTACCTGATCTTCAACGAGGGGTACTCCGCCAGCTCGGGTGAGACTCTGCTCCGCGAAACGCTGGTCCTGGAGGCCATTCGCCTCGGCCGCCTCCTCTGCCAGCTCATGCCCGGGCAGCAGGGTCCCCGGGGCTTGCTGGCCCTCATGCTGCTTCACGATTCACGCCGCGCCGCCCGGGTGACCCCCGAGGGTGACCTCGTGGTGCTGGAGGAGCAGGACCGGACGCTCTGGAACCAGGGCCAGATTGCCGAAGGATTGCGTATGCTGCACGAAGAGCTGGGCGCCCATCCCCCCGACGCCTATGCGGTCCAAGCGGCCATCGCGGCCCTGCACGCCCGGGCCGCGCGGGCGTCGGACACCGATTGGCGACAGATCGCAGCCCTTTACGCCCGGCTGTTCGTGCTTGGCCCGTCCCCGATCGTGATGTTGAATCACGCGGTGGCCGTCGCCATGGCCGAGGGGCCCCGCGAGGGGCTACGACTCCTCGATCAGCTGGTCGTCAGCGGCGTTCTCCACGGTTATCACCGGTTGCCCGCCGCTCGTGGCGATCTGCTGCGCCGCCTCGGGCGACGCGAGGAATCCGCCGCCGCCTACCGCGAGGCCCTGGCTCTGGTCGGCAGCGACGTGGAGCGAAGGTTTCTCCAGCGCCGGCTCGAGCATTTAGACTGACCGAGGTGGCCCCAAGCGTGAGACTCTATTCCTCCGACAAGGGCAGGCGACCGCAGTCGGAAAGGGGGGCGTCGAAAAGACTCCGCATCTTCTTGCGCGCACGGTTGAATCGGCCATCGAGCCGGCGGCTTCGGCCAGAGCTCCAGATAGCACCAAGGCCTCCACCTAGCGCGGATAACCAAAACTGCGGACGATCAACTCGGATACGGGCCCGCGTTTCGCCGCGTTCGAATTGATGGCCCGCCGCGCATCGACCGCCTTCGGGCGCAAACCCCGATACAGGTCCCGGGTGACCGGGCAGTCGGAATTCGATAACAGGGCCGGCACGCCAGTTTTTCCCAGCCGGCGCAACAGGCTTGCCAGTCTACTTTGATCCGCGGCATCGAATCCGTCGCGGGCATAAGCCGTGAAGCTCGCCGTAGCCGACAACGGCACGTACGGCGGGTCGAAATAGACGAAGTCCGCGGGCGTGGCGCCGCGGACAGCGTGTTCGAAGTCTTCGACGATCAGCTCCGTGTTTTGCAGGGCCGCCGCCACTGACCTCAGACGGTCCGGCCGCACGAAGCTCGGATTGTGGTGTTTTCCGAAAGGGACATTGAAGCGGCCACTCTTGTTCACGCGATACAGGCCGTTGAAACCGCACTGGTTCAGGTAGATGGTCCGGGCGGCGCGCTTCGGGTCGGTGAGCTTGGCCGGGTCCTGCTCGCGGACCGCGTAAAACGAGTCCCGGTCGTAGCGGTGGACCTCCAGCGCGCGGACAACCTGCTCGTAGTCTCGTTTGATCGCCGCGTAGCACTGGATCAACTCTTCGTTCCGATCCGCCAGTTTCGCCTTGCGAAACCGTCGCAGCCGGGCCAACTCGAAAAACAGCGCACCTCCGCCGACGAAAGGTTCGTAGTACGTCTCGATCGTTTTTGGGATCAAGGGCAGTAGTCGGGGGAGCAACCCTCGCTTACCTCCAGCCCATTTCAGGAATGGCGCTAATCGGGCATCGTCTCCAACGGCGACGTCACTGCCGTTAGCGCTGCCGCTGCCGTCACCGCGAGCGCGGCTCTCAATCGAGGCCATGGTCTTCCTAGTACATGATCGCCCCGCGCGCCCGCAAGTCGATGCACGTCAGTGTCGGATCGTGTCGCATAAACAGCGCATTTTCAGCGGGAATTTGCCCGATTTTTCATCTGCTCGAAGACCTTCTTGATAAAGTGCCCGACCAGTTACGGCGCCGCGAAATTCTCGAGGAGCGCCAGTCGGTTGATCATGGACAAGACAAAGGAGATCTCATGGCCAAGGTGATGACGAAGTCGCAGGTGATCCAGGCGGTGGCGGACGCGCACAAGCAGAAGCTCGTGCGCAAGGATGTGGCGAAGCTCCTCGAATCGTTGGCCACGGTGGGGCACCGCGAGCTGAAGAAAACGGGCGTCTTCGTGCTGCCTGGCTTCGCGAAATTCCTTGTCCTCAAGAAGCCGGCGACCAAGGAGCGCCCCGGAATCAACCCCTTCACGAAGGAAGCGATCACGATCAAGGCGAAGCCCGCGCGCAAGGTCCTGAAGGCGCGGCCGGTCAAGGCCGCCAAGGACGCAGTCGCCTAGCGGCTTGTCGACGAATCAACGGACGGCCCTCGATTCAGAGGCGATCTGGCGGATCGCCCAGCAGCGACTGGACGAACGCGGTGAGATCGGCGAATCGAGGGACCGTTGCGCTTGGATATAGGTCCAGCGGATCGACCAGCGCCGCCCTAACGCCGGCCGTCTGGGCACCCGCGACGTCCATGGCGGGCGTATCCCCAACCATGATCGCTTGATCGGCGGAGACGCCCAATCGAGCGAGGGCCATGAGGAAGATGCGCGGATCGGGCTTGGCCACGCCAACGATCCACGAGTCGAGCACGGTGTCGAGGTGTCGCCGCAAGCCCACTTCTTCCAACATTCGCTCGACCGTGCCCTCGCTGTTTGAGACGACGGCCAACTTGATTCCGGCCCCGCGCAGCCGAGCGAGGGCGGCGTCGACACCGTCGCCGACGCGGCAAACCACGTTTCGCGTCAGGTGCTCGGCCCAGATCGCCTCCGCGGCGGTATCGAGAGCGTCGGAGGTGCCCGGGACGCGGGCGAGATCGAGGAATCGTCGAAAGAAGGCGGGACCCGCCCGGCGCTTCGGCTCGTCGTCCTCGGTCGCCGTGGCGGCCCAGACATAGCGCGCCATTTCGCGTCGCACGGCCGGCTCGGCGTTTTCGATAGCCTCCGCCGCGACGGAGACGCCCACGCGTCGCGCGACGGCCGCGATTCGGTCGCCACTGCAGAAGGTCAGGGTGAATCCCGCGTCCAGCAGAACCGCCCGCGGCTGTGAATTCGAAGACAGATGTTTGCTCCCGGTCGTGAACACCTCTTATAACGCAGGCATGGTCAGGCTGAATCGGATCTATACAAAAGCGGGTGACGGCGGTCAGACACGTCTGGTTGGCGGCCAGAAGGTCGCCAAGAATCTTCCCCGCATCGAGGCCTACGGAACTGTCGACGAGGTTATGAGCTGTCTGGGGCTGGCCCGCACGGCCCTCGGTGTTCCCGGAGCGCCCGCGGGCGCGGCCGATCTGGAACGGGTGCTGCGCAGGATCCAAAATGAGTTGTTCAATCTGGGCAGCGATCTGGCGACGCTGCCGGAGGATCGTCACCCCAAGCAGCCCGTCATCGAGTCCCGCCACGTGACCGCTCTCGAACTTGAAATAGACGCCTGGAACGCCGAATTGCCGGAATTGCGCAGTTTCGTTCTTCCCGGAGGCGGGTGGGTGGCGGCGTATCTACACCTGGCGCGAACGGTTTGCCGCCGGGCCGAACGACTGGTGGTCGCGTTGAACGAGGTCGAGCCGCTCGGGGGTCAGGTGCTGCCCTATCTCAACCGACTCTCGGACGCGCTCTTCGTCATGAGCCGCCACGCCGCCCGTCTTTACGAGGAGCCCGAACCCCTCTGGGAACCCGAACACACCTGACGCGTACCCCCGCCACCAGCGCGGATGCGGGGCACGTTCGACCAGAGCGGCTGGTCCCGACGGTATCGCGCGCTCATCTGACGGCGTCCCAAGCGGCGACGGCGCGGCGGCGATCAGAAGCGGGCGGCTACTCCCGCGTTCACGTCCACATGGAACGTGAACTTGGGGAAACCAAGCACGGAATTCGCTTCGGCGAACAGTCCGAACACGGGTGTCAGTGCGACAAATAGGCCGCCGCCCGGCCCGGCGAAGATCGGACCCGCCACGATGCTATCGACGCACGTTTCGGTGCCCTTCAGGCCGCATGTCGGCGTCGGCGACTTGAACGAAAGGACATGGCGAATGACCCCGGCGCCGAGCGCGAACGAAAGGTACGGCTGGAACATTCCCGACCCCAGAAACCAGGTGCCTCTCGCGAAGACCGACACGGCGATGTTGGAACCAACTGAACAGATGTGATCCGATCCACAGGAATTGATGTCGACGTTGGGTTTTACATTTGTCAACGTGTTCAGGTTAACCGGCGTCCGTCCCGTGACATACTGAAACCGGCCCTGCAAGGACAACCGGAACTCGGGCATCAGGAAGTAGCCCACCTCGGGCACGATCTGAGCCGCGGACGACGGGGCGAATCCACCATTTACCTTGTTGTCGGGGTTCAGATCGCCGTGTCCCGTCACGTACCCCATTCCGGACCCGCCAGCCAGGCCGACGTAAACCCTCGACTTCACCTCGTCGCCTTCGCCGCCACCCCCCCCGCTCGGTCCGTCCGCGGACAAATAGATGGCATACGGCTTTTGCTCCGAGCCGTTGGCCGACAGCGGGCTTTCGTCGGCCGACTCGGCCTCGACGTAGTAGTGAACGACCCTTCCCTGCGTGGCCTCCGCCGGAATCTCGGCGATGAATTTGTTCCCGGAGCGCCGCATGTCCACGCCCACGAATTCCCGCAAACCGGCGGCCCGGTAGGCCAAGACCACCTTCGCGTAACCCGTGAAATCGGGCGACACGGTCACTGAAATCACGACGGGCTTTCCCTTCCTCCCGCGCGAAACCGGAACCAACGTGATGTCACCGGCTACCTCGGCGGAACTTGCACCAGCGTTGGACGGTGGGGTCCCCTCCGGCATCTCCGTCCCGCCGCCGGTGTCGCCCGCTTCCGGCCCGCCCTCGGTCGCCTGTTGAAACGCCTGCAGAATTTCTGGGTTCGCGAGCGATTTCGTGACCTGGATATCGGGCTGAATCTCGATGGCCTTCCTGAACTGCTTGACCCCCAGCTCTGGCTGTTTGTTCGCGATCAGAACCACGCCCATGTGTATGTGCGTGCGCGCTTTGATCGGATGCTTGTCGAGGCCGGAGCTGGCGCACAGATCCAGTGCCTGTTTCAACAGCTTGCGCGCATCCTCGAAATCCAGACTGTTGTAGGCTGCGAGCGCCTTCTTGTTCAAGGTCGTGACCTTTTCGATCGCTGCCGGGTCTTCGCCCTCGGCACGGACTTTGGGGACCATCGACAGGGCGCCCACCAACAACATCCCCAGTGTGACTGGAATACGTCGCATCGACAGGGCGGACAACGACATTGCTCGGAGCCTCCTCGCAACAGCGGAGAAATTCAGGAAAAACTGGAGCTGGACGGTATCCCACGCCACCTTGTCGGTCAACCGGAACCGCGGGACACGGCGGGAAGCGCCACCGCCTCCGGGGCGCCCCAAAAGCGGTAGGCGGCTGACTCGCAAGGGTGTCCCCCCAGACAGGGAAGACCCCTTGGAGCTACCACAGGCGCATTTGGCAATCCGGGCGTATCATTAAAACGCGATGAAAAACCATGCGATCGCCAGAGGGGCCTTGTTGTTATCCCTGTCCGTTGCAACGGCCGGCGCGGTCTGGTCGTGGCGCGGTGGCGCAACACGGCCGAGCACGTCCAAGCTGGACGCGCGCCCGGTCGAGGACGTGGCCGCCCAAGCCGCGGCCATGGACCAGGCGGCCAACGCCACGCTGATAGTCGACTACCGCGACGACGTGACGGACGCCGATCTGGCCGCGACACCTGAGATCGAGCAGCCGGTCAGTCGCTGGTCGGCAGAGGACAGGCTCTACCGAATTCGCTTCTCGTCGACGCGGTTGGCCGCGGAGGCCGCATCGCGCTTGTCGCACGATCCCCGGGTCGAATCGGTGGATTGGGATACTGAGGCCGCGATTCCTCCCGATGAACGCCGCGACGAGGTCGCGGCCGCGGACGATCGATCGATGCAGGCCGAATGCAGCGCGCCCGTCGCGGCCGACCACGAGAAGTTTCCGAGCGATCCGTGCTATCGGTACCAATGGCACATGGCGCAGGTGGGATTGCCCGCCGCGTGGCGGTTCGGGCAGGGAGCCGGCGTGATCGTCGCGGTCATCGACACCGGCGTGTCGCGCGTTCCCGATCTGGCGGGGACGACGTTCGTACCCGGGTACAACTTCGTCGACGACAGCGACAACGCGGCCGACGATCACGGCCACGGTACGCATGTGGCAGGGACCATCGCGCAGTCCACGCACAACAGGCTGGGCGTGGGGGGCGTCGCGTTCAAGGCCTCGATCATGCCGCTGAAGGTCCTGTCGGCCCGCGGATCGGGATCGATGGCCGCCATCGCGCAGGCGATTCGGTTCGCCGCCGATCACGGCGCTCAGGTCATCAACATGAGCCTGGGAGGCCCATTCCCGGTCTCGGCGATCGGCAGCGCCGTCAAGTACGCGCGAGGCAAGGGCGTGACGATCGTGGCGGCCGCTGGAAACGATGGACGTGGCAAGGTCAGTTACCCCGCGCGTTACCCGGGCGTGATTGCCGTGGCGGCGACCCAGTTCGACGAGACGACGACCTTCTATTCCAACTGGGGGCCGCAGGTGGACATCGCGGCGCCCGGAGGCAACGTTCGTGTCGACCAGAATGGTGACGGAAAGCCCGACGGCGTCCTGCAAAACACCATCGTGCCGGGCAACACCTCGAAGACGGACTATCTGTGGTTCATGGGCACGTCGATGGCGTCCCCTCACGTGGCGGGGGTGGCGGCTCTGATCGTAGGGGCGGGGGTGACCAAACCGGACGCCGTCGAGGAGGTGCTGCTCGGCACCGCCCGGCGGCCTAAGGCGCACGCAGCCGACGGCGCGACAAGTGGCAGGTTGGACGATCACTACGGAGCAGGGTTGGTGGACGCCCGTGCGGCGCTGGCCAAGATTCGCACCGGACGTGGCGCGGGCGAGCTGGGGCTCGGGGGCCTGATGGCCCTTCTGGGGTTCACATTTCTCGGACGGCGCGGACGTGGCGTGGGTGGATTTGTGCGTCCCGGGATGGGTTTTATCGCGGCATTGGTGGTCGGGGCCTCCGGCTTGTTCGTGCTTCCCTCGTTGTTGTCGCTCATCGGGATGGGCCCAGGCACGTCCTGGCTGGGACAAGCCACGGGTGTCACCGATCTGGCGACAACCGGGCTTCTCGATGGGCTCGACGGCCTGCTGCCGATGCCCCTTCGCGGCAGTCCCCTCGTTTGGAGCGCGCTGCTCCCCGTTGGGCTGACCGCGCTGCTCTATGGCTCGGGACGGTTGCGAGGCGTGTTGGCGGGCTTCGGATTCGGGGTGTCCGGCGCGCTGCTCTTTGCAGCCATCGCGTCCAGCTTCGATGTACGCATCATTCCCGATGTGCTGGACCGCCCTTGGCTGGTGGCAAACGCGCTGATGTCAGCGGTGGTAGCCGCAGCCGTGCTGCGCCGTTAGAGATCGGCTCCGAACCCAGCGTCCTTTGACGCTGCCAAATCGACCGTCAGCGGCTATTGTGTGGCCTAGACGCCAGAGATGAAACCCGGCAAGCGTTCAGCACAGAAACCCACTCCCCGATTTGGGTTCTTACCCCTGGCGACGGTATTCGACTCCCTGTCCAAGGCCGCCCACACCGACGGCATTGATGCCCACGCGGTGCAGAAAGCCTTGAATTTGCGCAGTCTGTTCCTGGCGCAACGGCTGCTGGTCGCCTTGGCGGGGTCCGATCGAGGTTTTGCGACCGCTGAAGAGTTCGTGGCCGTCGCGGAAAAATTGATGGCCGCGCCGGCGGCCGCCAAGGTCGAGTTCCTGTTCAGGCTCCACGACGTGAACGGCGACGGCTGGATCAGTCGCGACGAATTGGAGCGACTGCTGCATATCGGGTTGGCCGAGAACAACCTTCGCCTATCGGACGGCCAGGTTGACCAGCTCATCGGCGCCGTGATGTTGGGCGCCGACCAGAACGGCGATGGCCGCATCAGCAAGACGGAGTTCTTTCAGCTGATGATCGCCCATCCGGTGGTCGAGCGTCGCCTGGCCGACTACGGCGTTTCCCTGCTCATGCCCGGAAAACGCGCTCGCGCGATGACGCGCCTGCCGGGCGGGGTCTTCGCGGGGTGGGTGCGCAGCGGTTTCGTGTTGGGCGCGTGGATCGCGGTGTACGTCGGGATCAACGCGGCGCTGTTCGTTCACGCGTTCCTGCACTACCGCGCGGCCGGCTCCAACATCAATGTGCAGCTCGCGCGGGGTTGTGGGGCCTGCCTCAACTTGAATGGCGCGCTCATCGTGGTCCCGATGTTCCGTCGCACTTTGACCTGGATCAGGGAATCGGTGTTCGGCTGGGTCGTGCCCGCGGACGATGCCGTCAATCTTCATGGCTTGGTCGGGGGCGTCATGATGCTTTTCGGCGTGGTCCATTCGGGCGCTCACGTCTTGAACACCTGGCCGACCTTCGCCGCCATGGTGGCGAGCCCGTGGACGCGCACCAGTCAGACCGGCATGGCCCTGCTGGCAGTCATCGCGGTCATGTGGGTCATGTCGCGCAGCTTCGTCCGGCGGTCGGGGCATTTCGAGTTGTTTCATCTGACGCACCTTGGGTACATCGCGGTGGTCCCGTTGCTGTTCCTTCATGGTCCCGTGTTCTGGATCTGGGGCACCGCACCCTGGGCCTGGTATCTGGTCGAACGCACGTTGCGGGCGCGCCGCAGGTGGGGCAAAAGTCGGATCTTGAGCGCGAACGGGCTGGCCGCCGAGGTGACCGCCCTCGAATTCGAAAGACCCGACGGCTTCGACTACGCGCCGGGGGACTACATCTTTTTGTGCGTGCCGGCGGTGGCGCGACACGAATGGCATCCGTTCACGTTGACGAGCGCCCCCGAAGACAAGTCCCGCCTCAGCGTGCATATCCGGAGCGTCGGCAACTGGACATCCGCGGTGCATGAACGAGTGCCCGAGCTCCTGGAATGGGGAGAAGAGCCGGTGGTTCACATCGACGGACCCTACGGTACGGCGAGCCGAGAGATCCTGGATGCGCCACATGCGGTGACGATCGCTGCTGGCATCGGTGTCACGCCGTTCGCCTCCATTTTGCAGAGCCTCATGCTGCGACAAAACGATCCCGACGCACCGGCGCTGCCGCTACAGAAGTTACGGTTCGTCTGGCTGAGTCGCGATCAATACTCATTCGAATGGTTTCGGGATCTACTGGCCACGATGGAGACGCAAGATCGTCACAACCTGATGGACATCCGCATATTCATGACGGGCGGCCGTTCCGACATGGCCGGCGGTCTGCTGGACGTCGCGCAGTATCTGTTGCGGCGCCAAAAGAGGGGCGACATCGTCACCGGGTTGAAATCCCACACGACCATGGGCGCGCCCGACTTCGACCTTCTGCTCGAAGAATTTTATCGCATCCCGAACCTTCCCCGGCCAAAAGTGTTCTTTTGCGGCCCCGCCCCGCTCGGGCGCAAGGTGGCCAAAACTTGCCGCCGGCTCGGTCTGCGATTTCGGAAAGAACGATTCTAAACGGCGACGGAGTCTCTACGATCCGCGCTTGAGCTCCGTGAGCACGGACTTGGCCACTGCTTTCAATGTGTCGAAGACCCCGACGCCGGTGGTGGCGCAGGCCTCGAACTCGGGAACCTTCGTCGGGTTCAGCAGGTTGCGCAATTGCTCGATCGGCGCGGCGCTTGGAAGATCACGCTTGTTGTACTGGACGACGTAGGGGATCTTGTCGAGATCATATCCCTGTTCGCCCAGGTTCGTTCGCAGGTTGTCGAGCGATTCGATATTCGCTTCCATGCGTTCGATTTGCGAATCGACCACGAACACCATCCCGTCCACGCCCTTCAAGATCAACTTGCGACTTGCGTCGTAAAAGACCTGACCGGGGACCGTGTACAGGTGGAATCTGGTCTTGAACCCGCGAATTTCTCCGAGCGACAACGGTAGAAAATCGAAGAACAAGGTCCGCTCGGTTTCCGTGGCCAGCGAGATCATCTTCCCCTTCGCCTCGGGGCTGGTCTTGGCGTAGATGTAGTGAAGGTTCGTCGTCTTGCCGCAAAGGCCCGGTCCATAATAGACCAGCTTGCAGTTGATCTCGCGTGACGAGTAGTTGATGAAGCTCATGATGGGTTGGCTTGGTCTTCGAGCGCTATCGAGCCTTCACCTAGTCGTTGAAGAGGTTGTCGATGTCCTTGTCGGTGATCTCGCTCAGGATCGACGGCTGGCTCTTTGATTTCGCTTTTGTGGCCACTTGATCAAACAGTCGGGCCATTTCGTCGGACGATTTTTTCACGCGCAACCTGACCAGGCCCAACGAAGATCGTTCATCGAAAAGCACGACCAGGATAGCCTTGCCACCGACCAACGTGATGTGTACGTGGATCTTCTCGCCCTCGTGAAACTGGCTGGTAAAGTCCTTTTCTCGCAGGATCTTCGATATTCCTCCGGTGGCGGCTACGTTGCCGGCCGTCAGCGACGACAGCGACGTGACGTCCAACTCCTCCACATCGCCAGCCTCGGCTATCGCTTGTCCATCGCGGCCGATCAGGAGCACCGCCTTGGCGTTGGCATCCCTTTGCAGCCGCTGGCAGACCATGGCGATCTGCTGCTGCTCCTCGGCGAACATCACGTCGGGGCCGCTCATCGTTCTCCTTAGGGGAAATTCAAGACGTCTGAATCAAGATTGGACAGCAAGACAGGGACTGAGGAATAACACCGCATCCCGAAGGGTTCAAGTTGCCCGGCTCGCGTTGCCCGCCTTTGGCGCGGGGTGAGCGCGGGGACGGGCCGCCCCAGCGCCATCGGCCCAGCGGACCGCGAAAGGCGCGCGACTTACATTTCGCGGCGGCCATCGATGGCGCGGGCCAGAGTTACTTGATCGGCGTATTCCAGCTCGCCGCCCATGGGCACCCCGGTGGCGATTCGGGTCGTCTTGACGCCCAAGGGACGCACCAGCTTCGCGATGTAGACCGCTGTGGCCTCGCCTTCGACGCTGGGGCTGGTGGCCAGGATGACCTCGGTGATGCCCTCCGCGCAGCGCCTCACCAACTCCGCGACTCGCAGATCGTCTGGCCCGATACCGTCAAGTGGTGCGAGGAGGCCGTGTAGAACGTGGTAACGCCCCCTAAAACCGCTCGCCCGTTCGACGGCGACCACGTCCTGGGGTTGGGCGACCACACATACGAGGGCTGCGTCGCGGCGTGCGTCCGAACAGATTGCGCAGGGGTCTCGGTCCGTCAAATCGCAACAAACCCCGCAAAATCGAATCTTCTGTTTGACCTCCGAGATGGCGGCGGCCAGGGCGGCCGCGTCCTCGGACGGGGCTCGCAGGATGTGAAACGCCAACCGGGCCGCGGTTTTTTCGCCGATGCCGGGCAGCTTGCCCAGCTGTTGCACCAGGCGTGCGATCGGACCCGCGAAGGCCATCGGTCAGGCCCCGAACATTCCCGGAGGCATCGGCAGACCGCCGGTGACACGCGAGATCTCATCCTGGGCGAGGTCCTTTGCGCGCGCCAAGGCGACATTGACGGCGCCGACGATCAGATCTTCGAGCATCTCCTTGTTCTCGGCGCTCTGCGATGACCCAAGGCTTGGAAACGTCGGGTCGATGGTCAGTTCGAGTACCTCGCCCGTTCCCGACACGACACACTTGACGAGACCGCCGCCGCTCTCTCCGGACGCCGTCTTGGACGACAGGTCGTCCTTGATGCGGGCTACCTCCGCTTGAATACGTTGCGCCGTCTGGATCAGATCGCGCAGGTTCCTGGAGTCTTCCGGCCCATCCATCAGGTCTTGATCTCCCGGATGGCGACGCCGAACAGGTCCTGAGCCTTCTGAATGATGGGATGCTGGCGTGCTTCCTGCTCTCGTTTGTGTTTGTCGGCCGACAGGGCGTCGGCCTCTTGCACGACCTCGGCTCGAAGCAGGGGCGCGACCTCGACGCCCTTGTCCAGTTTGGCCACCAATTTCACGGCGGAGCCGAGCTCCGTGCACAGAGCCTGCTCGATCTCGGGTCGCGCCCGTTCGGCGGCATCCACGTCGGTTCGATCCGGGAACCCCAGAACGAGCTTGGTGCTATCAATCTCCAGGACATGGGCGTTGGCCAGCAGCGCCCCGATGCGGGGTCGTCGACGCTCGAGCTCGGACTTGACACGTCGCCATGCCTCGGTCGGCGTCGGCCTTGCGGCGCTCGCGGCGTGTTCGGTGCTCGCGGCATTCCCGCCGCTCGCGGGGACTGTGGACAAAGGGGGGGCTGGTGTCGCTTGGAGACTCACGGGGCGAGGTGCCGGGCGTGCGGGCGGTGGTGGGACGATTGGCCGATTTCCCGCCGCCATGCCATCGGCGCCTTTGCCAGGGATATGGCCGCCCTGCAGGCGAGACTCGATCCCCTCCAATCGTTCGAGCAGATCGCCGAGCGGCTCCAGGGGCTCCGCCTGACAGAGATCGACGGCCGCCATTTCCAGGATCAACCGTGGCGCGGAGGCGCGTCCGGACTCGTCCACGGCGCGTGCCCAGCGGTCGAATAGAACCGCGGTCAGTCCCCCCCCCGCGATCGAGGCCAGTTCCCGCAACTCGCCAAGCTCCTCGGCCGTGGCGTCCACCAAATCTTGGGGCTCCGAGACGCGCGCCACGATTTCGATGTCGCGCAGCAACCCCAAGAACGATCGGCTGACCTGCCCGAGATCGATGCCCCGTTCCACCGCGCCGTTTAGGGTTCGCAGGGCCGCCGCCGCGTCTCGCGCTAGAACGGAGCGCGCAAGCTCGACGAGCAAGCCGCGGTCGGCCACGCCCAACACTTCGGACACGATCTGGCGGGTGATGGTCCCGGCACCGCCCGTCGAGGCGTCCTTCCGGCCACTCTCCTCATCGCCTGGCGGCGCGCCGACGTAGGCGATGACCTGGTCCAGCAAGGAAAGACCGTCGCGCACGGAGCCGCCGGCCTGACGGGCCAGCAGCAAGAGGCCGTCGGCGTCGAACGGAATCTTCTCGGCGACCAGGATAGTTTCGAGGTGCGACGTCAGTGTCGCCGTCGGGATCAACTTGAAGTCGTAGCGCTGGCATCTGGACAGAATCGTCGTGGGGATCTTGTGCGCTTCAGTGGTGGCGAAGATGAACACCACGTGCGCGGGCGGCTCTTCCAGGGTCTTCAAGAGCGCGTTGAAGGCGCTCGTCGACAACATGTGAACCTCGTCGATGATGTAGATCTTGAGCGGGCCCTTGGCGGGCATGTAGCGCGTGCCCTCGCGGAGGGTGCGCACGTCGTCGACGCCGGTATTCGATGCGCCGTCTATCTCGACGACGTCCACGGACCGCCCGGACACGATCTCCTGACAGGCCTCGCACACACCGCACGGGTTCGCGGTTGGTCCTTCCTTGCAGGACAGGGCCTTGGCGAGAATTCGGGCGGCGCTGGTTTTCCCGACCCCGCGAGCGCCCGTGAACAGGAACGCGTGATGAACACGATTTCCCGCGATCGCATTGGTCAACGTCCGCGCCACGTGTTCCTGACCGACCAGCTCGGAAAAGCGCTGCGGCCGATACTTACGGGCTAGGACCAGGTACGACATCGGGCCCCGACTCTAGCAAAGATATGTCAGCGCTTGGTCCCCGCCTTGGTTCCGAGGCGCAGACGCCAAACGATTGTCAGCGCTTCGGCGAAGATGGTTCCGGACATCTTCGACTGGCCCACGCGGCGATCGACAAATCGAATGGGGATTTCGACGACGCGGGCGCCCGAGCCGAGCGCGCGGTAGGTCATCTCGATCTGAAACCCGTATCCTTTCGCTCCGACGTCGGCGAGCGAAACCGTCCGTAATGTGTCGGCCTTCCACGCCTTGAACCCTCCCGTCAGATCCCGGATCGGGACGCCCAAGATGGTGCGCGCGTAGAAGCTTCCGCCACGGCTGACCAGGCGCCTCCTCCATCCCCAGTTGACGGTTCCACCCTCCTTGACGTAGCGCGACCCAATCACCAGATCCGCGCCGCTGTCGAGCCCCGCCAGCAGCCTGGGAATGTCGTTGGGATCGTGTGAGAAATCGGCGTCCATTTGCACGATGCGCTGCCACCCCTCGTCGAGCGCCTGCGAAAAGGCATCTATGTAGGCCGGGCCGAGGCCCTCCTTGCCGGCGCGGTGTTTGACGCGAACCTGCGCATCGCCCGCGGCCAGCGTGTCGGCCACGTCGCCAGTTCCATCGGGAGAGGCGTCGTCGACGATCAGGATGCTCGCGTCGGGAACCGACGCGCGAACCGCCTGCACTATGGCCGCCACCCCTTCCCGTTCGTTATAGGTCGGAATGACAATCAGAGTTCGAGGCGTCACGTTTCGTCCCAATCCGGATTGCATACGGCCCTGAGGCGCCGAGCAGCATAGGTGGGGCCAGGCCCGATGGCCACGGCCGAAACGAGATCGCCGTCGTGATACGGTTGGCGGGTGAGCGGGGAGGCTACGATTGGACTTGCGCCGCGGCGCCCCTCGGCGGGTCCTGACCCGCCGTCGGGCGCGACTCGGAGGTTAGCCCTGGTGTGCGTGCTCGGCGCAATCGCCTGTTCACCCGGCCGGCGCGTTCCCCAGGAAGCGCCGGTTCACGTGGCGTTGCCCGTGGTGCCGGTGGGTTGGGACGCCTACCGCGACTGGGGAAGCTTGCCCCGGCTCAGGCTGGGCGTTCGCACGTACATGCGCAGCACTTACGATCGCACGGGAGGCAATGAGGGCGCGGACGCCAGTCATTTTCTCAGGCAAGACGCGGACGGGGTTGCTGTGCCCCTCGATGTTGCCGGGCCCGGTGTGCTGTATTTCGTGCGCACCAATCACTGGCACGGCAGTCCCTGGCACTACCGGGTCGGCGGGCTCGACCACGTCGTCAAGGAAACCGCCACCGAAACCCCGGACACCCCGCCCGCCACGTCGCTGTTCGTCCCCCAAAGCGCCTTTCCCGCTCCCCTGGCTCTCACCTGGTCGACGACCATGGGGGCCGACCTGAATTGGGTACCGATCCCCTTCGAAAAGAGTCTCGCCTTGGGATATGGGCGAACACATTACGGCACGGGGTACTACATCTATCAGGTGTTTTCCGAGGGGGCGGACCATCTGTCTTCACCTGTCGCGGACTGGAACGAAGAACCACCACCCACGGAGGTGGTTCAGTTGCTCGCGAGCGCCGGGGACGACATCGCGCCGGTTCCCGACACCTTCGGAATCACGGAGACCATCGTCGACGTTCCGGATGGATCAACCGCGCTCGTCGCGGATCTCACGGATGGGCCGCGAACGATACGGGCACTGAGGGTGACGGCTCCCATCGCGCAGGCGCTCGCGCTCTCACGGGCGCGTCTGCAGATCACCTGGGACGATCGCGTCGCTCCCAGTGTGGACGCGCCCCTCGCCTTGTTCTTCGGCGCCGGCTCGTTGTACCGCCGCACCGACGCGGAATGGCTGGTGAAGGCGCTCCTGATGAACGTGAGATTTTCGCCGACGGAGGTTGTGCTGAGCACGTATTTCCCCATGCCCTACTTTCGCCGCGCGACCATCAAGATCGTCGCCTCGGGCGGGGCCCTGTCCGGGTTGAAGCTTCATGTGCGGGCAGAGCCGTATCCTGGTCCCCGAAATCACGTCGGCTACTTTCACGCGACCTATCGCGATCACGCCGATCCGACGCCCGGCCAGGACCTGGTCATCCTGGACACACGAAAGGCCGAGACCGGTGGAGATTGGTGCGGCCATTTCGTGGGCATGAGCTGGATCTTCAGCGAAGAGGCCGACCTGGGCACGTTGGAGGGCGATCCGCGTTTCTTCTTTGACGACAGCCTCGGCCCGCAGGGGTACGGCACCGGGACCGAGGAGTGGGGCGGCGGCGGCGACTATTGGGGCGGCCGAACGGTCACGCTGCCGCTCGCGGGGCATCCGGTGGGAGCGCCGTCGCCCGACGCGGTTCAAGATCCCGAGGACGCCATCGAATCGGCCTACCGAATCCTGCTCGGCGACTTGATGCCGTTCGGGAAGAATGCGCGGATTCAGTTGGAGCATGGCGGGGCCAACGACTCCCTTCAACACTACCAGTCGGTGGCGTACTGGTACGGCGCCCCTTGGGCCTGCCTCGTCCTTGGCGATCGTCTCGATGTGGGTAACCCCACGGACGAGGCGGCTCACGACTACGTGTCTCCCGACGCGAGTCCCCCCGAAATTGTGAGCTCGCGTTATGAATGGGGAGTCGACCATCTGATGGGCGTCGAGACATTCCCCGAAACCGCCGAGGACGGCCGTCACACCACGGGGACGACGGAATTTACGCTGGCGGTGGACCCCCAAAACGCCGGTGTTCTCTTGCGGCGGAAAGTCGACTACGCGATCCCGAACCAGCGGGCGGATGTCTACGTGGCGGATGCCGATGGGCCCCGCGATTTCGTACATGCGGGGACATGGTACTTGGCCGGTTCGAACACGTGCTTGTATTCGAACCCTCCGGGGGAGCTCGATGCCCCAACACCGATTGTTCAGACTTCCAACCGGCGCTTTCGCGAAGACGAGTTCCTGTTGCCACGCGCCCTAACAGAAGGGCGCCGCCGGCTTCGCTTGCGCTTCACGCACGTTCCTTGGGACCTACCGCTGCTTGCCGGGCAGCCGCCCCAGCGGTCGGCGTTCAGCGAACTCTACTACTGGGCGTACAGCTACGTGTTGCCGGACAATCCTTGAGCCTGCCCTGAGCCTGCTCCCCTGAGCCTGCCCTGACCACGTCTTGTCGCACCGGTGTTCGTGCTTACAATGGCCGACGGGGGAGACCGAACGCATGCGACTAGACAAGATGACAACCAAGGCCCAGGAGGCTTTTCAGGCGGCGCAGGAGCTGGCGGAGCAGCGGAACCACCAGGAATTGACGCCGGAGCATGTGCTGTCCGCGCTTTTGACGCAGGAACAGGGGATTGTCCCGAGTCTGCTGCGGAAGATGGGGATCGAGACCGAAGTCGTGTCGAGCGCGATCGCCCGGGCGCTAGATGAACAGCCGCAGGTCAAGGGCGCCGCTGCCGAGATCTACGTAGGTCGGCGTCTGAAGGACCTGATTGCCGACGCGCAAAAGCGCTCCCAGGACTTCAAGGACGAATACGTATCAAGCGAGCACATCTTGTTGGCGTTGGTCGGAGGCAACCACGGCGCGGCGACGCGGGCGCTGAAAGATTCGGGCATCAAGGAGTCGGCCCTGTTGTCGGCGCTGGCCGAGGTTCGAGGGTCGCAAAGGGTCACCGATCGCGAGGCCGAAGGTAAGTACGAGGCGCTGGCAAAGTACACGCGTGATCTGACGGAATCCGCGCGCGCTGGCAAGCTGGATCCCGTGATCGGCCGGGACGAGGAGATCCGTCGCTCCATGCAGGTCCTCTCGCGGCGGACCAAGAACAATCCCGTGTTGATTGGGGATCCCGGCGTCGGAAAGACAGCCGTGGTCGAGGGAATCGCCCAGCGGATTGCAGCGGGAGATGTGCCCGAGTCGCTCAAAAACAAGAGGATTTTGGCGCTGGATCTCGGCGCGCTCATCGCGGGCACGAAATACCGCGGCGAGTTCGAGGACCGATTGAAGGCCGTGCTCAAAGAGATCGCCAGCGCCGCCGGCGGCGTGATCCTGTTCATCGACGAGCTGCACACGCTGGTCGGCGCTGGTGGGGCGGAGGGTGCCATGGACGCCGCGAACATGCTGAAACCGGCCTTGGCCCGGGGGGAATTGCGTTGCATCGGGGCGACGACGCTCGACGAGTACCGCAAGCGGGTCGAAAAGGACAAGGCGCTCGAGCGTCGGTTTCAACCGGTTTTCGTCGGCGAGCCGTCCGTTCCCGACACGGTGGCCATTTTGCGCGGCCTGAAGGAACGCTACGAGATTCATCACGGCATTCGGATCCGCGACGCCGCGCTGGTGGCGGCCGCGCGCCTGTCCGACCGCTACATTTCGGCGCGGCAACTGCCCGACAAGGCCATCGATCTGGTGGACGAGGCCGCCAGTCGATTGAAGATGGAGATCGATTCACTGCCGGAGCCCATCGATCAGCTGGAGCGCCGCCTGATTGCGTTGGCGATCGAGGAACAGGCGCTCAGCAAGGAAAAGGACGAGGCCAGCGCCAAGCGCCTGGTCGCCGTGGTCAAGGAGGCGGCCGAGCTGCGCGAGCGGGTGGACGGAATGAAGAGCATCTGGCAGCGGGAAAAGGCTCTGATCGACGACATCCGCAAGCTGAAGGAAGACATCGAGAAAGCCCGCAACGAGGCCGAACAGGCCCAGCGGCGTGGCGATCTCAACCGGGCGGCGGAGCTGCGCTTCGGGCGCGTGCCCGAGCTCGAAAAGTCACTCGCCGCCAAGAACACCGAGCTGAAGGGCGCGCAGGGTCACGGGTCCTTCTTGCGTGAAGAGGTGACGGAAGAAGACATCGCGGCGGTGGTGTCGAAATGGACCGGGATCCCGGTCGACAAGATGTTGGAGGGCGAGCAGGAGCGCTTGCTGCACCTCGAACAGCGCCTGCACCAGCGGGTGATTGGCCAGGATGAGGCGGTCGAGGCGATCTCCAACGCGGTTCGTCGCGCGCGCGCGGGTCTGCAGGATCCAAATCTACCGATAGGGTCCTTCATTTTTCTGGGGCCGACCGGCGTCGGAAAGACGGAGCTGGCGCGTTCGCTGGCCGAGTTCCTGTTCGACGACGAGTCGCACATGGTTCGCATCGACATGTCCGAGTACATGGAAAAGCATGCGGTTTCTCGTCTGATCGGCGCGCCTCCCGGCTATGTCGGCTACGACGAAGGCGGACAACTGACCGAGGCGGTGCGTCGCCGCCCTTACGCGGTCGTGCTGTTCGACGAGATCGAAAAAGCGCACCCGGACGTGTTCAACACGCTCTTGCAACTGCTGGACGACGGCCGTCTGACGGACGGCCAGGGTCGCACCGTAGATTTCCGCAATACGGTGATTATCATGACGTCCAATGTCGGCAGCCACATCCTGTCCGACGTGGTCGAAGGTTCGGCGGCCGACGAGGCGAAGGCCGCGGTGATGGCCGAGATGCGCCGGACGTTCAGACCGGAATTCCTGAACCGCGTCGACGACATCGTGATTTTCCACCGCCTCGCGCGCGGCGAGATCGACCGCATCGTCGAAATCCAACTGGGTCGCCTTCGCAAGTTGCTGGCCGATCGTGACATCGAGATTCACCTGACGCCGGCGGCGCTGCGGTTCCTGGGCGACGAGGGCTACGACCCCGTCTACGGAGCGCGGCCCTTGAAGCGGGCGATCATGAGACAGGTCCAGGATCCCCTGGCCACGCGCCTGTTGGGTGGCGCGTTCGGGCCGGGCGACACGATAGTGGTCGACCGGGATGGGGCCGCCGCCGAGCTTTCGTTCGCCAAGCAGCGCAGGGTGCCCGTCGCGGCTGTATCATGAAAGCGGCGGTGCCTCGTGGGGCGCCGCGCGGGTCAACTTCATTAGGCGCGATTGATTCATGAAAGATCTGTACAAGATTCTGGGTGTTGCCGAAAACGCCGACGACGCGACGATCAAAAAAGCCTACCGAAAGTTGGCCAAGGAAAACCATCCCGACGCCACGGGCGGCGACAAGAAGAAGACCGAACGCTTCAAGGAGATAGGCGAAGCGTACGATGTGCTCTCCGATAAGGAGAAACGTGCGGCGTACACCCGGCTCAAGAACGCCCCCGTCAGGCCCGATGGCATGCCAGAGGGGTTCGACCCCGAGATATTCGCGCGTACCTTCGGGGGCGGTCGCGGGGGAGCCGGCGGAGTCCATATGGGTCGGGGCGGCACCACTTTCGGGGATGGCGCCGGGGGAGTGGACATCAGCGACATCTTCGCCAGTCTGTTTGGCAACGCGAGCGGTCGCGGGGGCGGGGCCGCGGACTGGGGGGGATCCCCCCGGACGCGGCAGAGCCGGGGCAACGACATTGCTGGGACGCTGGAGGTGACGTTCTCGGAAGCGGCGCTTGGCACCCGGCGCAAGGTTCCGTCGGGGTCTGGTGCCAACGTCGAGGTGGTCATTCCCGCCGGCGTGGACAGCGGCGGGCGATTGCGCGTGGCGGGCCAAGGCGCGCCTGGTCCAGGGAAGGCCGGAGTTCCTGGCGATCTCTATCTCGACATCCAGGTTCTGCCCGATAAGTACCTGAGCCGTGCCGGGAACGACGTCGATCTGGCCGTTCCGATCTCGGTCAGCGAGGCGGCGCTCGGGGCCAAGGTGAGCGTCCCGACCGTGGAGGGCTCCGTCACGGTGACGATTCCGCCCGGTTCATCAAGCGGAGCGAAGCTCCGTTTGCGCGGCCGCGGCATCAAAAAAGCGGATGGCACGCGAGGCGATCAGATTTGTAGGGTGGAGATAATGGTCCCGAAAGGAGTACCGGACGATGCCGAGTTGCGAACACTCTTCGAGGAAATTGGCAAGAAGACGCAATCAAAAGTGGTCCGTGAGTTTTAGCTTGCTTGAGGCGCCGAGCCTGCTTGAATGGAACTATTCCGCCTGTCGCGTTAACGATGACAAGACGGTCCCGCCGGACGAGGTGAACACGCCATGACAACGGAAAATCCCAAGACTCTCCCGCTGCTTTCGCTTCGTAACCTGGTGCTGTTTCCGGGCGCCGTGATGCCCGTCGAAATTGGCCGGCCGAGCTCGCTTCGGCTCATCGAAGCTTTGGGTGGAAAGGGAGCGCATTTGTTGGTCGGCACGCAGAAGGATGCCGACATCGAGGAACCCGCGGGGGCGGACCTGTACACGATCTGCGTCGAGGGCGAGGTAGTTCGCATCGTGAAGGCCGCGGAGAACCGCGTGACCGCCGTCTTGCGGGGCCTGGAACGCCGGAGGGTGGTGGGCTTCCCCCAGGAGAAGCCGTATCTGCTGGCCCAGTTCGATCCGCTGACGGAGCTGCGCAAGGACGCCATCGAAATCGACGGTCTGGGTATGGCCGTGTACGACGTCGCCAAACAGCTGATCGCGATCTCGCCCGACATTCCGGACGAAACCGCGCAGGTGTTGGATCAGCACAAGGATCCGGCTCGGCTCGGCGATATCGTGGCCGCGACCGTCGACCTTTCGCCCGAGGAGCGGGCGTCGTTGCTGGTGGAGGTCGACGTGGCCGAACGGCTCCGGCGCTTGCTGGTGCTCCTGCAGCGCAAGGTCGAGCTCATCAAGGTGAAGCAGAAGATCGACTCCCAGGTGCGCGAGGAGTTTTCGAAGCACCAACGCGAGGCCGTTCTGCGCCAAAAGCTGAAGGCCATTCAAGACGAGCTCGGCGAGGGCGAGGATTCGAGCGACCTCGAGGTCTTCGAGGAGAAGATCAAGGCCGCGAAAATGCCCGAGGACGTCGAGAAGACCGCCCGCAAGCAGCTCGACCGACTGAAGCAAATGGCGCAGTCGTCGGCGGAGTACACGGTCCAGCGCACCTATCTCGAATGGCTGGTCGAGCTGCCCTGGTCCAAGCAGACGGATGACCGTTTGGAGCTGGACCAGGCGCGCCAGATTCTGGACGCGGATCACTACGATCTGCAGAAGGTCAAGAAGCGCATTCTCGAGTACTTGGCCGTCCGGAAGCTCGCTCCCGGCAAGAAGGGACCAATACTGTGCTTGGCGGGACCTCCGGGCGTCGGCAAGACGTCGCTCGGCAAGTCCATCGCCCGATCTTTGGGGCGGGAATTCGTCCGGATGTCGTTGGGTGGAGTGCGCGACGAAGCGGAGATCCGGGGACATCGGCGCACGTACATCGGCGCGCTGCCGGGACGAATCATTCAAGGCATGCGGCGCGTGGGCA
>JADGRC010000083.1 GCA_017881245.1 Pseudomonadota bacterium
CGTCCTTGGCCGGCCGCGCCGCGGGTCGGCTGCGCTCCCCCCGGTCTTGCGGCCCGTCGAACGTCAGGTATCGGTCGGGACTAGATCGAATGCGACGCTGACGCGCGTCCCTTCCGCCCCGAACGGAATCGTGCGGTGATAGAAGTACGACGGAAACAGGACCAGGAGGCCCTCCTCGGGGCCTACGTGCACGATGCGCGGATCGACCCGTCTCGGGAACTCGTGGTCCGGCTCGCCGAAGGCCAGCCAGCCTTCCGGGCCAGGCCCCGTACGTACGACGTCGGGCAGCTCGGGATAGTAGACGCCTGAGAGCCAGGCTTCGGGATGGATGTGCGGGATTTGATGCCCGCCGCGCTCCATCACGACGCACCAGATGTCGAAGAACGCGGATACCGGCCGGCGGGAGACAAACGGATGCTCCGGCCAGTCCGGAAGGCTGCGGTAGTAGTCCGCCACTGCGGCGCGAAATGCTTGCTGCAAGCTCTTGATGACGTGCGGCGGATCCACGAGCAGCGATCCGGAATGGAGCCCCGCGGCGGTGGCGTGGCTGACCGGCGCGCGATGCAAAGTGGGGTGCGCCCGCGCAACGGCAGCGAGCGCGACGTTGAACGACGCCAGGTCGGCGAAGCCTTCCGGCACGGCCAGGCGTCGCCGGACAACGAAGCGATCGTAGTCGAGCAAGCGACCGGCGCCCTCCTCGTCACCGAGCGCCAGGCGGGCCAGGGCCTCCAGGGCGAGGGCGCCGGCGTGCCCGCGCCGACGCGTGAGATACGCCGCCGCGGTGTCTCGCGCCTCGCCCGCGCGCCCAGCCTCGAGCAAAGTGCGCCCGAGCCCGCACCAGAGCGTGGCATCGGCGGGGGTCAGATCGAGGGCCTGCCGATAGACGGCCAGAGCGTCGTCGAAGCGACGCTCGTGTCGCAACCCGAGCGCCAGCGCGCCGAGGGCGAGCACATGGCTTGGATGGCGAGCAACACAGGCCTCGAGGGCCGAGATCGCTTCCGGGCGCCGCCCGCGCTGCATGTCGAGCCGGGCGCGGCCGATGATGACCGCCGGAGCGTCGCTTTCTCGTTCGGCGGCTTCGTCGAACCACGCCGCTGCCTCGTCGAAAGCGCGGGTCTCCGTCAACACGTTGGCCAGCTCGACGCGCGCCTGCCAATCGTCCGGGGCCAGCCCGACCACCCTCCGGCAAGCCAAGAGCGTAGCCGGCAGGTCGTTCACGGCGCGCAAGACACGCGCCGTCCATCGCCAGGTGTCCACGTCGTCGGGCCAAGCGGCCAAGGTCGCGCGGAACGCTCCAATGGCCTCGTCCAATCTGCCTTGGACCGCGCGCGTCTCACCGAGGAGCCGGTACCAGGCGGGTGGCGCCACGCCCGGTCCATGGGCTGCGATCGCCGCATCCAGCAGATCCGCCGCGGCGGACCCGTCGCCGAGCACCAACGCGACGTCCACCAGGGTGCGCAAGGTAGTGGGGTCCCGGGGTAGCTTCTGGCGGGCCTCGTTCAAGATGGCCGCGGCCTCCTCGGGGCGCCCCTGCCGGAGAGCGTCCTTGGCCGATTCCGCGAGCGCTCGCTCATCGCCGCGCCCAGTCACACCTGGGATGCTACCGCACCGCGCGCCCGGATTGATCCGATGGAGTCGTTCGAACAGCTGCGGGATTTCGGCCCCCATCCCTGCCAACCCGAGCCCGACCGCCGCGATGCATTGCAATCACATTTTTTCTCTCCAGAACTGGAAGAAAGAATGACCCTTTTGGGGGGCTAGCTGTCCTTTTAAGATAGCATCGATCTCACGAAGCACGCGTCGTGCGGAACTGGGCGCCCCAGACCAGCTCCCGGCGCTGAGGCGGAATACTTGTGCAGGAGGCCCCCTTGTCCCGAACTTCACTCCCCTGGATGGGCGTTCTTCTGGTCTTCTCCGGCGCCTGCGCAGGGCAAATAGACAACACTCACTCCAGCCCGACTGGATCCGGCGCGGGTGCCGGCACGGGTCACACCGGCGGCTCGGGCGGCTCGGCCGTCAGCGGTACCGGGGGCACCACAGGCACTGGAACGGGGGCCGCGACTGGGACGGGGAACGGGACCGGAACGGGGAACGGGACCGGAACGGGGAACGGGACCGGGACAATGACCGGCACTGGCGGCACGTCTTCCGTATCCCCCGACTGCGGTCAGCCCCGCGCGGCGGTCGCGCGTCTGCGGGTCCTGACGGACAGCCAGTACAACAACACCATCCTCGACATCTTCCAGGTCTCGGGCAACCCGGGAACCGGCCTCGGTCCGAACCTCGACGACGTTTCCCTGGAGCAACGGGCCAATGTCGCCGCGAGCGTGGCGACTCAGGCGCTCGCCAATCTTTCGAAGTGGGCGCCCTGCACGGCCCCGGCGACGGGTAGCGCGTCCGCGTGCGAGCAGCAGTTCATCGACAAGATCGCCCCGAAGGTCTACCGCCACCCCCTCACGGACGCCCAGCGCACGGATCTGAAGACGCTCTTCGACGCCGGGATCAAGGAGAAGGACTTCTCGACCGGCGTCGAGTGGTTCTTGACCGCGCTTCTGCAGTCGCCGCAGTTCACCTACGAAATCATCCGACCTGCCGCCTCCGAAAAGCCCGGGGAGGTGCGCCCGATCGACGGCTACGAGTACGCCAGCCGCCTGGCCTATTTCATCTGGGACGGCCCTCCCGACGACCTGCTGACGGGCGCGGCGGCGAACAATGACCTCGCCGACTCGACGAAGCGGGACACGCAGATCGCGCGCCTGCTGCAGGACTCGCGTTTCTCTCGCGGGGTGACACAGTTCTATACACACTGGCTGAACATGAACGCGTTCGGCGAGCTGGCCCGCAACGCGACCGGGTTCGACCAGAACGTGGTGAACGGGCTGTCGACCTCGTTGCTCATGAGCGCGACCCAGCTCTATTCGTCGCCCAACCCGAACATTCAGGACCTGTTCTCGGGAGACAAGTACTACCTCAACGATGTCCTGCGAAGTTTCTACGGCGTGCAGGGATCGGGGACGGCGTTCACGGCGGTCTCGATGAGTGGGCAGTCGCGTCACGGCATCCTGACCCACCCGGGCATGATGGCTCTCATGGCGCGACCCGCCCAGAGCTTCCCGATCGGTCGTGGGGTCTTCCTGCTCAGCAACGTGCTCTGCAAGGTGGTGCCGCCGCCCCCGGTCGACCTGGAAATTCCCCCATTTCCGGCGCCCCAGAGCGGCGTCTCGACGCGACAAGCGGTGGCGAGCCTCACCTCCCCCACGGTCTGTCAGGGGTGCCACGCCATGATCAACGGTGCCGGCTTCGCGTTCGAGGCCTTCGACGAGGTCGGCCGCTTCCGCACGACCGATCAAGGCATACCGGTGGACACGTCGGGCTCGGTGACCATCGGCAAGGACGTCGACGGCGCCTTCGCGACCGCCGACGAGCTCCTGGCCAAGCTCGGCGGCAGCAAGGACGTGCGCGCCTGTTTTGCCGAGAACTATCTGGATTTCGCGCTCTCCCATCCGGTCACCGACTCTGCAGACCGCTGCTCGATTCAGTCGCTCGGCAGCTCGTTCGGCGCATCAGGAGATCTCAAGCAGCTCATCGTATCCGTCGCCGGAAGCGATTCTTTCCGGCTCCGCCTCGCCGAGGGGGTTGGCCAATGAAGGTTTCCGCACACCAGAAGCTGACCCGTCGCGATCTCGTCAAAGGGTTGGGAGGGGCGGCGCTCCTCTTGCCGGGGCTCGAGCTGTTCGAGCGGTCGGCGCGGGCCCAAACTGCGGGGAAGGTATCGAAGTTCATCGTCTTCTGCTACACGCCGGACGGCGTGAATCAGAATGCGTTCTGGCCCTCGGGGACCATGTCCAGTTACACGTTGAGCTCGATTCTGGCGCCGTTCCAAAAGTACAAGGACAAGATGCTGATCCTCGGGCCGCAGATGAACGGCACCGCGCTGGTGTCGAATACCGGCCTCACCTACGCGACGTCCGTGGCCCAGCACCAGGCGCCCGTGACGCTCACCGCTCGCGCCGGTCACACCTGCACCGGCCAGTTCTGCACCGGCACGCTCGGGATCCCATACCTGTCGAACCAGACGACAGCCGTCAACAAGCTCGACGCGGGCCCCTCCATCGATCAGCTCATTGCCAAGAATGTGACCAAGGAGAGTCCGTTCTCGTCCCTGAACTTCGGGATTCATCCCGTCGGGGGCGACACGCCGTCGGACATTAACTACGCGGACGACGGTACCCCGCTCAAACGACTGGCTACCGCCAATGACGCTTGGAACCATATGTTCGGGAGCGCGACGGGAATGACCACGACCACCACGTCGTCGACCGCCCCGCTCGCCAAGCTGAACGGAATCACGAGCTTCTTGAATTCCCGCTTTGCGGAGCTGCGTCCCACGCTGAGCGCGACCGACCAGAAGGCGCTCGACTCTCATCTGACCGCGCTGAACACCTACGAAACGCGCGCGCAAAAGCGCTTGCAGGGCGCGACGACCGACCAGCCGCCCAGCACGAGCTGCACAATGCCGAAACGGGCAACCGTGCCGACCGATCAGATGTCCATCAGTACCGGCGCGGATGCTCAGGCCCTGAGCCCGTTCTACATGGACATGATCGCCACCGCGTTTCAGTGCAACCTGACGAAGGTGGCGTCGGTGAGCTTCGGATATCCCGGCGGCGGCGACGCCGGCGGACTGCGCATGCCATGGCTCGGGTTCACGGATCCCCTGCACTTCGTCTCGCACCACGGGGGAGATTCCACCAAGCTGGACAAGTATGCGAAGATGTCCACCTGGATCGCTGGCGAGGTCGCCGGCCTCATGGACCGTCTGGCCGCCATTCCCTCCGCGACGGGGACGGGCACGGTGCTCGACGAGACCACCATCTACTGGTTCAACCGGCATGGCGACGGCAATGCGCACGCCAACTTCGCGCTTCCGAACATCATCCTGGGTGGCACGGGCGGATACTTCAACATGGGTCGTTGGCTGCAGCTTCCCAAGACCAACCCGACCTCCGTTCTGATCTCCCTCGCCAACGCCATGGGCGTCAGCGTCAGCACCTTCGGCGAAACGGGATTGGCGGCCTCAGCTCCGCTGTCCGGCCTCACCGGCTAGCCGTAGGGGCTTGCCGCGAACGATGTCGAAGAGGCGAACGAGACGTTGCCGCCGAAAGGCCAATGCGCGACCCCGCCCGCCCGGTGATGGATGGGCTCGAAGAACGTGAAGACGGCCGGCGTCTCGCAAGGGAAGACGTAGGTTTCGGGGTAGACCGGTTCCGACCAACCACAGGTAGCCAGGTGGTGCTGGAGCTCGAGCGTATGCCCGTCGTCGCGCCTTCCCTGCAGGACTTCCTGAACCACGATGCCGCCGACGCCCAGCCGCGCCAGCACGTCATAGCGTCCGTTTAGGGTCCGACCGATGAACGGATCGGGTACGGACGCCGATGGAAACAGGTCCACGCCCACAAACTATCACTATATATCCCGGAGCCGCCGCCGCGGAATCCGTCGGCCATCCTCGTGACGGCGACGGATTCAGGGGAGTGCGTCTCGCCAGGCCTGACTTCGGCTTACCAAGGATTTGCTAAGGACATCCAGTGATCAGTCCATATCGGTTCGTCGCCGTTGCCCAACGACACTGCAGCGATCCGTTGTCGGAGAAGGTCACAGGGTCGATGATCTCGGCAAGCCGATCGCCGCCAATGGCGCCGCCGCGATAGGAGGAACTGGCGCTGTTACCGGAGATCGTGCCGCCAAATAGCTCCGTGTAGCTCACTCCGATGGTGAGATTAACGTAAATGCTCTCGATACCACCACCCATCCCGTCGCAGGTATTGTTGTACTTGTCGACCTCCCCGCTACCCGTTCCAGAGGCGACATTGTTAGAAATCGTCGTGTTTTCCAGGAACACAGTGCCCTTGTTGAATATTCCGCCGCCGGTCACAGCGCGGTTCGAATCAATCAACAGTCTTTGTATATAGCTGATCGATCCAAGTGACGACGGCGAGTTCGCGTTGTAGATACCGCCGCCGGCCGTGGTCGCCTGATTGCCACTTATGGTAACGCGTTCCAAACCACCGACGGACCCACCAAAGTTATAGATCCCGCCGCCCTTCTTCGCGTGACTATTTTTGATTATCGTATCTTGCATGAAATCGATAGTCCCTGCGTTGTAAATCGCACCACCGGTCCCGTTGGGGTGAGTAGTCACGTTTCCATTGGCGAATGTCACGCTGTATGACTCAAGGATACCGTAGTTTTCCATCGGCCGTCCGCCAGCGCTACCCCCGGTAAATGTGAAATTGACAAAAGATATAAACGCGCGCGACCCGGACTGCACAATTATTCCTGAGGGCCCGGTTGAGTCGATGAAAGCACGGCTAGTGTCCGAGTTGCCGTACATTCGAACCCCCCCGTACGGTGAATTTATTGTTAACGACGTGATATTATAGTGGTAGTTAGCAAATGGCTTGCCAGCCGCCTCAATGAGTTGAATAGCCTGCTCACCGTCCGAAGAAAGCTCCGGACAATTGTACCTCGAATGGCCGGCGTTCGCGGAAGCGATGGCTTCGGCTAGGCTGCAATAGCCGTCACTTGCGTTGATGGACATTGCTGAAGTCGAGCTCGTGTACACCTGGTAAAGGGAGGCGTACGAGTACGAAGCACTGGCGAGTAGCACCATGGACGCCACACCCGCGGCGGCCAACAGCCGGGCGAAGAATGGGTTGCGCTGGCGATCCTGACTTGGCACGTAGCGGCAGACGGACTCTGGTGGTGTTTTCATGGCGTTCTCCCTTGTTGCGTCCGGTATCACCGTAAGATCCTCGGTCGGCGACGTAAATACCCGAACCCTGTTGTTGACAACCTACGGTTCGTCGTCGGGCGTGTAATGTCTCCGGATGTTGTCGAGGCGCACCTTGAGCTCCGCCTTATCGGCAGCGGCGACGGCCGCAGCACGCAAGGCCTCAGCCGAGGCGGGCCAGCGCGCGGCCTCGTCCAGCTCGAGGCGCCAAGCGTCGGCGCAGCTCGGTGACTTCGGCTTCCAGATCACCCTTGCCGGCCGCGATGTCCGGCGCGTTCGGGCGTCTGCTTCCACGCTCACTGCCGCCGCCAGCCCCGAATGGCCGCCGACCCGCACCGCGCGCATCGCCCCGCCCGCTCCGAGCAGGAGCAGCGAAGTCCCCATGAGCTTGTTCATGCAAGGGATAAACACCTGAACCTCGGATCTTGGCAAAGGCGGGGGCGCCATCGGCGAAAACACCGGCGGCGTACACCAGGCCGGCACGACCCGCTCGACAACCGTGAAGGCGATCTGCGCCTGAACCCGCAGCGCTCGCCAGACCGGTCGTGTTCCACGCGGACCACCCGATCATGTACCTCATCCGCTCGTTCACTTCGGGGCCAAGACCACCTTTACCTCCAAACTGAGTTCTCAGCTCGGCTACCTCGCTGTCGATGTCCCCGTTTACCGTCTGCGCGCCGCTTTGAATCGCCGCCACGATTTGGGTACGCAACTGGTCCGCTGGACCATCCTGGGGAGGTGAGCAGCCATCGGGCGTCGCCGGTAGAGGCGCCGGA
>JADGRC010000084.1 GCA_017881245.1 Pseudomonadota bacterium
ACCGTGCCACTGTGTTGGGCCCGTTTCGACAGCAAGTCCACCGCGCCGGAGAGATCGACGCCCGTCACCGTGAATTGCACCGCTCGACTGCGGCAGTTCACGAGCACGACGTCGCGCCCGCGCCGGTAGGCGATCACGTCGTTGGTGGCACTCGTTTCAACGGCGCCGAAGTCGCCAGCGATGAATGCGGTGTCGGTACGCGCCAGCTGCACGACGCGTCGATAAAAGGCCCGCGCCTCGGCCGCATGAGGTTGGTTCCAGACAATCGGCTCGCGCTCGAAGAGCGGGAGCTTCTGGGGACTTTCCACTTCCTGGCCATCGTAGATGAGTGGCCGACCAGGCAACAGCGCCATCGCAACGAACGCCGCGCGCGCGCCCGCCACGGTGGTGAAGCGGACCACCGGCGGATTGTCCCAGGCGGTTTCGTCGTGATTGGTCGTGAAGCGCAGACGCATCCCGCCGCGAGGCACGGTCTTGAGATCGGCCAGTTCCTGCTGGACGAACGCCGCCGCCGGCGCGCCCCCCCAGACCACCTTGAGACGGGCGTAGGAATCCCAGGAGTAGGTGTAGTCGAAGCCGAACCGGTGCATCTTGACGTCGCCCCACTCCGCGAGGAGCAGGATCGGGCGCTTGACCGCGGCACGAAGCTGGGGCAACGCCTCCTGCCAGAAGTCGTCGGGCACGAAACCGGCGGCGTCCACGCGGAAGCCGTCAATGCCGAACTCCACCAGCCAGTAGCGCATGTTGTCGATCATGGCGCGCCGCTGCTCCGGATTCCGGTAGTCGAGCTGGGCCACATCGGTCCAGTCGGTCAGCTTCCCCTTGTCGTCTCGGGGTACCGTCAGGCCACCGCTGTCGTTGCGCACGTAGAAGGCAGGATGCTGCTTGGTCCACACGTTGTCCCAAGCGGTGTGGTTCGGCACCCAGTCGATGATCAACTTCATTCCCCTGGCGTGGACGGCCGCCACGAGCGCCCGGAAATCGGCGACAGTGCCGAACTCGGGATTGACCGCGCGATAGTCCCGGACGGCGTAGGGAGAGCCGAGCGTGCCTTTCCGATTGGCAATCCCGACCGGATAGATTGGCATCAACCAGATGACGTTGGCCCCAACTGCCTTGATCCGATCCAGTCCCCCGATCACCCCGCGAAAATCGCCAGTGCGGGAAAAATCTCGGACGAATACTTCATAGATTGCACTGTGGCTGACCCACGAAGTGTCCGTTGCCGCGACTCGCGCCTGTGCCGGCGCCGACCTGACGATCGCGGGAGACGCCGCCACCAACATGAGGCAAGTCGCTACCGCGGAGAATCGATTCCGCATCAGCATCACTCCAGCATGGAAGGCGAGCCCGACACAAACCGGAAGGGGTAATGTAGCGCCGCATTCCGGGAGACGGGAGCAGGTGGCCAGTGTCAGAATGGGAGGAACCTGGACATGCAGATGAACCGCTGGGCATCAGTGCTGGTGGTGGCATTGAGTGCGGCACCAGCCGGATCCCCCGCTGCCCTCCGGCAGCGGCTCTCCATGGATCCGGGGTGGCAGTTCTACCTCGGCGATCCCGCGGGGGCCGAACGGCCCGCGTTTGACGACCACCGCTGGCGGCAGGTCGACCTGCCACATGACTGGAGCATTGAAGGGACGATGCAGCGGGACGCGCCGGGCGGAGGACAGGCCGCGTTCCTCCCCGGAGGCATCGGCTGGTACCGCAAGGCGTTTCGCATGCCCCCCGGCACGCGAGGTCTGGAAGCGCAGCTGGAGTTCGACGGCGTGTACATGAACAGTGATGTCTGGATCAACGGCGTCCATCTGGGTCGACGCCCGTACGGCTACATCAGCTTTGCGTATGACATCTCCCGCCATCTGGTTCCCGGGATCAACGTGGTCGCCGTGCGCGTCGACAACTCGCACCAGCCCAACTCCCGGTGGTACTCGGGCAGTGGCATTTACCGGCATGTCTGGCTCACCCTCACCGACTCGCTCCACATCGGGCACTGGGGCACCGTTGTGACCACCCCGAAGGCGGACTCGACGGGCGCCGAGGTGGTGGTCCGGACCCGGATCGAGAACGACTTCGCCGCACCGCGCCGTGGCACGCTCCGCGCGGTGGTCGTCGACAGCGTCGGCCGCGAAGTGGCCCGACGGGACACGGCGTTCGCGCTGGTCGCCGGCCAGCAAGCCGACATCGAACAACACCTGCGCGTAGCAGCCCCACAGTTGTGGTCGGTCGAGCGACCACACCTCTACACGCTGCGCACGGAACTGCTTGACGGGACCAGCTCACTCGATGTGACAACCACACCGTTCGGCATCCGCTCCATCGCATTCGACAAGGATCGCGGCTTCCTGCTGAACGGGCGGCATCTCAAGCTCAACGGGGTGAACCTGCACCACGACGCGGGCGGGCTTGGCGCAGCCGTGCCCGAACGCGTATGGGAGCGCCGGCTTGCGGCCCTCCGCGCGATGGGCGTGAACGCGATCCGCACATCACACAACCCGTCCGCACCGGAATTCCTTGACCTCTGCGACCGAATGGGATTTCTGGTCATGGCTGAGGCGTTTGATGAGTGGACCTTTGGCAAGGTGCCCGAGGGCTACCACAAGGATTTCGCCGAATGGTCCGAGCGGGACGTCACCGACTTCGTGCATCGCGACCGCAA
>JADGRC010000085.1 GCA_017881245.1 Pseudomonadota bacterium
CAGCAAGCGCGGCCAGTACGACCCCAGCACGTCCGAGGAGGACGTGCGAACGATGATGCAGGCCCAGCACAAGGCCATCCTCAAGGAACTCAAGCAGTCGTCCTACGACGAACGCATCGCGCGCTTCTTTTCACAGCGCGGCGAAGCATTCCCCGCCCAGGACTTCTTCGCCCCGGACCAGGAATCCCCCGTGCCCTCGCCGGTGGGAGAAGTGGCCCCGCCAGAAGCCAGCCCGCCACCGCCCATCCCCGACGCTGACGTTCTCGATCTCGACGCGCTTCCCGTGCTTCCAGCCGAGCGAGCGCGCACCCCCGAGCCGCTTTCCGTACGATTCACCAAGCCCTCGCTTCCCGGACCGGGAACATACACATTCCGGCGTCCCTCGCGCGAGATCCCGATAATCGAGGCCGCGGAAGCGCCGCCCCAAGCCCGCCCCGCCGCCAGCTCGCGTCCCGTTCCCGCCCGTCCCGCCACGCCGGTCGTGGTGCAACGCCAGGTCGTGGTGGGGGTAGGCGCACCCGCCACGGTCTCCACGCGCAAGGCCTCCACCACTCTGGTCCGCCGGCGGCCAGTGTCGGGTAGTCCGTACGTCGTCAAGGAAGGCAGCCACGTCAATGTGGCCGCCTCGACCGCGAGCCGCAAAGCCGAACCCCCGCCTCGCCCACTTACGCCCAGCACCGACGCAGCTCATGCGCCGCGCACGGCGGATACCAGACGCGGGGCGCAGGAAGCATCCCCGAGTTCGTTCGTCACCGATCAAAGCCTGGACGACGTGATCCTCGCCTACCTTTCTCACGGCGAGGGAAAGCGCTAGGGATGGCGCCAGCGCCCGGTCGGTCGCGACCCACTAGAGCGCCGAACGGTTTGACTCCCGTCGTGAAATCGCACATTTGCGTCGCGTCCCTGCGTTGCTCGTCGGTCAAATACATCGAGTATTCTCCCTCCTCGCGCCTTGGGCACCTCGCAACTGCGCAATTTCACTCGGTCCCTCAAACCGTTCGGCGCTCTAGGCGGCACGTTCACCTGCTGTATGCTTTCTTCTTGCTGGGTTGCGGGGGTGGCGGCCGGGTCGTTGATGGCGGCGCGCCTGGCCCGGATGGGGCACCGCCCGAGCCTGGAGAGGATATTGCCGTCGCGGGGTTGCCCGAGGCCCGACTTGGCCTGGCTGGCGGATCCGCGTGCGAGGCATCCGCGCAGTGTCTGTCGGGAGCATGCACGCAAGGCGCCTGTTCCGACTGGGCCCACGCCATGCGAATCGGTATCGACACAACTTCCGCTGGCGCGAGCATCAAGCAGGCCGTCGCCGATTTCCCCCTGCTGGTTCGACTGAATGCGACGAACTTCACCTTCGCGCAAGCGCGCCACGACGGTGCGGACATCCGCTTCGTGGATTCCGGCGGCGCAAGCCTGCACCACGAGATCGAGCACTGGGACGACGAGAAGTACGTAGCGGAGGTGTGGGTCCTGGTTCCTCGCATCGAGGGCGATAGCGACGACAATTTCGTCCTCATGTACTGGGGCGATCCCCTGGCCGCGCCGGTTTCGTCCGGACCGTCGGTGTTCGGGGCCTTTGCCTGTGTTCTGCACATGACGGGCGACCCGGATGGCCAGGCCGCGCACCTGGGAGATTCGTCGGGCCAGGCCAACACCGGCCTGGTGCAGAACCTGCCCGCAGGCGCGGTGCATGCGGACGGGATTGCCGGGCCGGGTCTCGCTCTCGGCGGTGACGGCGCCTACCTGGCCACCGCGAAGCGGGTCCTGAGCCCGCAAACCTTCTCCATCTCGCTGTGGTTCAAGACCACCGGCACCACGCGCGCGGGCATCGCCGGTTTCGCGAGCAGGCAATTGGGAAGCGACCCGCTTTTCGACCGCGCGATCTGGATAGATGAGCGCGGGCGGCTCTCGTTCTCCGTCCTCCTCGGAGATGCGCGCGCAACCGTGTCCAGCCTGACCGGCTACAACGATGGTGCGTGGCACCTTGTCGTCGCGCGCTTCTCGGACAGCGGGCAGTACCTCATGGTGGACGGCGAATCGATCGCGGACGATCCGACGAGCAGCGGCGGGGAAACCTACAACAGGTACTGGCGCTTCGGGGAAGAGCCGCTTTCGTCATCGCCAGCTGTCGGCATCGACGCGTCTGTCCCCGCCGGCAATTTCTTCTCGGGCACCCTCGACGAGATCCGCATTACCAACGACGAACCCAGCGACGCCTGGATCAAGCTCGCCTACGCGACCCAGCGCCCGGGCGCGACCGCGGTCGTCTACCCCGCCGCGCGCTGAAGACCGTCACTTTCCCATCTGGCCGGTGTCGACGACACGAACGCCGGCCGGGGGGCTCCATTTGAACACCGAATCCGCGACCTTGGTGTTCACCGCCAGGCCGTCGAAAACGAAATGGTTGGTGTTGCCCTGAGCATCGACCAGCACGCTCTCGCGCACCAGAAACTCCTTCGGATCCACGATGAAGAGGATCGACTTGTATGCCGACTGGGGCTGCTTCGGCGAGAGCGCAAGCCGGTGATCTCCCGGGCGGCCGCGGCTCTTGTCCTTCGCGAACGAAACCTCGAACTCGTCGGTGATCTTCCCCTTGCCCATCAAGAACGCCAGCGCCGCCGGCAACTGCGAGGTCTTGAGCTCTTGCTTGAAGGCTTGTTTCTCGGCCGACTCGTACAGCCAGAGCACCTTGCCGTCGGAAAGAAACATGCGCGGCTCGGGCTTGTCGTAGTCCCAGCGCATGCGGCCCGGCTTCTTGAAAGTGATGGTCCCCGTCGAGACCGTGGCCCGGCCCACCACCGCGCGGCTGTAGTTCTGCGTGAAGCGGGCGTGAAAATCCTTGGCCTCGTCGTAACGCTTCTGCATGCGTTCGAGAATGGCGTGCAGATCTGGCGTGTCACCCGCGGGCGGAGCGGCCGGCGCGGCCGCGCTCCCGGCGGCCAACACGATCGTGAGGAGAAACATCGTCATGCCAGCAAGCTTACCGCAAAGCCGGGCGAAAACCGGGCAACGATGCGCGGGCGACAGACGATCTCAAGACGTGTCCATAAATGGACCCGTCTTGAAAGATTTGGGAGGGGCGGGTCGCGACCCGCCCCTCGTCCGCGAAGTAAATTCGCGGACTTCACCCCACCTGCGGCCGAGCCCTTGGCTCGGCTGCTGAAGAACTGTCCGATTGATGGACAGTTCTTCTAAGTGTTGCTCTCCTGCCCCCTCGACTATCTCGGCGGCTTCTCAAGCAAACCAGGCGGATGAGCGCGACCGCCGGAGCATTTGGCGTACTATGCGGCGGATGGACGTCGGTCCGCTGGTCATCAAGGGCAAGAGCGCACGGCTGCGGCTTGGGCGACGCCGGGCAGGATTGACGTTCTGGCTTTCCGTCGCCCTGATGTTCGGGCTCGCGGGTTCCCCTGCGCGGGGCGCGACCCGCTGTCCAGCCGGCGCCGGAGGAGGCGAGACACTGGAAGCTATCGACGGCGAGGCGCGGCTGAGCTGGATCGACGCCCATCTCTCAACCACCGCACGGCGTGCACGAATCTGGACCTGGGGTTGGGGCACCGGAATCATCGTGGCCACGGTCGCCAACCTGGCACCGTTGCCCTTTGTCGCGAAGAGCGACCGCATCGACTGGTACGTGGGCGCGAGCACCACCATCGTGGGCATCGTGCCGCTTCTGATCGCACCGCTCGACGTGGTGGACGACGCGCGCAAGTTGCACGCCGAGGTGGCCGCCGGGGCGAGCACGGACAACCTCTGCCGGCTACTCGCCGGCGCGGAGCTGAGTCTGGTTCGCGATGCCAAGAACCAGGCCGACGGACAGCGCTGGTGGCTGCACGTCGGCAACGTGCTGCTCAATGTCGGCGTCGGTCTGTTCTTGGGCGTCGGATATCACCACTGGGGCACCGGTGCCTTGAACGCATTCGGTGGCTCGGCGATCGGCGAAGCGATCATCCTGACCCAACCCACGGGGACCATCCAGGATCTCCGTCGCTATCAAGCTGGGGCACTCGATGGGAGGTGACCCGCCGACAGGAAGCTGCTCAAGACGTGTCCATAAATGGACCCGTCTTGAGAGATTTGGGAGGGGCGGGTCGCGACCCGCCCCTCGTCCGCGAAGTAAATTCGCGGACTTCACCCCACCTGCGGCCGAGCCCTTGGCTCGGCTTCAGAAGACCTGTCCAATTGATGGACAGTTCTTCAGTCAACCACCCCGCGAACACACCATGCCAATCAGAAACAACGAGCCGCTGAAGTTTCCCGATGATCTTGCCAGCCGCTCCGACGACGAACTCTTCGACATCCTGACCCACATCGATCGGCGTCAAGCTCCGGATCGCTACGCGGCGGTTCGCGACGAGTTCGCCCGACGGCACGGCCCCACGATCAAGGGTCAGGCTCTCGACGACTACTTCGATTGGGCGCGGAGAAATCGGCCATTCGCCGCACGATCCACCTTCAAGAAGAAGATTCTCATCGGCCTCGCCGTGTGGAGCCTGGCGATGCTGCTGGTGCGAGCCGTGATGTACCTGCGCTCGATGCGCTGAAGAACTGTCCAATGGATGGACAGTTCTTCTGTGGTGAATATCCGGATCCCCGCGAAGCCATGCCCCTCGATTAGACGACCTGGACGAAAGATAGTCCGGTCGCGGTCACCTGACCGTCTATCTGGGCGTCGCGTCGGGCAGACCGCCGTCGACGGGGATGGTGGCTCCTGTCGTCGGTGTCTGGTGGGTCAGGAAGAAGATCACGGCGGCGGCCACGTGCTCCGCGGTCACGCGCGCCTTGAGCAGGTTGCGCGAGCGGTAGTAGTCCTCCAGCCCGCGCTCGTCGAGGCCGCGCGCCTTCATGCGATTGGGGCCGACGGCTGCCCACAGACCGGAACGCTTGTTGCCGTGGGAGAAGACGGCATCGGGCGCGACCATGTTCACGCGCACCCCGAGCG
>JADGRC010000086.1 GCA_017881245.1 Pseudomonadota bacterium
CGAAGAAGATCATGATGCACGCCGAGCAGCCCAACTCGAATCACGTTGGCATCCGCAACCTGGTGGCCTTCTCGCCGGAAAAAACCGCCCAAAGGGCCGCCGACGAGAAGCGTCTGGAACCGTGGTCGGCCTGGCAAGATACCCAAAGGGAAACCTTTGCCCGTCGAAAGCCCTTGTTCTACCTGGCGGTTTTGGCGTTCTTTGCGGCGGGATTGTTCGCGTGCCGGCGGATGCGCCTGGATCAGGCGGCCATCACCGGTTTGATGATGGTCCCGGTGTTCTTCTATCCCGCAAACTACTACTGCCACTACGTCTTCTTGGTTCCGCTCCTGGCGACGAGAGGCGGGCCCGGGCGCTCCCTGATGGAGCCGGAGGGTCGGACCCTGTTCGCGGGAGTGTCGGTCTTGGTTCTGGCCATGGGGATCATCCAGGTCTGGACGCTGTCCAATTGGTCGGATCTCGTCTACACGTATCAGAGCATCATCATCCTGGGCGCGTTCGCTTTGATTTTGCGCGCGCTGGCGCAAAGAGCGCGGCGGGGGCTTCCTCCGGAGGGCGCGGATCTTCCGTCCGAGGACTCCGATCTTCCGCCGCCCGAAGGCCAAGAAGAGCCGGCCGCGGTCTCGGCGGTTTCGGCGGTTTCCGCCATTTCGGCCGTTTCGAATTGACCGGCCCTTGCGAATGAATAATTATTCGCGCAATGAATAGTCCCCTCCCGGTCGGGATCGTCGGCGTATCAGGATACGCTGGGATGGAATTGGCGCGCATCGTGGCGCGGCACTCGGGAATGAAGCTCGTCGCGGCGGTTAGCGACAAATGGGCGGGCCGCTCCCTCGGCGACATGTTGCCCCTTGGGGGGATGGCTTGTGACGTTCGCTGTGTTTCGCAGTCCGAGGCTTCGTCCACGTTTTCAGGAGTCGGCGTCGTGTTCCTGTGTACGCCGGCCGAGGTCTCGATTGCGTTGGCGGGTGAGGTTCTGGCGGCGGGCGCGCGCGTCGTCGACCTGTCGGGTGGTTTTCGCCTGGCCGCGGAGCTTTATCCGCGTTGGTATGGATTTGCGCATGGTCGTCCCGACTTGTTGGCGACAGCGATTTATTCCATGCCGGAGGTCACCGAGAATTCGAGCGCCCTGCGGACGGCCGGCCTGGTCGCGAACCCAGGCTGTTATTCGACGGCTTCGGCTCTGGCCGTGCTGCCGCTCTTGCGAGCGGGGGTAATCGAACGGGAAGGTCTGATCATCGACGCCAAGAGCGGCACGACGGGCGCAGGTCGAAAAGGGAACGAGGAGATGTCGTTCTCGGAGGTCGAAGGTGATTTTCGCGCGTATCGGGTGTTGAAGCACCAGCACACACCTGAGATCGAGCGCGCGTTGGCCATGGCGGGAGCGGGCAGCGCGCCGGTGACATTCACGGCGCATCTGCTGCCGACGCGACGGGGCATCCTTGCGACGGCGTACGGTCGCCTGCGTCCGGGAAGGACCGGCACCGATGCCGCCGCCGCGGTTCGGTCGTTCGTACAGTCGCGGCCGTTCTTGCGGGCGGCTTCGCCAGATGCCGTTCGCCTGCAAGCGGTGGTCGGAACCAATCGGGCGCTGATGGGCGCGGACGCGGACCCGGATCGCACGGTGGCGGTTGGCTTTGCCGCCATTGACAATCTCGTCAAGGGAGCCGCCGGGCAGGCGGTTCAGAATGCCAACTTGATGCTCGGCTGGGACGAGACCGCCGGGCTGGATTCTCTGTTCGGGAGCATGCCTTAAGATGAACCTTCCCCTGGGATTCAAGTTCGCGGGCGTCAAGGCTGGAATCAAATCAGACCGCCTTGATTTGGCCCTCGTGGTCTCGGATGTTCCGGCCACCGCCGCCGGCGTCTTCACCGTCAATCGCTTCTGTGCCGCGCCGGTGGCGTACGCGGCCGGTCGATTGCCGGCGGACGCCCTGCGGGGGATCGCCGCCAACAGTGGCAACGCGAACGCCCTGACCGGCCCCGTCGGCGCGGTCGACGAGCGTGCCATGGCGGCGGCCGTGGCCACGGCGTTGGGGACATCCGCAGTCGACATCCTGACTGCGTCCACTGGCGGTATCGGGACGCGGTTACCGATCGAGAAGATTCGTGCCGCGGCCCCGGCCTTGGTCGCCGCGCTTGGCGCGGACGAGGCTGCGTTCACGGCGGCGGCCGAGGCGATCCGCACCACGGACCTGACCAGGAAAATCGCGACGCGGCAGATCTCCATCGGGGGCAAGACCGTGGCGATCGCGGCCATGGCCAAGGGCTCGGGGATGATCCATCCGCAGATGGCGACCATGTTGTGTTTCATCGCCTCGGACGCGGCGGTATCACCCGTGGCGCTGCAGTCGGCGCTTCAGATGGCCGTTGACGAATCGTTCAACACCATCACCGTCGACGGGGACATGTCGACGAATGACAGCGTCATTGCGCTCTGCAACGGTTTGTCCGGCGCGCCCGCTATCGAGGGTCCGGGGCCGGACTTCGATCGTCTTTGTGGTGTGCTCGGCGATCTGTGCGGCACGCTGGCCCGGATGATCGCGGCGGACGGAGAGGGCGCGACCAAGTTGCTGGTGGTCGATGTTGGTGGTGCGCCCGATCGGAGCCTCGCCCGCGAACTGGCGCGTGCGGTGGCCGGTTCAAGTTTGGTGAAGGCGGGGGTCTTCGGCGGAGATCCGTGCTGGGGACGCATCTTGGCGGCGTTGGGCGCGCGCATCGGCGCGCGAGGGTTTTCATTCGATGCGTCCCTGGTGGCGCTCCAGATCCAGGGAGTCTCCGTATATGCCGGGGGGGGCCCCGTCGCTTTCGATCGCGAGGCCCTGAACGCGCGCATGCGGCAGAACGAGATTGCCGTGCGTCTTGATCTCGGCGCGGGACCTGCGGCGGCCCAGGCGCTCGGTTGCGACCTGACCTACGACTATGTGCGAATCAACGCGGACTACGCGGGGGCCATAGCCGCTGGGCCTTCCGCCTCGGCAATCGGGCCGGGGGGCGGCGGCGCGGCCGGAGGCATGAATCGCGGGTTGGTGGTCGAGGCGTTGTCCTATATTCGCAAGTTCGCCGGCAAGCGCACGGTGATCAAGTATGGCGGCGCCGCCATGGTGGATCCCGCACTGAAGCGCAGTTTTGCGCAGGAGGTGGTGTTGCTTCAAGCGGCCGGGCTGCGACCCATCGTCGTTCACGGAGGTGGACACGAGATTACACGGACGTTGGAGCGGCTGGGACACAAGACCGAGTTCGCTGATGGACAACGGATCACCACCGCCGATGACGTTCGTGTCGTCGAGATGGTCCTGACCGGGAAGGTGAATACGGAGATCATCGGGCTTCTGAACTCCCTGGGCGGAAAAGCGGTCGGGCTTTCGGGGAAGGACGCCAATCTTCTGTCGGCGCGCAAGTTGCAACCCAAGCCAGGCAAGCCGGATCTGGGTTTCGTGGGCGAAATCGAAACCGTGAACGCCGAGATTCTGGAGGTGCTTTTGGAACGCAACTACATTCCCGTGATTTCGCCGGTCGGCCTCGGGCGCGACGGTGAGAGCTACAATATCAATGCCGATGTCGCGGCGGCCGAGATCGCGGTTGCCGTGCGGGCGACGAAGCTGATCTTCCTGACCGACGTGGCGGGCGTCCTGGATGCCGATGGCAATCTGATCAGCGAAATTAGCGCGGCCGCCTTGGAAATGAGGTTGGCGAGCGACGATGGCGGTGGGATCAAGGGGGGCATGATGGTCAAGACGCAGGCGGTGTTGCGGGCGCTCGCCGGTGGTGTCCAGGCGGTGCACATCGTCGACGGCCGGGCGCCCCACAGCGTGGTGGCCGAGTTGTTCACCGACAAGGGCGTTGGCACGCTGGTGACCGCCTGAGCCGCGGCCGCACATCGCGTGCCTCGGGTAGTCGCGCCGGCGCCGGAGCGCGCCGAGACGCGATCCGAGAAATCCTGGCACGCCGGTTCGTGACTTCGCAGGACGAGCTGCAGCGCCAATTGGCCGCGCGTGGCATCGTGGCGGCGCAGGCGACGATTTCGCGTGATCTCGTGCTGCTGGGCATAGCGCGGTCGCCGGGACCAGAGGGTCCCCACTACCAGGTGCCGCGGGACGATGCCGCGCTGCCAATCGATCCCGTGCGCGGTTTGGTGGAGGCCGTGCGCGCAAACGGGGTCCTGGTCATCATACACACCAAGGCTGGCGCGGCGTCGACCGTGGCCCGCGCGATCGACGACGCGCGTTTGGCGGATGCCCTGGGGACGATTGCGGGCGACGACACGATCTTCGTGGCCCCGGCGCGGTCCCGGGGGGCCACGCGCCTGGCGAGGCAGCTTCGCGGTTTGTTCGGGGCCTAGCAGACACTTTGGCACGCGGTCGCCGCCGCGCCCCTCGCCGCCTTGAATCGTGCCGGTGACTTCGATAGAACGACCGCGACTTCATGATTCCTCGTTACACGCGACCGTCTTTGGCGGCGATCTGGTCGGATGCGCACCGCTACGACATTTGGCTGCGGGTGGAACTGGCCGCGTGCGAAGCGATGGAACACGCCGCGACCGTCCCGTCAGGCACCGCGGCCGCTGTGCGCGCTCGCACGGAAGGCAAGCTGGATCCGGCACGCATCTTGGAGCACGAAGAGCGCACCAAGCACGATGTCATCGCGTTTCTCACGCACATCGAGGAGCTGGCGGGGGAGCCCGCGCGCTGGCTGCACCTGGGAATGACGTCATCCGATGTTCTGGACGCTTCCTTGGCGATACAGTTGGGCGAGGCGGCGCACGAAATATTGGGCGGCGTGGACGCGCTGCGGGAGGCCTGTCGAGCGCGGGCGACCGAGCATCGCGCGACGCCTATGATTGGGCGCTCGCACGGCATCCACGCGGAGCCCATCACGGCCGGATTGGTGTTCGCGGGCTTCTACGCCGAGCTCGGGCGCGCTCGTGTGGCAGTGCAGCGCGCGGCCGAAGAGGTGGCAGTGGGCAAGATCGCGGGGGCCGTCGGCACCTACGCGAACCTCGATCCCGCCGTTGAGGCGCGTGCCCTTCGTAGCTTGGGCTTGCGCCCCGAGACGGTCCCGACGCAGATCGTGTCACGGGACCGCCACGCCGCCTATTTTCAAGCACTGGCGCGACTGGGCGCATCCGTCGAGCGCATCGCCGTCACTGTCCGGCACTGGCAGCGGACCGAGGTTGGCGAGGCGCAGGAAGCATTCGGCAAAGGTCAGAAGGGTTCGTCCGCGATGCCCCACAAGAAGAACCCCATCTTGTCAGAGAACCTGTGCGGCCTGGCCCGTCTCATGCGGTCGTACCAGCAGGCCGCGATGGAGGACGTCGCGCTTTGGCATGAACGAGATATTTCGCATTCGTCGGTCGAGCGCGTGATCGGCCCCGACGCCACCGGGATCTGCGACTTCATGGTGCGCAGGGCCGCGTCGTTGGTCGGCGGCCTGGTGATCAACGCCGATCGCATGCGCCGCAACCTGGAACTGACCGGAGGCCTCTTCTTTAGCGAGGCGATTCTGTTGGAACTGGTTCGCAAGGGTCTGCCACGCCAGTCCGCCTACGAGATGGTGCAGCGAAACGCCATGCGGGCGGCATCCGCGCTCGGCCTCGGCTCGGGGGCAGGCCAGGTGCCAGAATCCGAGACCGAGGGGTTCCGTGCTCTCCTGGCGGCCGACCCGGATATCCGAGCACGGCTGTCGTCCGATGAAATTGACCGGGCCTGCGACCTCGGTCACCACTTGCGGCACGCGGCCGATATCGTCGACCGCGCTCTGTTGGAATAGGACCGAACGAAGGGGTTGACGTGAAAAATGGTTAGCGACGACGTAATTCAAAATCAACTGAACAAGACGCTGGACGCGACGGATTTTCCTACCCTGGGCGTTAAGTACGAAGGAAAAGTTCGCGATTGTTACATCAGGGATTCTCGGCGGACAATCATCGTGACGGATCGGCTATCGGCCTTCGACGTCGTGCTGGGGACGATTCCCTTCAAGGGCCAGGTCTTGAACCAGATGGCGGCGTATTGGTTTCGCGCCACGGCGGACATCGCGCCGAACCACGTTCTGGGCGTGCCCGATCCTCAGGTCATGGTGGGCGTGGAATGCCAGCTTTTGCCGGTTGAGTTCGTTATGCGGGCGTACTTGACGGGCGTGACATCGACGTCGATTTGGTCGCACTACCAGGGTGGACTGCGCCAGTTCTGCGGGCACGATTTGCCGGACGGTATGCGGAAAAATCAACCTCTGCACGCGGCTCTATTGACCCCGTCGACCAAGGCCGAGAAGGGTGCGCACGATCGGTCTGTCTCGCGCGCCGAGATCTTGGAGATGGGCGCGCTTAGCGCCGCCGAGTTCGATCAGGCCGCCGCGATGTGCGCGCGGGTATTTGATTTTGGCCAGCGGGAGGCTGCGCGGCGCGGGTTGATCCTGGTGGACACAAAGTACGAGATTGGCCGCCGGCCAGACGGTACCTTGTGTTTTATCGACGAGATCCACACGCCCGACTCGTCACGCTACTGGTACGCCGACGACTACCAGAGTCGCTTCGACCAGGGACTGGAACCGAGAGGGCTCGATAAGGAGTATGTCCGTCGCACGCTCATCGAGCAGGGTTACAGAGGCGACGGTCCGCCGCCGCCCCTATCGGACGCCGTACGGGCCGAAGCCGCGCGCCGTTACATCGAGGTGTGCGAACTCATCACGGGACGTCCTTTCGTTCCCGACACGGATGAGCCGATCGCCCGAATCAGAAGGAATCTGGGTCTGTGAGCCGCGGATTGGCCACGCCCTGATTGTGGCGTGCGCGGCGTTCGCGTGGCTCGATCGTCCTGCTATCGGCGGCGCTTGCGGCTCGGGCGTCCGTTGCCGCCGGAAGAAGCTACCGGCTCCGCGGGAACGGCCTGAATGGATTCCGCGGTGTCCCGCGCGCCGGTCATGTCCGTGGTGTCGCCGAGATCCGTGGTGAGAGCGCTGCCCGTGGAGGCGTGGCCGCCCTGGTCGCCCCTATCGCCCTGGCCGCCCCTGTCGCTCGGCCTGTCCATCTCGGCGTCCGTGGCGATCCCCATCGGTAATTGTTCGCTCGTCTCGACGCCATTCACGTGCGAGCGGTCCGTGGTGTGGCCCCCGTCGGCCAAAGTTGTTTCGGCGGCGCGCGCCGTTTCGGTGGTTGACAGCGTCTCGGAGGTGATCCGCCCCTCTTCCGACACGCGACCGCGCGTTTCTCCGGCGGCGTCCACTCCTCGGAAGCCCCCCGATGCGCGCCGCCGGCTGTACTGGGGATCCAGCAAGCGCGGCAATTCGCTCAGGGCCTGGGCCAACGTGACGCTTTCAACAGGCTCGGGTTTCAAGAGATCGGCGAGATCGTCGCTGGTGCGAGCGCCGGTCATCCACGTCCGTTCGATGATGTGCCGAACGGCATACTCATCGAGGCCGTACTCGGCAACCAAGTCGACCGACGTGTCGACGCGGGCAGCGGGACGTTTTCCGTTCGCCGCGCTTGCTTGTCCTGCTGCCTGGGGACGACCCGCGGTGCCGGCATCGAGCGGAGTGAGCGGTCCCGTGGTCGCCCGGCGCTGAATGCCCGCTTCCTTGGCGCGGAGGATGCGCGCCAGGATAGGTTTGGTGGTTGGTTCGATGCTGATGAACTGCACCCCCATCCCGTAGGGACGGTTCGGTTCCGCCGGGTTGAATTCCTTGATCCACGTGACGCGGCCCTGTCCGGCTAAGGCGATTTCGCCCTTGATCAGTTGGATTTCGAAAGGGACGATGGTGCCGACCGCCTGGATGTTTCGGCTAGCCAGGAAGACGCCCCCCCGCGTCACGTTGGCCGCGAACTTCTCCACGAACGTCTCAAAATCGGCGTAACGCAACCGAATGCGAATCGGGTTGATGGTGGCCACGAAGGGTCGAAAGTATGGTCGCCCCGAGCGCGGACCGTCAACCCGAATGCGTCGAATGGCCCGAAGGCACGGGATAAGAAGGCACGGGATAAGGTGAGTCATCCAGAAATCGGAACAGGCGGTGGGCATTCTCGGTCGTGATCTGGTCCGCTTCCGCGACGGTGATCCCCCGCAGCTCCGCCAGGACTTCCAGCGTGCGCGCGACGAAGGCAGGCTCGTTTCGCTGGCCGCGATAGGGGATGGGCGCCAGGTAGGGTGCGTCGGTCTCGATCAAAAGACGGTCGGCCGGCGCGAAACGGGCGGCGGCCCGGATGTCATCCGCCTTCCTGAAGGTCAGGATCCCCGAAAACGACAGGTAGTGGCCGAACTCGAGGTACGAGCGCGCGTCGTCGACGCCCCCCGTGAAGCAGTGAATCACCCCACCCACATCGGGCGCGCCTTCTTCCCGCAAGATATGGGCGGCGTCGGCGTGCGCGTCGCGGACATGAGAGACGACGGGGAGTCGCGTGTCGCGCGCCAGGGCGACGAATCGACGAAAGGCCGATTGCTGGGCGTCCCGCGGAGAGTGGTCATAGTGATAGTCGAGCCCCGTTTCTCCGATCGCCACGACGTGGGGTGAGCGCGCCAGCTGGCCGAGCGCCCCCCAATCGGCCTCGGTCATTGCCGCCACGTCATGAGGGTGGACTGCCACCGTGGCGTACACGTCGGATTCAGCTCGCGCAAGAGCCACCGATGAATGGGCTGAGTGGATGTCGCGCCCGGATCCGATGCAGATCATTCGCTTGACGCCGGCGGCTCTGGCCCTGGCAAGGACGGCCGGCAAGTCAGTGGCGAAGCTCTCCGAATCCAGGTGGCAGTGGGAGTCAATCATGGGAGCCGCCATTCTACCGTGCTGAGATCGTTCGCCAGGCCCGTCCCGCCCAATCGGGTTGCCGCGTCGGGACGGAATGCTTCTAAACCCCGTCCACAGATCCACCGATGTCCAGTCACGAACCAGCCGCCTCCAGGCATTCGAGAATAATCGTGCTGCCAAAAATCGACGACGATTTCGACAAGACCCGAGCGCTCGGCCTCCAGCAGGCAACTGCGATGGCGCAACAGCCCGATCCCGACGCCCTCAAGGCGGGGACGGTGGCGGGCGTCTACGTGCTCGAAAAGGCGCTGGCGTCGGGGGGTGGTGGCACCGTGTACGAGGCCAAGCACCGCTTGCTCGGACGCCGCGCGGCCGTGAAAGTGCTGCGGCGGGAGCTGGCCAGTTCGCCCCAAATGGTGGCCCGTTTCCTGCGCGAGGCGTTGGCCGTCAACTTGATCAAGCATCCCAATATCGTCGACATCTACGAGTTCGGCGAACTCCCGGACGGCCGTCCATTCTACGTGATGGAGCTCCTTGACGGAACGGATCTGCGGTCCATGCTCACCACGCGCGGTCGCTTTCACCCGACCGAGATCGTGGCGATCCTGACGCCCGTGTGCTCGGCGTTGGATGCCGCTCACGCGCAAGGTATCGTTCACCGCGATCTGAAGGCCAGCAACATTCACGTCGAACAACGGGGCGGCGAGCAGATCGTCAAGCTGTTGGATTTTGGCATCGCCAAGCTGATACATCCCGACGCGGGTGACGTGGGGCTGACCGTGGCGGGCGCCCGGCTCGGAACATCGTACACGATGGCACCCGAACAGATCCGCGGCGGCGCCATTGACGCGCGCACCGACGTCTACGCTCTTGGCGTCGTGCTGTATCACCTGCTGACGGGACAGTACCCGTTTCGCGGCGAGCAGATGACCGACATCGAGAGGTTGCATCTGGAGTCCCCGGTCCCGCGCGCGAGTCAGAGTGCTCCCGTCACGCCGGGAATAGACGCCGTGGTCTTGCGCGCGATGGAGAAACAGCCCGAGCGCCGCTTTCCGAGCGCGAAGGCGTTCATCACGGCGTTACGCGATGCCGTCGGGATGCCCAAGCGCACGGCGCCTGCGTCGGCGGGGAAGGCGCGCGCCATGGCCATTTTCGTCGAGGTTCGCACGGCGGATACCGTCGACGCGGACAGCGACGACTTGCTGGATGACATCTCGTCGGTTCTGGACGCCGCCGAACAGCAACTGCGCGAAGGCGGCTGGCAGGTGCCGCTGCAGACCGGAAGCGCACTGCTCGGCGCCAAGGTCCTGCCGTCCGTGGAAGCGGACGCCAAGTTGGTCCGGGCCGCGGGACTCCGGACGGCGAATACCCTCTTCGCGTGGGTGTCGGGTCGGGGCGGCGCGCACGACGACGTTCACGTCAACATCACGGTACACGTCGATGACGCCGAGACGAAGGACTCCGAGGACGTGATCGGGGGAAAAGAGATCGTTGGTGGCGGCGTCACATCCATCGGGGCTTGGGCGCCACAGGACAACGTTCTCGGCGTCCGCGTGACTGCCGCGGCGTCCTAGCAGGCGATTCGCTTTACGGCGTGCCCCGCCCGAGGTGATGGGTGGGCGAATGGCCATGCCAAGCCTTCCGCGCGTACCAGTTGCGTACCTGCGGCGCGTTAGAGGCGCCAGGCGGCCAAGGCAGCGATGATGACGCCCAGGATGGATTCCCCCGCCAGCAGGCCTGCGGCCAGGGCGTTGGAGTCACCATCGTCCAACCTCGGGAGTCGGCGACGCGCCAACAAGACGGCTCCCGCACCGAGCGCGGCGGCCGCCGACAGCGAGACGGGGGTGATCATGGCAATTCCCATCGCCATCGGTGAAGGAAGCATATTCCCTACGCGCGTGCGCCCAAGAACACTGAGAATAGTCCCAATCCCGAACGCGATCGCTATGGCCTGCAGGCCGTGGGAGGGCAAGCCGTCGAGCCCGCCGTTCAACGCGAGGGCCGTGGCTCTCCACGAAACCGCCGAGGCCGCGGGCATCCGTTCGGTTCCGAGTGGATAGACGCGAATGATCAGCAGATAGGCGGGCACGACGACCAGGCTTCCGACGACCGCACCCAGAACCTGTGCCACGACCTGGGCGCGGACAGAGGCGCGCAGGTTGTGTCCCGCGCGGAAGGCCCACATGCTCTGGGCCACCTCGGATGCGTTTCCCGAGACGATCGCACCGGAAAGAAGCGACCCGGTCGTGCCACCACGGGCAAACAGAATTTGGCTGAGCGTACCGAAGGCTCCCACCGGCGCCATGTCCGTTTCTCCGGCGGCGCGGGCGCATATGCCCGACAGTAGGACGGACAGAATTAGAGCGGCGCAGGTCAGGTAAGGGGAAAAGCCGAAGGCCCGCCAGCCCGTCCACGCAAGGACCATCGCCGATACGGTGACGATAGCCACCCCGACCACGAATATTCCCGAGCGTGCTTGCGCTTGCGCCGGCGCCGCGCCGATTGCTTTTCCTGGCCGAAACGAATTTCGCGCGTCGCGCAAGGTTCGCGTCAACACCTGACCGACGGCGCGCCAGCCAAACACGAACGGCACCAAGGTGCTCGACATCATCATCCCCAGCGCGGGCCAGACCAACCATGCTGTCAAGGTCCCGTAGTTCGCGTCCGCTGTCCATCCCGATCGTACGGCGATGGGGGCCACGATTCCCCAGGCTACAGCCCCTCCGAGCAACAGGCTGACCGCACTGCGCAGGCCGATGAACATGCCCGTCGCCGCCATGAGCGGGCTGCTGGCCACTCCCAGCGTCAAGGACGCGGCCGATATTCCGCCTATCGTCAATGGCAGATAGATCGCTTGTGGAATGAGGTCCGTTCCCCCGTCCCGGAACCAGGTCAAGGCCCCTGCCGCCAGCGCCGCGCCGATCAAGAATCGCGTCTGCCGCGCGGCGCTGCCGTGATTGGAATGAACCGTTTTGATGAGCTCAGCGGTCGCGATTCCAGTCGGAAAGGGCAGGGCATCGTCGACCACCAGCTTGCGTCGGAGGAACACCGCTATCGCCACTCCGATCATGGCCAGGGTGATTCCCCAGGTCCACAAGGCCCACGGGGGCGTGGCTTGACCCATCAGCGCACGTGCGGGCATCGCTCCCATCAGTCCGTGGACGAAGCCCATGACAGCGGCCGAGGCGGCTGCCGTTTGCGCGATGTTGTTTTCAAGCGGGCCAAAGGGCAGACGCACCCAACGTTTGAACGTGGCGAAGAAGGTGAAGCTGAGCAAGGCAGCCGTCAGGGCCCCCCCGTCGATGAAGCCCGATTTGAGGCCCGTGTACACATTGCCGGCGGCCAGCACCGCGCCGATGGCCAGCCCCACCACCAGTGCCCGCGCCGTCAACTGTCGCGGAGCGGCCTCGGGTGGTGGTTCGGCGGCCGCACGCGGCGCTGTTTTTAGCTGTCCAGGCGTGGAGTGGTTCGTAACGTCCTGGTCGGCCTGGTCCAGCAACGCCTCGTCGCCGGTAAACGTGAACGGGAGCGCCGCCATGTCGTCGCTACGCGCCTGGGGGCGCCTCGTCCTCGCGGATCGACGACTCACGCGTGCGCAAACCGTGCTTCCAGAGCAAGCGGTAAAAATAGATACGATCGACGCCGGCTGAACGCGCCGCGATGCTGACGCGGTTGTCGTTGACGCGCAGCAACTCTTCGAGGTAGCGCTTTTCGAAGTTGTTCACCCATTCGTCCCGTGCCTCGCGCAGTGGACGTCCGATTCCCGCCGCGTTTTCTGGCGTCGCCAGAGTCGAGCCGGCATTGCTTGCTTGAGGTGGCGTGAACTCTCGTAAAGCCACGCAGCGTTCCAGGTGATTTCGCAGCTCGCGGATGTTCCCAGGCCAGTCGTGCCGCGACAGCCTGGCGAGGAACTCGGGGGATTGAATTGTTCGCGCGGTATCGGGATCGAGGGCGCCCATCGTGCGGGCGATATGCTCAACCAAAAGTGGCAGATCCGAGATGCGCTCGCGCAACGGAGGCAGGCGAATTTCGACGACGGCCAGTCGGTAGTACAGGTCCGAGCGAAATTTTCGCGCCGCCACCTGTTCGCGCAGAGCGCGGTTGGTGGCCGCCACCAGGCGCACGTTCACAGGAACGTGCTGATTCGTCCCGATGCGTCTGACCTCGCGACGTTCGAGGACGCGGAGAAGCTTTGGCTGCAGATCGATGCTCAGCTCACCGATCTCGTCGAGAAAAACCGTGCCCCCGGCGGCAGCCTCGAATACGCCTTGGCGCGAGCCGACGGCGCCGGTGAACGAGCCGCGCTCGTGTCCGAACAATTCGCTCTCGAGCAGTTGGGGAGGAATCGCGCCGCAGTCGACCACCAGGAATGGTTTGTCGCGCCGCCGGCTTCCGCGGTGTACGGCTTCCGCGGTTACTTCCTTACCTGTTCCCGTCTCGCCCTCCAGCAACACGGTGGCGTCGCTGGCGGCCGCGCGCTCTAGGGTTTCGAACACGGCGCGCATGGGAGGCGACTGTCCGACCATCCGGCCGAATCGTTCCCGCTCGCGCTCGCCGCGGAGATCACGCTCCTCGGAAAACGATAGCGTATCGCTTCCGATCGCGAGGGCCGCGCCGGCGCCTCTAAGGCCGTTCACCACGGGACAGATATCGGCGGCAGGGGAGGATACCTGAAGGCCTGCATGCGCCTGTGGAGTCGAAGGTCGGGGGGCGACCCCGCGCGTCAGCTACAGGGCCGCCGCCACTGTCGCGGCGCCGAGCAGACCGGGCTGGGCGTGCGTGACCACGAAGACCGGGATGCGGGCGACGATTGGCTGCAGGCGTCCCTTGCGCTCGAACGCGTCACGAAACAGTCCCTTTTGCAGAAACGGCAGGACCCGCGGCGCGATGCCGCCGGCGATGAAGACCCCACCGGTGGTCAGCAGCGCCAACGCCAGATTTCCCGCCAGGGCGCCGAGCACGCCGCAGAACGTCGCCAACGCCGCCGCACACACCGGATCGCTGCCGTCGAGGGCCCGACGCGAGATCACAGCCGCCGGATCACCGGCCGCCATTGCACTGGCCGTGTCGGATCGCCCCAGCATTCGGAACGCCGCCTCCTCGTTCAAGAACGCGTACGCGTCGACCAGACCCTGGCCTGACAGCACGCGTTCATACGACACGCGTCCATACTTGGCCGCCAGATGGCGCAGCAGATCGCATTCGAGCGGTGTGCGTGGCGCGAAGTCGGCGTGGCCGCCCTCGGACGGAACGACCTGATATCGACTTTCGGTGTGAGACCAGAGCAGGAACGCTTCGCCCAATCCGGTTCCCGCGCCGAGCACGGCGACCGGCCCTCGGGGATCGCGCGGCCCACCTCCCAGCGCGACCAGCCCCTCGGTCGACACGGACAGGCTGCCTAGGGCGGCCGCGTAGAAGTCGTTCACCAGCCGGACGTGCGGGATTGAGAGCTGCTGTGACAGCGCGCGACCGTCGACCACCCAGGGCAGGTTCGTCGCGCGACAGACGTTGCCCTCGACGGGGCCCGCGATGCCAAAGCACGCCCGGTGCGGCGGCACGGCCGCCGACGGTATCGCGGCGCGCGCCTCGCCGAGGAATCTTTCGGCGATGGCATTCAGGCTGGACTGCGACGCCGAGGGATACGTCTTCTCGATGACCAGCGTGTACGTATCGCCGCTGACCTCGAACAACGCGAGGCGCGTGTTGGTACCACCAATATCGCCCGCGAGAACTATCATCGGGTCGTCACCATAAGTCGATAGGGAGAGGGCCGTCAGGGCGCGGCGGACAGAATCGTCAGGAGGCGCTCCAACCCACCTTCGATGTCTCGACCCAGATGAACGCGGATGGCGCGGCGCCCCCGCCGTCGCAGGACCTGAAGATCTCCGAGCGCCTGGGCGTCGCGCAGTAAACCGAACGAGTACGACTCGCCAGGTATCGCGAGATCGCTGACCACGTCCGCGGTCAGTTGCAGGAAAACGCCGTTGTTGGCGCCGCCTTTGTGAAGTTGGCCGGTGGAGTGGAGGAACCGGGGCCCGTAGCCCAAAGTCGTAGCGCATCGGGTCTTCTGGCGCGTGACCGTCCGCAGCCCCGTCAACAGGCGATCACGCGCCTCGCCCCGCACGAAGTAAGCGCAGAACGCGACATAATCGCCCGCGCCCGCGGACAGGACATGCCGGCGAATGGCCTCGCCGTCGGTGAGGGCAATCACGCCGTCGGCATCCGGCAACGTGCCTGACTTTTGTTGCACGGCCAGCAGGGCGCTCGTGGCCAGCTTGGCCTCGGTCACATTGGGTTCGTCGAACGGATTCACGCCCATCAAGCTGCCCGCGATCGCCGTCGCCAATTCCCACCTGAAGAACTCGCGTCCAAGATCTGGCCGGCGCGGCACAGAAAGCCGGATCACCGGATAGCCCGCTCGCTCCAGATCTGCGACGCCGGCGCCGAGGTTGGGATCACCTCCGCGGTCGCCAAAGCTGGTCCACACGAACAACCGATCCGGTCCGTAAACGTCGGGCGGTCCGAGTGGTTCCAGATCGATGGGGACGATGCCCTTGCCGTTCTTGCCGGTGGATTCTGCCACCAGTTGCTCGATCCATGAGCCGAGGGTCCCGATCTCTGGATCGGTCAAGAGGGTCAGCTTGTCCCGGCCCTGGGCATGCAACGCGCCCAAGGTCGCGCCCAACCGCAAACCGGCGATCTCGGCGGCGGGGAGGTGAGGTGCCGATCCCAGCGCCAATGTTGCGCCACGGTCGATGACGGCCGCGATGTCGACGCCCAGCAGAGCCGCCGGCACCAGTCCGAAATACGAGAGGACCGAGTAGCGTCCGCCGATATCGGCCGGGTTGACGAACACGCGACGGTACCGCTTTTCCTCGGCCAACTGGCCGAGGCGCGTGGCCGGATCGGTGATCGCGACGAACTGCGCCCCGGCCTTGGCCGTGTCGCCGCCGTGCGAGGACAGCACCTTGTCCCAAAAATAGTGTTCGAAGGCCTGGATCTCTATCGTCCCGCCGGATTTCGACGCGACCACGAACAGCGTCGTGCGCAGATCGCCGGCGCCTTCGCCCCCGCTTTCGCCCCCACTTTCGATCGTCCGCACGGCTTCGGGATCAGTATTGTCCAGAACGTCCAGGGCCAGCCCCTTCGCGTGGTCGTAAAACGTGCGCGCGAACACCTCGGGCCCAAGCGAGCTGCCTCCCATTCCGAGGAGTACCGCCCTGGTGAAACCGGCCGCCTTTACCTCGGCGACGAACGCCTGAACCTCGGCCACCTTGGCGCGCATGAAATCCGGGCAGCGCAACCATCCTAGTCGACTGTGAATGGACTTTTCATGCGCGGGATCGGGCGTGAACAGAGTTGCGTCGCCGCTCCACAGCCGATCCGGAGCGTGCCTGGACCCAAGGTCTTGAATCGCGGCCGCGACCGCGTCGGCGTCGGCCCCCGACAACGAGATCGTTTGTCGGCCGGAAGTTTCCTCGGCTATGGCCGCACACCGTGAGCCGATGACACCCAGTAGAGCATTCATCGAGGCGGCAAAAGCCCTTACGCCGTCGACCAACAAACCACGGCAAATTCGGTCCAGATCGATTCCCAATTCCGTCAAACCGGCGATCTGTGCCCGCGCTTCGTCGACACCGATGCTCAATGTCTCCGCGGGATGCCCGTGATCCAGATACGCGGCAAGCGTAGCCGGGGGTACCGTGTTGACCGTGTCCTTTCCAATTAGGCCATCGAGATACATGGTGTCCGAGTAGCGCGGATCCTTCGTGCCCGTCGATGCCCACAAAAGTCGCTGCGGCCGCGCGCCCCGAGTCGCGAGCGCCTTCCAGCGCGCCCCGTTCACGACGTTCCCGAACGCCTCGTAAGCGAGCTTCGCGTTCGCGATCGCCGCCTTGCCGAGGAGCGCCGTGGCCTTCGCGTTTTGGGCCGCGCTTCCCAGTTTGATCTTTTCGTCCAACTGCTTGTCGCACGCGCTGTCCACGCGAGACACGAAGAAACTGGCCACCGACGCGACGTCATTCAGGGGGCCACCCGCGGCCAATCGTCGCTCTAGGCCATCGATGTAGGCGTCGAAGACCTCCCGGTATTGATCGAGGCCGAAGATCAACGTGACGTTGACGCTGACCCCCGCCGCGGTGAGCGCCGCGATCGCGGGCAGACCTTCCGGCGTGGCCGGAACCTTGATCATGACGTTGGGGCGGTCGACCAGCTTTGCCAACCGCAGGCCCTCCGAGATCGTCTGCGCGGTGTTCGCCGCCAGTTCAGGAAGGACCTCCAAGGACACGCGGCCGTCGATTCCCGCCGTCGCCTGGTAGGTGGACAACAGCCGATCGCATGCTGCCCGGATGTCGTCGATGGCCAGAGCTTCGTAAATCGCCGTGGTCCCAAGGCCCCGGGCGACCAACGCACGCAACGCGGTGTCGTAATCATGGGAAGCCGCGATGGCCTTCTCGAAAATGGTGGGATTGGATGTGATGCCCATGACCCCCCGGTCGATCAACGTCTGCAGTTCGCCGGACGCGATCAGCCCCCGCCGGATGTTGTCGTACCAGATGCTCTGGCCAAGCTCGCGGGTCTTGTGAAGCGTCGTCGTGGGCATGGGGAACGTCTCTCCTTTGGGAATCAGACAGAGGGGTTGGGGATCGGAGGCGCGACCGCTTGGTCTCTGTCGTCTATTTGGGCGACGCGCGCCGCGTGCCGCCCACCGTCGAACGCCGTCGCGATCCACACGTCCAGGATTGCCCTGGCTTCGGCTTTGGAAACCATGCGCGCGCACAGGACATTGGCATCGTTGTGGGCGCGGGAGAGTCGAGCGGAGTCGACGTTCCATGCGTCCACCGCGCGAACGCCTTGCACCTTGTTGGCGGCCATGCACATGCCGATGCCGGAGCCGCAAACCAAGAGTCCCCGGGAGCCGGGATCGTTGCGAACCAATCGACCAACCTCCGTCGCCGCGAGGGGATAGTCGCAGGATCTTGGGTCGACCGGACCCCGATCGTCCACGTCGATCCCGCGGCCCCGCAGGATGCCAACCAACTCTTGTCGCAACTCGAAGCCGGCATGATCGCTGCTGGCGTAAATCTTCACGGTTGTTCTCTTTCGTCCCCTTGGCTGGCGGGCAGCATGGCAGCGGCCTCCGGCGGTGTAAAGCCTACGCCTACACCGGAGTCGTGCCAGCGGGCCGGGGTATCGGGTTTCCGTTTTCGAGCGCCAGTGTTGTCAAGCATTCACCGTGATCGCGACACGCACGCCCCGTTTCACGAGCATCCCTGGCCACGTCGTGAACGGGCAAAACACTCAAGTTCCTCCTGTTTTTGGACGAAGGGGCAGGCGTGCCGCCACCGGCCAAGGCCCGCGCACGCCTTTTGCTAGCCCAAGGGACACTGCCGCCGGCGTCCGCCCTCGACGCCTTTACCCACTATCACCTTATTGGAAAGGACACATCGATGATGACTTGTAGACCCCGTTCCTTGACTTGGCTGACACTGGCCGCGGCTGGCCTCGGTGCCTGTGAAAATGGCTCTCCGGCGATAGACGAACAGGCGCTCACCGGACAGGCCGCGGCACACGCGGAAGAAGTCATGCACGCATCGGGAATGGCCATGGCGTTCACGGTCGCCGACGGCGGAACGGTGAGCAAGGTCATGGGGTCGACGAATTCGACGGCCAGCGCGGTCGTGGCCCCCATGTTGGCGTCGGCGATGCCGCCATCCGCGATGATGCGCGCGATGGTCGGTCCCCAACTGACGCAGCAAATGACGGGCCTGCAGTTGCCGTCCATGATGACGACTCAGGAACGCTTCGACAACGCCGGGGAGGAACTGCGGCGTTTGATGAAAGAGCGGTTGTTCGTCAGCGCCAACTTCGAGAACAAGGCGAACGGCACGGCGACATATTTGCTTCATGGCGATCCGACGTGCCGCCGTCTGTCGCAGGACACCGACCCACCGGGCTTCATACCGGCCATGGATCAGAAATGCGCGGACGATTTCGCGAAGGTCGACGTCCGCATCGCCGTGACAGCGGATGGCGACGGCGCGCGACTGACAGTCCTCATTGGGCCCGATCGGCTGGAACTGATCGCGGTCATCATTCATTCGGACGAGGTCGCCTCGGAGATCGACCTGCCCAAGACCAAGGCAGCGAGCGACCTCATCCAGCAGAAGCTGGGCGACGGCAACCCAACGGGGATGTACCTGCGGTTGGCCGGCAAGGTGCGGGCATCGCTGAAGAAGATCGCGGTTCAGAAGGTCACCGCCGCGTTCGCCATCCTCGAAGGTTTGGACATCCAGCAAACGACGACCTCCGCCTCAGTGAAGATCGCCGCGACCGATCCGGTGGTCGCCCTCACCAGCGATGGGGGCTCGAAGTCCGCGGAGCTGCAGCTGGGGCTCGGCGCGACCGACCTCGCAACGACGTGGGATCCGCACGCGACGGGCATCGCGAACCACGATCTGCACTTGGTGATCGGAGGGGTGTACGGCAAATTGTCCCTGGACGACGGTGCCAAGCAGATCGTGTTGACGGACGTGGGCATTGCCGAGTCCGCGGTCAGCGTTCGGGGCGCCAGCATCTTCGATCTGAACCTGAACGCGGATTCGATGCGCCGCTTCTCGGGTAAGCTGACGGTCAACGCGAACGGTGTCTCGCGGCTCGAGCTCACGCCGAAGTTCGAACTGAGTCTGGCGTTCGACTACAACGCAATCGCCGGCGATCTTTCCTCGCCGCCGGACGCGACCGTCGCGCACGAGACCTACGGCGTGACACTGGCGAACGGTGGCGCGTCGACCATCATCGAGGAGGTCCAAAGCACCCCGACCTTCGGCGGTGGGTTGAAGTTGGTACAGGGCACGCTGACGCTGAAGGCCGCGAGTGTCCCACTCGAAACCCTGGTCGTCGAAGCCAACCGGTGCCTGGTCTCCGTTAACCCGATCCCCGCCGGCAAGCACCCCATCCTGGGCGCTCTAGCCGCCGTCGATTGTCCGTAAAGGAGCGCGGGGGGCCTGGGAAGGCCCCCCACGAGCCCCCCTTCGGATTGCTTAAGTAGTTGGCCGGCGCGGCGAAGCCGCGCCTCCTGTACTGGAATAGCTGCGCCCCGGAAATTCGGAGCTACTCGCGCGATTGCAGTCTAGACGTCGGGACGGCCGCGGCTGGGGGCGCTTTGCCGTCGCCGACACCGTTGTGTCGTCAAAGGTTTGCGGGGACGACATGGCGTGTTCCCCGTCGCGTAAAGCGCGACACCTAGCATTTTGGACATGAAGGCCAGGACTCTGTTCCACGTTTCGGACCTACACCTTGGCAAGAATCTTGAGACCGAGCGCCGCGCGATCGCGATTCGGGACGCTCTAGTTGCCGTGGACGCGGACCACGTGGTGGTGACTGGCGATTTGACCCACCGGGGCCGGTCCCGCGAGCTTGCGCTGTTCCGCCGGATCTTCGCGCCGTTGGCCGAGCGAGATCGCCTGACAATCGTACCGGGGAATCACGATCGCCTGGGTGACGACCTGCGTGAAGCGATCCAGGGCGAAGCGCGAGTCGCCATCACGCGAGCTCCAGGACTGCACCTGGTTCGTTTCGATTCGACCGGTCCGCACAACCGCGCCTGGTTGTCGGGCCACGGAGTCATGACGGAAGAGGATGTTGCATCGATCAGCGCGGCGGTCGATCTGGCCGCTGCCGAGGCTTTGGTCGCGGTGTTGTTACACCACCACATTTTGCCGCTTCCGGCGGACCATCCCGCCGAACGCTTGGCGTCGTGGCTCGGTTGGCCATACGCAGATGAGCTCGAACGGGGAGGCGATTTGCTGGGAGCGTTGCGGGGCCGATGTGATCTGGTGTTGCACGGCCATCGGCACGCGTCGCAGGCCGGCACATTCTTCGGCTACGATCCGCGGCCGGTCCTGGTGTTCAATGCCGGGAGCTCCACGGATCTCGGACGTGTCCGAGTATTCGCTCACACCCGGGGTCGGGTCATCGGTGCTCCGGCATGGCTCGCCGCATGGCCGGAGGAACGGCGGTCGCCGGTCCGTCCGGGAGTCGCCAGTCGACCCGCGATGGACCTCACGCCGACGACGTGAGTGGCAGACCTGAACGTAACGCTCATCGTTCCGGGGGACCGCCCGACCTTTTCTCGGGATTCACTGCCCGCGTGGCCAGCCGACCGGCGCCGACGCGCAAAAGTTGGCGATACTCAACGGCATCTTCACACAACTGCGATTGGGCCGTCGTTTGACGCCTGTAGCGTGAATGACGTGTTGCCAAATATGCAGCGTGATCCGTGGAGCCGCGTCGGAAAGACGGCGCAACGGACAAAAAATGTCAGCGGATTCTTTCCCCCGGGTCCGCTGGGCCTGGACGCCGGTGCCGGGACGCTGAGACGCCTGGTGCTGGTCACGGACGCCTGGCGTCCGCAAACCAACGGCGTGGTGAACACCCTGGTGAGACTGGTGGCGCACCTGGAGTCGACGGGGGTGGAGGTTCTGGTGGTCGCCCCGGACGCCCACCGAACGGTCCCGTTGCCTTCCTATCGAGAGATTCGGATCGCATGTGACCCGTGGCGAGCGATTCCACGGATCCGCGCGTTCGCTCCCGACGCCATTCACGTCGCAACCGAGGGGCCCCTGGGCTTCTACACAGTCGCCTGGCTGCGTCGGCACGGATTGCGTTTCACTACTAGCTTTCATACTCGCTACGCGGAATACCTTTCCGCACGCGTCCCGGTACCGCTCGAGTGGGGCTATGAGGCTGTACGGTGGTTTCACGGGAGGGCCGAGCATACGTTGGTCAGCTCGGCGGCCTTGTTGCTGGAACTGAAGGAAAGGGGGGTGGGGCGGCAGCTCGTTCATTGGCCCCGGGGCGTCGACGCCACCCTGTTTCACCCGAACAATCGCCATGGCGACGTCTATTCATTGCCCCGACCCATCTGGCTGTATGTCGGCCGCGTCGCGGTTGAAAAGACCCTAGAGGATTTCCTTCGGCTGCCGGTCGAGGGAACCAAGGTCGTGGTGGGCGATGGGCCCTCGCGCGAGGATCTGCAACGACGTTTCCCGGACGTCGTGTGGCGCGGATACCGGTTCGGCGAAGATCTGGCGGCCCACTTCGCCAGCGCCGACTGTTTCGTGTTTCCGTCGCGCACGGAGACCTTCGGAAACGTCATTCTGGAAGCACTGGCCTCCGGTCTACCGGTCGCGTCCGTGCCGGCCCCGGGCCCGGTCGACTTGATAGAGGAAGGTGTCAACGGAGCGATCGACGATCAGTTGCTGCGTGCGTGCCTGCGCGCCTTACGCTGCTCGCGAGATCGGGCGCGGGCCAGCATCCTGCATCGCACGCTGCGCGCTGGTCACGAAGTCTTTCGCGCCCACCTGGTGCCCGTGGAATCGCCAATCCGCTTCGCGTCAAGCAGCGGTGGTGGTGGCTCGACGGTGGACGCGCGGCATGCGGAGGCGTTCTGAAGGATTCAGAGCATCCGCATGAGCGGCTCTCCCATGCGGATGTTGCTGCCCTGACGCACGTTCTCGCACAGGGCGACGCCCGCTGGCGCGAAGACAATTATCGTCGAGCCCAGCTCGAACCAGCCCATCTCCTGGCCCTTGTGGAACGAAGCCTGGCAGGGGATAACCGTCGGGCCGCTGTAGTCAAGGTGCAACAGCACGTCGAGAAAATGGAGACGAATGCTGGCAACGAGGATCGATGCGACAGGCACGAGCGTGATGACCTGGCCACCCTCGGCCAGACGCGTTCTCAGCACGGCGCGCTCGTTCTTGCAGAACAATTTTTCGACGCGTTTGATTGCGATCGGATTGGTATTCCACGTGTCACCCGAAATATAGGTGACCTGGTCGACGTGGCAGTCGTGCGGCGCGTGAAACCGGTGATACATGCTGGACGACAACCGCAACGTGACGTACTGACCGTCCCGGTACAGGCGCACGAGCTCCGGATCGTCGAGAAGATCTTGCAACGTGTAGGCGAATCCCTTGGCCTGGATCAGCTCGTCGCCGTGGATGGTGCCGCCGGCGCCGACAATGGCGTCGCACGGGCTGACCAGGATCGCGGGATCCGGGTGGATGGTTCGCGCGCCAACCTTCAATTCCCGTATGAAACAGTCCTGCAGGCTGCGAAACCGAGTCCGGGCGGCGTCATCCAGATTGACGTCCGCGAACAGGCGCCACGCGCCGATCGACAGATCGCGCACCAGCGGATTCTCGATCCGCGCGAACCAGCCCATGAACTGGGTCACCAGACGTCGCGGAATGCGATTGGTCAGCAGAAAGTTTAAGTCCTCCTGCAGGAACAGGCGGGAAAGCAAGGGGGCGGTAGGCATGAGCACTCCGATGACGAGAAAAAGTTGAGACTTCGTATTCGTGAACGTACCCGAGGAGATCGGTAAATGAACGAAACGTTGATCGCGTGTGCGCTCGGCGCCGTGGCTTTGCCGCCACTCCTGATGAAGGCCAAGGCGCGATTGGAGCTGTCGAGGGCCAAGCATCCGTCATTGCGTGGTCACTCCCGGATCGCGCGCTGGGCGGCCAGCCAAGTCCCGCTTTACGAATATGACGAGGATGCCTTCTTTCGCTCCGACGACGCGCCTTTGCAGATCGCCACGCGTCGCCGTGACGGATTCATGCGCCTGGCCGATCTGTATCGCCAACGTTTCGCCCGCACAGCACGATTGACGGCGGACGTCGAGTTCGATATCCCGGATTTGGAGTTCACCGAGACGTACCGTGTTCCCTATCAGTATCGGCGCCTGGTTCGCGAGAACCTGAAGGGCGGCGCGTTTGTCGAAGCCTCGTCGGGAGTAACGATCACGGATCTGGACGGAAACACCTTCTGTGACTTGACGGGCTCCTACGGCGTGAATGTCTTTGGCTATGACTTCTACAAAGAGTGCATCGCGCGCGGTGGGGATCGCGTGGCGGCGCTCGGTCCGCTGCTGGGTGCGTATCACCCGATCGTGGCTTCGAACGTTAAACGGTTGCGCGAAATATCGGGACTGGACCAGGTGTCGTTTCATATGTCGGGGACAGAGGCCGTCATGCAGGCCGTCCGCCTCGCGCGCTATCACACCCGCCGCACGCACCTGGTGCGCTTCTGCGGGTCGTACCACGGCTGGTGGGGCGACGTGCAGCCCGGCGTCGGAAATCCGTCCCGAGCGCACGAGACATATACCCTGAAGGACATGGACGACGATTCCCTGCGCGTCCTGCGAAGACGCCGGGACATCGCCTGCGTGCTGGTGAATCCGTTGCAAGCCCTGCATCCGAATGCCAACGCGCAGAACGACGCGATGCTGCTGGACAGTGGTCGGACGGCGCATTTCGATCGCCAGGCGTACGCGGAATGGCTGAGCAAACTGCGTGCGGTCTGCACGGAACGGGGCATCGTGCTGGTGTTCGACGAGGTGTTCGTGGGGTTCCGCCTGGCACGGGGCGGAGCCCAGGAGTTCTTTGGCGTCGCCGCCGATATGGTCACCTACGGCAAGACGCTGGGAGGCGGACTGCCGGTCGGCGCGCTGTGCGGACGCAAGGATCTGATGAAACGGTTTCGCGACGATCGGCCGCTCGACATCTGTTTCGCCCGCGGAACGTTCAACTCGCATCCCTACGTGATGGCAACGATGCACGAGTTTCTGGTGCGCCTGGAGTCCCCAGAGATACGCGGTTTGTACGGGAACGCCGAGGAGATATGGAATGCTCGAGCGGAACGACTGAATCAGCGCCTGGCGGATGACGATCTGCCGGTGCGCGTGGCCAACCTGTCGTCGATCTGGACCGTGAAATACACGCAACCCGCGCGCTACAACTGGATGTTCCAGTACTACCTTCGCGCCGAGGGTCTGGCCCTGAGCTGGGTCGGCACCGGTCGCCTCATATTCAGTCTCAACTACACAGCCCGGGACTTCGACGCGGTCGCGGACCGGTTCGTCGCCGCCGCCCGGGCCATGCGGGACGACGGGTTCTGGTGGTCGGACGCGACGCTGACCAACAAGGCCATTAGGCGCCGTGTCCTGCGCGAGATGGCCGCGGCGCGGTTTTAGCCTTGGTCTGAGGCATTCCCCCTGAGGAGCGCTTCTGCGCCGCGACACCATTTAGGCGTGTTGCTTGGCAGGCTCGATGAGCTCGCCGCGCAGCAGATACACGGGCGCGCGGTAATAAAGCATGATGTCGTGAAACGGATCCGTGAGGATCTTGGTGAACCACACGATGCCGGTCTGAATGTCTCGCAGGAAGAACAGATGCACCGTGCGGAACAGCAAGGCGCCAATCGCCAGGCCGATCCAGAGCTGTGACAGGTGTCGCAGGTAGCCTGAGAAATCCGTGTGCGCCGTGAAGATCCCAAATACGGTTGGCTGCCACCAAAGGACGACCGGGGTCAACGCCCACAAGGTGTGCAGAATCACCTTTCGCCGCAGGTTGTAACCGACCTTGACCTGTTCCTTGTAAGCGTGGGTCGCTTGATTGCCTTCGTCGTAGCCCTTGGGCTCGAAGAAGAAATGGCCCACCTGTCTGATACACATGGCGAATATCCAACCGAACAGGACACCCGCGACCGGACGGGTGAACAGGAGGACGTACGTCACAAGAAAGCTGATTGCGCTAATCAGGTGCAGCGACTGATTGATGCGACTGTGGTGATAGTAACGGTGATCGTCCCAGCGTTGTTCCCTCAAGGCTTCGAGAAAGTTCTTCATGGCGGTTCCTCCCTGCCACAAACGGTACATCACAGCGTCGGAATCGATCAGTTATCGCTTGCAACAAGATCGTTGCGACAACCACGCAATTTGATGGCGAGGATCGGGGAGAAGATCGGGGAACCGATGCTCCGCGAGTGCTCGCCTTCCGAGTTGTCGGCTCACGGCGAGGAGATCCGGAGTGCCAGGCGCTTGTATTTCCAATACAGGAGGCGCGGCTTTGCCGCGCCGGCAGACTCGCGGAGCAAACCGGAGGGGGTGTCGCAGGACTCGCAGGGGGGGCCTTCCGAGGCCCCTTGCGCTCCTAGAACGGAGCGAAGACGTCCGGGCGGCTGGCGGCTTTGTCCACGCCAGTCATGAGTTCCTTCTGCGTCCCGTTCAGACGCGAAAGAATCATGCGAACGCTCGCGACGCGCTGCTTGTAGTTTTCGGCGCGGACTTGATCGGGCGAGCCCGACATGACGGCGTCCATCAAGGGCGTGGGCTTCAGCGGCACGACACCGTCACCTTTGGCGCTGACCTTGCGAACCACCCAGGGGGCTCCCGTGTTCGAACGGATCTTGAATCCCTCCATTTGTTCGGCGGCGCATGTGGCCGCGCCGCCCTTACAGACCTGCTCGCCCACCTCTACCAGATTAGCGACCGTCAGTTTCCCGGCTGTATCGAAGACGACGCCATAATTCTGCGTCTGCTTGGCCGCATCTTTTTCCGAGAACGTCTTCAACGATTCGGCGTCGTTCTTGGTTCGCTTGATGTGTCGCTCGACCTCGCCGTAAAGGGCCAAGCTGTCGTAGTAGTAGTTGAACAGGTGGTCCACGACGATGTCTTCCAGTCGGTAGTAGTCCACGCGGAAGATCTTGCTGGTGTCGGGACGCGGGTCCAGCTTCACCTTCAACAGGTCGTCGATGAGCTTGGGATCGTAGGACAGGGCATCCTTCTTGGCGGCCACCAGGCGCTGCGCGCTCATCAGAAACGCGTTGTTGACCTCGGTCTGCGTCTTTTGCATTCCCTGCAACTCGGCCTTCACGGTTCTGGCCGCCCGATTCGCGGTATTCATGTTGGCGCGACCCACGCTGGAGATTCCCAGTCCCGCTCCAAATACGAAGGCCGCGATTCCGACGATAAACGACGTGATGATCACGGCCTTGCCTGCACCGGCCTTGACCTTTTCCACCGGCATTCCATCGTCGATAGTGCGCAGATCGAATCGGCCTTGCTGCGGTTTCATGCCGGCAAAGGGATCGAGGGCGGGCACCGCCGCGGCCTGTTGCGCGATTGGCGCCGGCGCCGTGGCGCGCTGGGCGGCGGCCGGAAAGCCACCCGCCTGCTGAGCTCGGCCGATTGGCGCCGGGACCGGAGCCTGCGATGGATACTGCGGCTGCGCTTGTCCTTGAGGGTGTCCCGGCATCGGGGCCGAGGGGGCTCCCGCGTCAGGCCTCCTCAGACCAAGACGAGCCTTGAGATCACTTATGTCTTTGGTCGGGGCTGCGCCAGGCTTCTTCGGTTGTTCCACGTATTCTCCTCCGGCGGGTTCGATCGCTTCCGAATCTCTGGTCGGTCAGAGAAGCTCGCGACCATACTGACGGCGATTAAACGTGTCAAGGTACGGCGCTTGCGCAATCGCCTGGAATTGCGGGCACAATTTGGACGTTGGCGCGTCAGTTCGATTCGACGAAGCGCCGGATCACGGATTCGGATTCCGGGGGCAGACTGGTGAATCTGACGCCTACGCCCGCAGGTCCGTTCGCTCCGTCAACGGCCTCCGCGGAAGCGGTCAGAATCGCCGCCGTGCCAGGGAGCTGAAACTGGAGGCCCATGAATTTGGGAGCGCCCTTGGGTTCGAGCAGGGGCACCAATCTGAGTCCGGTCGAGCTGATGTCGGTCATCCGGCACATGTACGGATGGCCGTCGAGAAATCGGTTGATGAGGACGTCGACTCTAGCGCGGGTCGTGGCGCGGCGGTTCATGAGGCCTCCAGGGGTTCGGTGCAACCGGGATTGGCTGCAATAACTACATGTAGGATAAAAACTTTCCCTTGGCTAGTTTTCTACGTGGTGCGCGCCCGCCGGACGCTCGGGGTCGCAACACCAGCGCGCTTGTTCCGCACCGGAATCATGCCCGGGCGACGCGAAGGAGCCGCGGGAGGCGAAGGATTCAAGGAATCCCAGTTCTTGACTCCACAGCGCCACGCCTCGATAATTCGCCGCCTCATTCGGCCGCGCAAGTTCATCAAGCGGCCCAGAACCCAACGTTCGTTCCCCGCACCCCAAGGAGCCCAGGACATGCACCGCATGAAGATCGGTCTTGTCGCAGCCAGCGTTCTGTTGGCGTTGACCGTCTGCGAGTACGTTCTTGTTACGGGTCCGCTGAAAGAGGCGACGACGCGCGATGTCGAGGAGCAGTTGGGACGCGCGCAACGCCTGCACAGTGAGCTGTCCCGACTAGAGGGGCTGGATTTTAGAAACCTGGCATCCACGTTGAGCCGTCGCGCGGGACTGGCGACGGTGTTCGATCGGTCAGACGAAACGGCACGCCGACAGGCTGCCTTCGAAGAGTGCGAGGCGATCAACGCGAAGCTGGCCGGGCAGCGGAAGGCGGACATCGTTCTGGTCGCGGACGCACAAGGAAAAGTTATCGCGCGCGATCTAAACGTGAACGCCATGTTTGGCGAGGACGTTCGCAAACAATTTCCTGCCGTCGAGGCCGCCCTGAAAGGGGTACCCGCCGGTGGCGTGGCGAGCCTGTCGAATCGCATGGCGGAGATCGCCGCGGCGCCGTTGTCGAAAGCCGATGGCAAGGTCTTGGGCGTGTTGATGATCGGCTATACGGTCACGGCGCGCGATGCCCAGTCGCGTCGCGATCAATTGGGCGCGGACGTGGGCTACTTCTTCCAAGGCCAGGTGCAAACGTCGAGCCTCGTCGAGGGTTTCGGTCCAGACGCCAAGGAGGACGGCAACAAGACCCACGCGCTGAACGCCGCCTTGTTCCCGGCCGCCGGTCCGAAGCCGGGTGTAGAATCGTTGGAGAAAGGCGCCTCGACGTCGTCATTTCGGGTTTCGCTCGACGGACAGGATTTTCTGGCGATCGCCGCGCCCCTGCATTTGAAGGAAGGGAACGCGGGGTTCGTCGTGTTGCAGCCTTTGTCGCGCGCCGAGGCCACCGAGGGCGAGGTGGGCTCGAAGGTCCTCCTGTTCGGCTTGCTCGCGATTCTGGTCGCCCTCGGCGCGGCGGTCATGACGGCGACTCGCTTCATCAAGCCGCTCGACAAGATCGAGCTTGGCGTGGCCGAGATCATCAACGGCAACATCGACTACACCTTCAGGCCGGTCGGTCCGGATTTCGAGGGGCTGTCGAACAGCCTGAATGTGATGCTGGCACGTTTGCTCGGGCGCGAGGAGCCGAACGAAGACGCCGTCGACGAAGAGGAAAACGAAGGACAGCGTTGGCAGTCGGATCAGATGGTCGTCGAGGATATCCCGGTCAGCGCGGTGTCTGGACAAGCGGGCGGTGATCCCTCCGTGGCTGCCCTGGCCGGGGAGAACGAAGGTTCCTACTATCCCCGCCTATTCAACGAATACCTGGCGGCGCTGAAGAGCGCGGGGAAGCCCACGAAAGGCCTGAGCGTGCAGATGTTCACGGCGAAGCTGCGCTTGACCGAGGGCGGCCTGAAGCAAAAGTGGAAGTGTAAACAGGTGCGGTTTCGCGTTTCGCAAAGCGGCGGCGAAGTGACCTTGCGTCCCGTACCGGTGTTTTGACCTGGGCTGCGCGTGCCGCAGAAACCAAGCGTATGGACGGGCCTCGATGCCCTGGGTGCTGATCGAGCTTCCGTCTTGGCGGGCCGGCGTGTTGGGGTCTTGTGTCATCCCGCGTCGGTCACGGCCGATCTGACCCACGTCGTCGATCGTCTGATTCAACTTGGCGTACAGGTGTTGCGATTGTTCGGGCCTGAACACGGGGTGCGCGGCGAGGCTCAGGACATGGCGGGGGTGGAAGGCGGTCGCGATCCCCGCACCGGGATTCCGGTGACCAGTCTTTACGGGTCGGCGTTCGAGTCACTGACTCCGACGGAGTCGGACCTGGATGGCATCGACGTTCTGGTTGTTGATCTTCAGGATATTGGCAGCCGCTTCTACACCTATGTCTGGACCATGGGGCTGGCGATGAAGGCGGCCGCGGCCAAACGGGTTGCGGTCGTGGTTCTCGATCGTCCGAACCCGCTCGGGGGGCTCGCTATCGAAGGCGGTACCGTTTCATGCGGTTACGAATCGTTCGTGGGCCTGGGATCGGTGCCCGTGCGACACGGATTGACGATCGGGGAGATCTCGAGGTTGATCGCGGCCGGGATGCCCTGGGGCACGCCGCCCTTCGACAGGCCGCTCGATGTCGACCTGACCGTAGTCGCCATGCGGGGGTGGCGACGCGACATGACGTTCGACCATACGGGGCTTCCATGGGTTTTGCCGTCGCCCAACATGCCAACCTTGGACACGGCATTCGTGTATCCGGGCATGTGTCTGGTGGAGGGTACGAACCTGTCCGAGGGGCGGGGCCTGACGCGCCCCTTCGAAATGGTGGGGGCGCCATTTCTGGATGGCGATCGTTTGGCACGCGATTTGGCCGCGCTGGAGCTGTCGGGGACCCGCTTCCGTCCTTTGTCGTTTCGACCCACCTTTCACAAGTTCGGCGGCCAATCCTGCGGTGGGCTCCAGGTGCACGTGACCGATAGGACGACGTTCCGGCCTCACCTCACGGGTCTGGCCCTGCTGGCCGCCGCGCGCGCCCAGGCGCCCGACGAGTTTCGTTGGCGCACGGAGCCCTACGAGTTCATCAGTCACCCAATCGCTATCGATTTGTTGAACGGGACGGACGCGATTCGCCTAGCCATCGAGGCCGCCGCGACTCCCGGGGACGCGATTGGCGAACTTGCCGCGCGTTTCGCGCCGTTCGAACGAGAATTCGCGGAACGCAGGCGGCCGGCGTTGCTTTACTGAGAGTCATGCGCGTCGCCCTGTTTGGTGGCAGTTTCAACCCGCCGCACGTGGCTCACCAACTGGTGGCTCTTTACGTGCTCGAGACGGTCCCCGTGGCCGAGCTTTGGTTCGTTCCTGCCTTCCAGCACGCGTTCGACAAGCCGCTGGCGGCGTTTGGCGACCGATACCGGATGTGCGAATTGGCCGCCGCCGCGCTGGGATCGCGCGCACGGGTCTCCGACATCGAGGCGCGGCTGGGTGGCCCAAGCAGGACCCTGAAGACCATCGAACGCCTGCAGCAGGATCACCCGGGGACCGAGTTTTCGCTGGTCGTTGGATCCGATCTGGTGGGCGAGATCGACAGCTGGTACGGCGGCGAGGCGTTGCGCCAGCGGGTGCCGATCATCGTGGTCGGCCGGACCGGTGGACAAGGTTCCGCGCCGGTGGTCATGCCTGCCGTGAGCTCGACCGAGATCCGCGCCGCGATCGCCGCGGGTCGGGACGCGAGCGGGTTGGTTCCACGGACGGTGCTCGACTATATCGCCCAGCGTGGGCTATACGGAATGCGCGAGACAACATGAAGAAAGCAAGATCAGCCATGAAATCACCGGAAACGGCAGCGGCGGTGGATCACAGGTCCGGCCTCGACTTTCAGGAGGACTCCGATCCCACACCAGTGGTGTTCATCATGGGCGCCGGCGTCGTCGGGACAGCATTGGCCGCGCGGCTGGTGCGGGCCGGCGTCCCGGTGGCGGGTCTACACGGGCGTCAGGCCGAGCTGTCGGACGCCGCCAGCGCCATCTCGGGCGTGTTGGCGTCGAGCGGGGATATCCCCGACATCCTCAACAGCTCGGACGTGGTGATCATCTCGGTTCGGGATGAACGGATCAAAGAAGTGGTCGAGCGTCTGGTGCGCGAAAAGCGGCTCGGCAAGAACCAGATCTTGTTGCACACGTCCGGCGCAAACGCGTCGGGCGACATCCTGGCGGCGGGGCGCGCGCATGTGAAAGCTCTCGGGACCCTGCACCCACTCGTGTCATTCGCCGATCCACGGTTGGCGGTCGAGGGGATGCGGACGGTGGCGTTCGGTCTCGAGGGCGATCCCGCGGCCGTCCGCGTCGCGGGAAAGCTGGTCGCGCTGATGGGCGCGCGCTCCGTGGTTCTGGAATCGAAGAACCTGGCGCTGTATCACGCGGGCGCGGTCATGGTGTCGAACTACGTCGTGGCGTTGGCGGATCTGGGAAGGAGCCTGCTCGTCGAAGCGGGTGTGCCGGCCGATCAGGCGTTGCCCGCGCTTATTCCCCTCATGACCAGCGTGGTCCAGAACCTGGCGCAGGTCGGACTGCCCGGGGCGTTGACGGGGCCGGTGGAACGTGGGGACGTGTCGTCGGTCGAACGGCACCTCGACATCCTGAAGAAGCGCGCGCCGCAGACGGTCGACCTGTACAAGCTAATTGGACGCGACGTGCTGCGGATCGCATTGCAAAAGAATCGCCTGGACGCCGACGCGGTCGCGCGCCTCGAGACTTTGTTTGGTGGGCGCGCAAGTTAGGGGACGTCCCTCGCGCGGTTGTGATTTGATCGTTGTTGTCCGGTGTGTGGATACGGAAATCGTCGACTCATAGCAGGAGCTTTCATGTTGCATCGCAATGTCCGCCGCAGTCGTTTCGCCACGGTTTTCCTTTCGGTTGGTTGGGGGGCGTTTTTCGGTTCGATGGTCCTGCCGGCCGCGGTCGCGCAAGCGGCCAAGCCCGAGGACGTTTTCAAGGGCAAGATCTTCATCACGAAGGATCGATTGCCTGATCGCTTCCCATCAACTGGAGCATTCATCAGCGCCGTTCAGTCGAGGAAGATCGACAAAGTGTGGCCCGTGGAGGAGAAGGGTCCCGACCACGGGGTCTGGAAGCTGGAGTACATCGCCTTTTTCGCCCAGCCGCTCGATGACAACGAGATCCAGCTCAAGTTCTTCGATATCACGGGCGGAGAGAGGAAGTTCGTCGCCAGCGATCCCCAATACACCACGGGCAAGAACATGCGTGTCTTTGGCTCGAATATTGAGCTTGCGAAGCCTGAGTTCGACGTCAACAAGCACTACATGATGACGATGTACTCGAGAGGTAGGGCGATCGCGACGACGACGTTCTGGCTTCGCGGCAAGGGCGCGAACTATTCGGGCAAGGTCGAATTTTCGGACGAGGAGACGCGCAAGAAGTAGTCGGTGGCGATGGATGATCATGGCCCGCCAGAGCCGCGAGCGTCCGCCGGTTGACCCATCGGTTGGCGGGAGATACAACCCGAATTGGTGACAAACAATTGGCGGGTCGTGATCGGGTTGACGTGCTGTCTGTTGACCGCGCCGGGCGCGACGTGGGGAGCCGTCGCTTTCGATCGTTCCATGGCGCCGGTGCATCTTTCGTCCGCGGGCAGAGCGCGCCGGCCTTTGCTTGGGACCGATGAATTGGATCGTCTGCGGGACGTGCTGGCGGGCACGGATCAGACGGCGATTTTGGCGGCTATCCAAGCTTTGGGGGACGGGGGCGCGGGGAACGCGGCGCCGCTGCTCGTCGAGGTCCTCGCGGTCGGCGCGCCCGTGCCCGTTACCGTGGCGGCCATCGACGCTCTCAAGAAGCTTCGCGATCCGACGTCGGTCGAGGTGCTGGCGCTGTACGCCGGCAATCGCGGCCCCGAGATCCGGAGACACGCGGTGGAGGCGCTGGGAATCTTCGCCGATGGGCGGGTCGTTCCCGTTCTGATGGACCGTTTGGGCGACGCGGTGGTCGAAGTAAGAGGCGCGGCCGCCCAGGCCCTGGCGACACGCGGCGAGAAAACGGCCACGCCCCGCATGTTGGCCCTGTTGAGGCGCAACGACGCGGCCGTCGCTGGTCCGTTGGGCGCTCTGGCTCCCATCTCTCTGCTGTCGGAGATCTCGGAACTGCGAGGCGGAATCGCCGATGATAACTTGGCCACGACGCTGGGCGAGCTGCTCAAACGACGCGATGTTCCCGAGTCCGGGCGGATGGAAATCGTCAAGGCCCTGTCGGGGATACCCGGACCGGCGGCGACGACGGCCCTGATCGAATATGTGGGCATGTTGCCGCCTCAGGATCGACGCGCATCCAGGTCCGAGGCCCAGAGGTCCGTCGACGAACGGGCTAAACAGCCATGATCCGCCTGGTGCAAGCGCGTTGTCCCTCCGTGCGTGGCGGTGCTTCTCTCGTTGCGCGCACCGCAAAATGTGCCGTGGCCTTCGGGGTTGTGCTTGCGGTCGTTTTCGCGGGAGGATGTGGGCAGGCTGACTTGGGGCGGGCCGGAAGCCCGGACGCCATCGCGGCGGCGCTCGGACGATCGACCGTGGTCGTCGGTCGACCGATGAACCGAGCGGGGCGACCGATCGCATACCTCGCCCTAGGAGGCGCGCGCGGCGCGCGGCTGATGGCCTTCGATCTCGAGCGGTCAACCGTGCTGTGGACCGTCAAGGCACCGATGACCGGTCGCGTGGTCGCGGGAGCGTCGGTTGTGACTTACGCGGACGGTGGCGTTCTGGTGGCACGTGATGGGACGACCGGCGCAGAGCGCTGGCGGAGCGACGTTCCCGCGGGGGAACACCTGGTCGGCTACGCGATGGACGGGGACACCGTCTACTTCGTCGCGCGCCGCGGCCGCGAGCTGCGGGGAGGCGAGGCGGAGATCGTGGCCCTCGACGGCTCCTCCGGGAGCGTGCTGTGGCGCCGGGCGCTCGGAAGCGCGAACGTGGCGGCTCCGGATGCTCGCGGTGGTATCGTGGCGGTTCCGAATCGCTCTCAGTTCGTCTCGTTGATGGACGGGCGAACGGGGGAGCCTCTGGGGCAGGTGCTTTCGAAGCAACAGGCGGTCGATTTCGTGAGGGCCCTGCCCGAGGGCTTCTTCTATGGCTACGGGTCGGATGGTTTCTTTTTGATGTCGGCTGACACTGCGGTTGGAGTGCGGTCGGCGCCGGGATATCTGCACGTTCCGTTCCCGCCGTTCGTGCGGTCGGTTTATCACTTCGACATGTATCGCCCGGAGCTGATGGACTACTCGGCGATCGATCGCAACCGCGTCTTGTGGCGCGCGAAGGTCGAAGGCACCCGCGCCAGCTTCGCCGACGGAACTGTCTGCGTGCTCGATTTCCGGTTTTTTTTCGGATTCGACGCTGCGTCGGGTACGTTACGTTGGGCGTACAACAATCCGGTGGTCGAGGCCATCGGCGCGGCGCATACCGGCGCCGCGATCGTATTTGCCACGGCCGATGGCGATCTGGGAGCCCTGGATCCGCGGACCGGGCAACGGATGTATCGGTTTCACCTGGCGGGCCAAGGCGAAATCGTCACCGGCGCCACGTTCGACGCCGAGGGTTACGCCCCGCATGGTGGCGACATCGGGGCGTCGGCGTCGCCGTCGCTGGCGGATGTGTTGAGCTCCATCGTCTGGGATCCCGATCGCCGCTTCTTCGAGGTGCAGACCTTCGCGGTGGATCAACTGTCCCGGATTCCGGGGCGCGCGGTCACGGCAGCCCTTTTGAAGATGTTGAGTCAGGAAGGAATGCCGCCGGCCATCGTCAATCGCGCGGCGCGGGCGCTCGGGGAGCGGAAAGACCCCGAGGCGGTCGATTTGTTTGTCGACGCGATTCGCGTCCACGCGGACTACGTCACCTCGTCCAAAGCCGCGAACCTAGACGTGCTGGCGCGGGCCGTCGGCGCATTGCCGGCGACGCAGGCGGCGGAACCGCTCGCCGCGCACCTGCGCCTGCCCGAAACCGAGCCTTCCACCGTCGTTGAGATCGCGCGGGCCTTGAAGACGATGCGGGCGCGCGAGACCTTGCCGGCTCTACGTGACTATCTCACCATGTATCGCGCGGATTCCACATATGAGGGGGATCCATCCGCGCTTTGGGCGGTCGTGGACGCGCTCGCCGAAATGGGTGGCGTCGCGGAGCGGGAACTGCTGCTCTACCTGGCCGAAGACCAACGGACCCTCCCGGCCGTACGACAGCGTGCCCATCACGCTCTAACCCAGACGGCCCCGGGGAGCGAAGGCACAACGGACAGGCTGGGGAGCAAAGCGCCAGCGACCGATCCGAGTGGGGCTGCTCGTGCCGTGTCTCCGGCACGCGATTGACCGTCGTTCGTGGGGTCTTGGTCGTGCTGATTTCGGGTGAAACGTCAAGGGGGCGACCGCCCGTGGGCAGATTTGGTGCAATGGGACTTGCGTGGCGCGGGAAAATGAAGAAATCTCGCCGTTATGCGCAAATGTCTTGGAATAGGGTCTCGTGGACTGAGCTTAGGGTCGGTTCTGGTCGCGGTCGTGGTTGGAGCTTGTTCCAACAAAGCGGACGACGGCATGACGGCCCGGCTGCTTGAGGCCAACAACAAGAATGTGACCTGCCAGAAGGAACTGGCCGAGGCAAAGGCCGCCCGGGACAATCTGAAGCGAGAACTGGCCGTGGCGGTGGCGAACCCGACCAAGCTTCAGCTTACCGACCCGGAGATCATCGAGCTGATTGCGGACGCGCGCAAGGCGCGCGGCGCGGGCCCCGAATTTGGCCAGGGCGATCTCAACCCCAAGGAGGCGAGCGCGATCGTTATGCGCGGTGCGCCGGCGCTGCAGGGCTGTTACGAACGCGCCCTAAAGAAGAACGCAGGCCTGCAGATGCGGGCCGGGCTGGGGGTTACTCTCGGCATCACGGTGAAACCCGTGGGCGCCGTTGATTCGGTCGACGTTTCACCATCGGTAGACGCCGAGATGACGAAGTGTATCAAGGCGACCATCAGCCGATGGAAGTTCCCGACGTTCACCGGTCACGCGGTCACGATCGAGCAGAAACTCACGTTGACTCCGAAGACCTAGGTGTGTTCCCGAGCCATGCCGTGATCTATCTGGATCACAATGCCACCACGCCGGCGCGTCCCGAAGTGGTGGACGCGGTGGCGCGCGCGGAGCGCGACTATCCGGGAAATCCATCCAGCGTTCACGCTTTTGGGCGCCGCGCGCGCGACGCGGTGGAACGCGCGCGTGCCCAGGTGGCGAGATTCTTGGGGGCGACGCCCGAGGAGATCGTGTTCACGTCGGGCGGTACGGAGGGAAACAATCTGGTCATCCGAGGGCTTTATGCCGAGGCGGCGGCCCGCGGTCGAAACCACCTGGTCACGTCTCCGATCGAACATCCCGCGGTCTTGGGGGCGGTGGATGCGGCGGTTCGGGGCTCCCGTGGGAACGGGACGGTCACTTTCCTGCCCCTGAGCGTGCGCGGCGAATTGGCGGCCGGCGATCTCGAATCCGCGACGCGCGACGATACGGCGCTGGTGACGCTAGCGCTTGCGAATCATGAGATTGGAAACGTCTATCCCGTTGCTCGCTTCGCCGCGATCGTACGGGCGCGCGGAGCGCTGATACACACCGACGCCGTGCAGGCCGCCGCGAAGATCCCAGTCGATCTAGTAGCGATGGGCGTGGACGCGGCCACCGTGTCGGCGCACAAGATTGGGGGACCAAGAGGCGTGGGGGCCGTGTTCGTTCGCCGTGGCCTGGATTTGCCTCCGCTCGCAGTCGGGGGGCACCAAGAACACGAGCGCCGCCCTGGCACCGAGAATGTCCCCGGTATCGTCGGATTCGGCGTGGCCAGCGACCTTGCCCGCGTGGCATTGGCGAGCGAGAGCGAACTCTTGGAAGGATTGCGCCGCCATCTAATGGGAGTGCTGACATCGATCACGAGGGCGCGCGTATTTGGAGTCGGAGACGCGCTGGGTGATGGGCCCCAACGCCTGCCGGGCACGGTCATGGTGGCATTTCCCGGCGCGCCCGGGCAGTTGGTGGCCATTGGCTTGGATCTGGAGGGCGTGTGCGTTTCGACCGGGGCGGCCTGCACATCGGGATCCCTGCGGCCATCGCCCGTGTTGCGGGCGCTTGGCCTCGGGGGCGATGACAGTGCAGAGGGCGTGCGCATCAGCCTGGGTTGGACCACCACCGCGGACGACGTCGCGCGCCTGGGCGAATTGCTTCCGGGGATCGTGGCGCGCGTTCGTGCGGCGGTTTCGGCGCCTGGACCGCTGGGTGGCGGGATGCCGTTGTCGGCCGGGGAGGCATGGTCGTGAAGGGCGAACGTATCGTCGTTGCGATGTCCGGGGGCGTCGATTCGTCGACCGCCGCGGCCTTGTTGCTCGACGCCGGACAGGAAGTCGTCGGAGTGACCTTGAAACTGACGGACGCGACCGGAACGTCCGCCAGCATAGGTGGGCGCTGCTGCGGGCCGCGCGACATCGACGACGCGCGCGCGACGGCCGCGATGCTCGGATTTCCACACTACGTTCTCGACGAGACGGCGGCATTCACCCGCGCGGTCATTGATGATTTCGTGGCCGAACACGCGGCGGGGCGAACGCCAAACCCGTGTGTCCGCTGCAATGAGAAGCTGAAGTTCGGCCCGCTGCTGCGCTTCGCGCGCGCCGTCGGTGCCCGCCGTCTGGCCACGGGACACTATGCGCGTCTCGTACCTGGGAAGGACGGCGCTGTGCCGTCGCTGTGTCGGGCGCGCGACGGCGAAAAGGACCAGTCGTACTTTTTGTTCGGGGTCCCCCCCGCGCTGTTCGCGGACGTCGCGTTCCCGTTGGGCGAGCGGACCAAGGACGAGGTGCGCGCAATCGCACGGCGGTTCGGATTGCCGAACGCCGAGAAGCCGGACTCCCAGCAAATTTGTTTCATCCCCGACGGTGATCACAAGGCGTTCGTCGAGGCCCGTGGTGGCGCGGGCCGTCCGGGAGAGATTGTCGACGAGCATGGCACCGCGCTCGGCGATCACACTGGGACCCATCGCTTTACGGTGGGTCAGCGCCGCGGGGTGCCCGTCGACGACGGCCACCGACGTTTCGTGTTGAGGATCGAACCGTCGACCGGCCGGGTGGTTGTGGGACCGCGCGAGGCCCTGCGGACCAATGTCTTGCAAGTGTCGGACGTGCGGTGGACATCGGGACGGGTTCCCGCGGCGTGGCCCCTGCGTTGCGGAGTCCAGATCCGACACCACGCGGCCGCCGCTCCGGCTTGGGTCGCCGCGCCGGACGGATCCGGTTGCGCGGTGGACTTGGACACGCCGCTTGCGGGGGTCGCGCCAGGTCAGGCCGCGGTTTTCTACGACGGTGATCAGGTGGTGGGCGGCGGTTGGATTAGCGCCTCGGGCTAACCAGCGACGGAAACCGCGGCCTCGAAGACTTGTCGCGCGGTCGCGCCCGCGTCGCGCTCGCGTACGGCCGCAAGCGCCTCTTCCAATTCGCCGCGATCCAGGAAGATCCCATGGCAGCGACCACAATAGTCGACGTGCACGGCGCCGAGCATGACCTCGGACAGCTTGCCGTCACAGGCGGGGCAGGGCACGAGGTGCGACGACGGCAACGGCGGTGGCCCGTCCGTCTCCGTCAACAATCCACGCAGGCGCGTGATTTCGCCGTCCGGCAACCGCGCGGCGCGCGTGATCTCGCCCCGGTCGAGCCACAGGCCCCCGCAACGCGGGCAAAGGTCGACCTCGAGACCCTCGAAGGTCGCTCGATCCAGCACGGAGGTGCATTTCACGCAGGTCAGGTGGGCTGTTTCGGACATGGTCGGATAATAACATTTTCGAAGGGAGCCGCGCACCCCCTGGGCGGTGAAGCGACGGTGAAGCGCGTGCCGCGCATGTTAGGTTTGTCTATATGAGTGAACCGGGCTTGCGGCCCTACGGGCGGCTCGAAGAACAGCTTGGGCACCAGTTCGCGGAGCAGACGTTCTGCGAAGCGGCGCTGACGCACAAGTCCTGGCTGAACGAGGCACCCGGGTCGGGCCGCAGCGACAACGAGCGGCTCGAGTTTCTGGGCGACGCCGTCTTGAATCTGGCGGTGAGTGACATTTTGATGCGCCGTTTTCCCAGTCGAACGGAAGGCGATCTGTCGAAGACCCGTGCGGTCATAGTGAACGAGGCGGGACTTTGTCAGGCGGCCGAACGCGTCGATCTGGGGCAGTGGATCTTCCTCGGGCGCGGCGAAGAACACGCGGGGGGACGGCGCAGGCCGTCCATTCTCGCTGACGCATTCGAGGCCTTGATGGGGGCGGTCTACCTCGATGGCGGGTTCGCGGCGGCGCTGCGGGTGGTGCAGCGGCTGCTGACCGGCGCCATCGAGGATTCGGAACAGGGACTGCGGCTGGATTTCAAGTCGCGATTGCAAGAACGAGCGCAGGCCCTGTTTCAGTTGACGCCGCAATATGCCGTGGTGGGCCAGAACGGCCCGGACCACGACAAGACTTTCCTGGTCTCAATCGCGCTCGGCGATCGCGAATTCGGTCGCGCGTCGGGAAAATCGAAGAAGGAGGCGGAACAAAGCGCCGCCGCCCTGGCGCTGGCCCAACTGCAGGGGGCGCCCCCCAGCACCGGAGGGGCGGACGAGTGAACATCGATTCCGCTCAGATTCCGCCGGACGTTCTGTCAGTTTGCGCGCGATTGCGCGCGGCGGGACATCAAGCTCATCTGGTCGGCGGGGGGATCCGCGATTTGCTTCTCGGGCGTCAACCCGCGGACTTCGACGTCGCGACGGATGCTCATCCGCAACAGGTCCTGGCCCTGTTCGGATCACGGTACGCCGTTCCCACCGGGCTGCAGCACGGCACGGTCACCGTGGTCACCGAGGTCGCCGGCGGCGACGGTGCGGCGACCGCCACCTCGGCCGCCACGCTTTCGGCGGCGACGACCGTGTCAGACGCTCCAGGTGGGGTCGGTGATTTGGCTCCGAGTCGGGTGCATCGACACGTCGAGGTCACGACATTTCGCGGTGAGGGGGCGTACATCGACGGGCGCCGTCCCACGTCGGTGACGTATGTCGGCTCGCTGCAGGAGGATCTGTCGCGACGCGATTTCACGATGAACGCGATCGGATACGACCCCATCAGTACGGTCCTGACCGATCCGTTCGAAGGCAGGCAAGATCTCGCTCGACGGCGCGTACGAGCGGTGGGCGACGCCGAGGCTCGATTTCGCGAGGATGGTTTGCGACCCATGCGCGCCATCCGGCAGGCGACGCAGCTGGAATTCGAAATCGATCCGCCCACGCTGCGCGCGATCCGCCCGACGTTGGATGTGTTTCGCAAGGTCTCGGCCGAGCGCATCCGGGACGAAGTGCTAAAATTGCTATCCGCGCGCCGGCCCTCGACTGGAATCGAGCTGATGAGGCATACCGGCATGTTGGCGGAGGTGTTGCCTGAATTATTGGAGGGCGTCGGCGTCGCGCAGAATCGATTTCACAAACACGACGTCTACGATCACACGCTGGCGGTCGTGGACGCCATGGGGGCGGATGCCGTCACCAAACTGGGTGCCTTGTTACATGACATCGGCAAGCCGCGCGCACGCCAGCCTCGCGAGGGGGCACCCGGCGAGTTCACCTTCTTCAAACACGAGTATGTCGGCGCAGAGATGGCGGACGCCGTCTGCCGCCGCTTTAAGCTGTCGAACGCCGATCGCGACCGGGTGGTGGCGCTGGTCCATCACCATATGTTTTTCTACACACCCGATTGGACCGACGGCACCGTGCGCCGATTCGTGCGCAGGGTCGGCCCCGATGTTCTGCCCGCGTTGTTTGCCCTGCGTGAAGGCGATATCGTGGGACGAGGGCGGGATGAGGATCCCGAAAGCGAGCTTGGTGAATTGCGACGCCGAATCGCGGTCGTCAGCGCGGAGGATTCCGCCACGCGGGTAGGCGACTTGGCCATCGACGGCCGCGACGTCATGCGGATTCTGGGGCGCGGTCCGGGGCGCGAAATCGGAATCCTGCTGGAGCGACTCCTCGAACAGGTGCTCGACGATCCAAGCCTGAACACTCCCGCGCACCTTGAACGTCTGCTGAGGGAAATAGTCCCGCCGCCCGCCAGTTGAGGCGAGCCGCGACCCACCCGGGATTCCGCGTCACTGGCGGAGCAGCGCCGCGACGGCCGCCGCCGAGTGCAACGTGACGAGCGGACGCGGCGATGGGTCGACGACCCCGCGACCGTCGTGGCGCCCGCGTATCAACGATGAATCCATGTTCAGGTCCACGAGCGACAGAACCTCGACGCTGGGTTGGCTGGCGCGCACCGATGATGACAGTCGCGCCGGCTCGACGAGAGGCGTATCCGCCACAATGCCGACGACCGCGTTCAGTGACACTCTCAGGCGACGAATCCAGGCGCCGCTTCCCACGGTCACTTCGACGAACGGCAGCCCAAGCGTCCCCGCTTGTCGCTCCCCCGGGTCGCTTGCGAACACCGTTTCGCCCGGTTTCAGATCGATCGCGCCTTCCAGATAGTCGGCCGACATGTAGTGCGCGACGCAAGCAGGAACGTCGACGACGCCTTCGAGAGCCGCGTCACAGCCGAATAGGATCATATCGACTTCGAGTCGATCGAAAACGCTGGCCAGGGCGAAACCAGTGGCGTGAGCGTCGGTCGTTTCCAGCGCTGCATCGACGAGCCGGAGGGCGCGCTTCGCGCCCATCGTCAGGGCCTCGCCCACGGCGGTCGGCGCGCACCCGCGTTGTCCGACGGCTTCGACGACGACGATCTCGGCGCCGACCATCCGGCCGAGGGTGATAGCGTGTCGATCCGTGGCGTGCAGCCGCAGCGACGACCGCGCCACGGAGCCTCCGTGAAGACACACGGCGAACCTCAAGCACCTGCCCCAATGTCGGCCAACAGATTCACCAGCGTTTCACGCGACAGCTCTGAGGGGGATCGTAACCGCCACACCACGTCCACGTCCTCCACGACGGGGTCCGCGGCAGCGGGTACCGCGGCCGCCAGGACCACGCGCGTGCGTGGTGATCGAGCGGTGCGTGCCGCCGACGTTCCGACCTTCAAGAGAATGTCTGGACAGCAGGCGGCGAGGACCGAAGGGGGCACATCCCTTGCCCGCTCGACGGCGATTCCCGGCGGCACGTCTCCGCGCAACTCGTCGGCTAGCGTCAAGGGAATGCCATCATCGCCATCCCCGATTAAGACCACAATGGACGCGAGCGGCAGATGCGCCAGGGCACGGGATTCCGTCGTCGTCGTCGTTGGTGCCAAGCGGTCGGGTCCCTTGACGAATGCGACGATGTCTATCTCGAGATCGTGAGTGTTCCTCGACGGACTTGGCCGGCGCCCGGCGCCCAGGGTCGCCACGATCGGCCGGTCAATCTCGACGGGATCCAGACGCCAGCGCGATCGACCATCGGGGCGGCAATAAACCAACTGCACGCGCCCGGACCCCTCGGGCGTCGGCGTGTCGTTGTCGGTTGTTAGAAAATCGCACCACGGGGCGAACGGCCCGCCGAGGCGAGCCGCCAGAGGGGGGCCCAGCGCCGCGCCCGGCCCGCCGGCCGGGAACAGGACCAGCATAGGAGGCACGCGCGCCACGGCCGCATCCAGGCCCTGGCCGTGCGTGAAGTCGGCGGCCGGCTGTGCGAAGTCCGCGGACTCGCAAAGCAACAGTTTGTCGGCTCCCGCATCTCCGATTGGGCCGGCCAGTGCGTTCAGTTCGTCCGTTCCGAGTGGCGTCGTCACGGCCACGGCGTAGACGCTAGCGCCCGCCAGACGCGCGATCCGGCGCGCCTCGGAAAGCGCGAACAACGTAGGGGCGGTTGGGCGCCCCTCACGAACGTCGATATAGACCAGGATGTTCGGCAGGGTAGACCTTCCAGAGTTCTTCGCCCTTTTAACACGCAAGCCGCCACGGGCATCTCTTGGCGACGTGGGTGCGCATCGGGTCGCGAGGGCGCTGACGAGCGAGGCGAACTCGCTCGAAGCGCGATCGGGCGTCCGCGAGCCGTCCGCATCGGCGTCCGCGTCTGTTCGCGTCCCGACGTTGACACTCCGTTTCCGAGGCGGCCATAATGTCATCCTTTGCGTTCCAGGACCGCGTGCTGGCATGTCTAGGACGCCCCGAGATTCAGGCGACGATCCGACGGTGGCGGCGCCCGTGGGGGCGGATGCGTCGGTGTCGTCCCGGCCGATCGCGATCAATTTGGATGAGGATGCGCGGGCGGTTGGGGGCCCGTCGCGCGCAAAGGACGATGAATTGTTAGCCCGGGACGCCCAGGCCGCCCGCGACGTTGGCGATTTACGGCGCGTTGACGGTTTGGTGTGCGCGCGGGCGTTGTTGGCCGAAAGACAGGGAGACGACGAGGCGGCGATGGCCCTGTGGCGCAGCGCTTTCGATCATGATCCCAGCCTGTTGGTGGCATTCTGGGGCCTCAGACGAGCGTTGGCTCGCCAAGGCGCTTGGGCGGATTTGCAGGGGGTGCTCGAAAGACGGATCGCCGCTACCTCGTCGATCGAGCAAGGAACCGCACGCGCGGCACTCTGGCTGGATCACGGGCGGATTGCGGAGGACAGACTCGGGCGCGACGAGGACGCTGCCCAGAGTTATCACGCGGGCCTGATTGAGGCACCCGATCATCCCGGGCTTCTGACGTCTCTGCTCTTGTTGGGATTTCGCCGGGCGGACGACACGATGATCGCCCACGCCCTGCAGGGGTATCTGCGGGGTGGCTTGCCGCCGTTCCTGCGGGCATCCATCGCGGCTTCCCTCGCTCGCATCCAGCGCGGATCTCGAGCCGCCGTTTCGGGTCACCTCCCGTTCGAGGCGGAATCGTCCGAGCCCGATCTTGATCCGATGGCGGCGGCGCGTGCGCTCGAGACCTTGCGGACGGCGTTGCGTGTCGTGGAGCGCCAGGATGCGGGGGCACTCGTCACCGAGCTGTTCGCGTTGGCCAACGCGACCGCGGAGCCGGCGTCGCGCGCCGAGATCCTGAATGACCTTGTATCTCACCTACCCCTAGGTGACGGCACGACCACAGGCGACAACACGAGCAGCACAGGTGACAGCGCGACGACAGGCGACAGTACGAGCACGCCGGGGCAACACGAAACCGCCCGGATGGCCGTGTCCTTGTTGCGAGAACGCGCTCGCCTGTTGCGCGACCACCTGCACGATCCAGCCGCAGCGGGATTGGCATTACGAGCCGCCCTCGCGCGCGCTCCCGGACATCCGGCCGTGATCGCCGAGCTCTGCGACGTCATCGAGGTTCTAGCCGGTGAGGACACGACGAGATCCGTCACCGGGTTGCGCGATCTCTTGGCTCTCGTGGCGCCGGGGGATCGTCCTTTCCAAACCGACGCCGAGGGGGAACTGGCACTGCGTACCCTGGCCGCGCTTGGAAGGCAGCGCCAGTCGGAGGAAGCACTTGCTCTTCTTGAACGGCACCCCGAGCTTGCCCGCGATCGCGCGGACGTGTTCGCGTTGGAGATCCTGCTACGTGCCCAGGCGGGGGACACCGTTGGCTTGGCGGCGGCGTTCGAACGCGAGGGTGAGGCGCTGGCCCAAGGCGGCGGCGACGGGTCGCCCGCGACGCTCGAGGCGGCGGCGCACGCACTGGTCGTGGCCGGTACACTTCGGGAGCGGAACGCCGGTCGGAGTCCCTCGGATGGCGCCCGGGACGTGGAATCCGAGCCGACGCGCCTTTACCGCCGCGCGCTGGAGGTAGCCCCGGACTACGCGCCCGCTCGTGATGCGGTGGAGCGACGTCTGTGGGCCACCGGACGGTGGCGAGATATCGCGGACCTCCTGCGTTCGAGACTAAAGCAGCTCGCGGACGCTCGGGCGGAGACCGACGCCGCCTTCCCCCCTCGACGCGAGGACGCCGTTGACGTTGCGGAGGCGTCGCGCCTCCTCGAGGATCTTGTGGCCCTGTACCGCGATCACCTCGATGATCCCGGGACCGCGCGCCGTTACCAGGACGAGCTGATACGCCTGGAGCCGGATTCGAGCCGGGGCGCCGGCGGCGCGGGCGCGCGAGCCTGGGTGCGCCGGCACGATCTCGAACTGGCGGCCGCGGTTCACGGCGATCCGTCGGACTCGGCGACCAGGGTTGGAATTCTGCGCGAGCTTTCCAGTCGGGCAGGCGTTCCTGTGCTGGAGTCGGCGTTGCTGGTGGAGGCGGCCCGGGTCGCCGTTTCGGGGGACGATCCCGCGATGGCCGAGGACCTGTTGCGCAAGGCTATGGTCGCGGACGGCACCGGGACCGCGGCCTCGGGCCTCGAACGTCTTGTCACGGGTGCGGATCTCGCGGGGATGGGCGCGGCTCGTGCGGCGGTCGTGCGCGCGGAGATCTCCCGCCTCGTCGCCGGCCAAGAAATGGGACAGGCCAAGACGGAGCGTTTGCGTGCCTTGCGTTTCCGCCTGGCCTGGCACGCGCTTGCCGCCGACCGTCCCGCGGAAGCGTTGGAGGCGCTTGGTCCATTGCGCGCCGACGGCGATCTCATGGCCCGGGCCTGGAGCTGGGAGATTGCGCGAAGGTCGGGCGACGCGCGGTTGAGGCTCGCGACGTTGCAGGCCGCGCCGGCGGAGCACGCTTCGGGTCTGGTGCTGCCGGCCGATCTTGGGGAAGCGCACGAGCTCGCGGGCGCTCCGCGGGCGGCTGGCGTCGCGTTTTCGGAAGCCCTGCGCACGGAGTTTTCAACCGATGCCGCGCTGGGGTTATTGCGGGTGGGGGCCGTCACGGGCGACGCCCGCGTGATCTTGGAAGCGGGACGCGCCCTGGCCGCGCACGCGGATGACGCGACCGCGCTGCCGTTGTCGCGGGAGGTGGCCTTGCTGGCGCTCCTTCACGGCGAGGAGGACGGGGGCTCCCGGGGTATCGCCGGCGGTCAAGACGATGAAGACGAGCCCATGGATGCGGTGCTTCGTTGGGTGGCTGGCCTTCGTGCCCCCGAGGTCTTGGGTGCGGCGGCCGGGTTGCTGGCAGTCGCGCGGGCGCTGCCCGACGCCGGAGCGGCCGAGTCGGCGAACGACCGGAACGGATTACTCGCGCGCGCGGCGGCGCGAGCGCGGCTGGGAGGCACCCAACTGGCAGGTGCCGTCCACGATCAGGTCGCGACCTTGTCCGCGGGGGCGGCGCCGATTGGGGTTGGCCTCGCCGATCTGCCGGTGGCGGGCCGGCCCGAACGCATCGCGGCTCGGATCGCCCGGGCCGAGCGCAACGGTGGACCGCTGGCCTACGCGCTCGACCTGGAACGCGCGGAGGATGCCGAGGCCAGAGGCGAGGGCGCCGAGGCGTTGGATGGATTCGCCTACGCGCTCCGCCGCGATCCAGAGGGTATTGAGGCCCTGGAGGGGATCAAACGCCTGGCGCTGGCCACGGGAGATCGCCTGGGAGCGGCGCGCGCGGGAATGCGGCTTGGCATGGTGCTGCGGGTTCCCGCCCGCGCCGCCGCCGAGTTCGGCGTGGCGGGCCAGATTTTCGAGGACCTGGGTCTGTTGAAAGAAGCCCGCATAGCTTTCTGGCAGGCGTTGGCGCGCGAGCCGGGCTCCGTTTGGCTGTACGAGCGCCTGCGCCAACTGCTCGGCGGAGAGCGGGACGGGGTCGGGTTGGATCGATTGTACGGTCATCGGCTCGCCACCCTGCCTGATCCCGAAGCGCGGATCGCGCTGCTCTTGGAGAGAGCACGGCATCGGATGGAGCACCTGGACGATCGCAAGGCGGCGATCGAAGACTTCAAGCGAATCTTGAAGATCGATCCCCGTCACGAACCGGCGCTGCGCCAGTTGGCGACGCTTGCGATGCAGATGGAGTATTTCACCCAGGCGGTTCGATTTCTCGATCGGCTCCTCGCCCTGCAGGTCGAAGAGCATCGGGTGGCTGCGCTGTGTCTGGAATTGGCGGAGGCGCACGAGGCGGCACGCGAGCCCGCGCGCGCGATCGAGGTCCTTCGTCGCGCGGTGTCCGCGCGGCCGCGGGACGTCGCTCCGTGGCAGCGGCTGATCGATCTGCTTCTGCGCATCGGGGATTGGTCCGGCGCGCTTGCGGCCTTGCGAAGCTGGGACGCCGTGCTGGCGGATCCTGTCGCGAAGGCTGCGATCTGGGTACGCATGGGCTGTCTGTTGCGCGACCATGGCCGGGATGGCTTGGCGGCTTTCGGGGCGTTCGTCACCGCGTCGGATCTGGATCCCCTGAGCGACGGCATTCGGGAATTGGTGGCTCTGGGCGGCCCGGCTCGAAACATTGGCGAGCGGCGGCAGACGCTTGGGCGGGTCATCATCAGGTTGCGCCAGACGTTGGCGGCGGACCCGTTGGACGTCCCGCGCTTACGTCGCCTGAAGGAGGCGTATGAATGGTTGGCGCAAGACCGTGCCTCGGTCGCCGCCGCCGATGCTCCAGATGCCGCCCCCGATGTCCCCCCCGCTGCGGTCGTTGTTCCTTCGGAGGATGCCGCCGCCGTGGGTGCGTCGATCACCGGTCAGTTGCTGGCGTTGGCGGGCGAGGAAGGGGAACTGCTCGCGACCCCCCGATACCAGGTGCGAGGTACCCTGTCGGCCGATTTTTGGAGCCGCCTGCGGGCGCCCGGGGCAGGGGGATTCGTGGCCGACATCTGGGCTGTGCTCGCGCCCGCGGCGAGCGAACTTTTTCCCCCGAAAACGCCGCGCCCCAGTCACCGCGTGCGGGTAACCTCTCGCGTGGAGCCGCGTCTCGCCTGGGTAGAGGCAGCGGCCATCGCCGTCGGGTTGCCGGCGATCGAGTTGTGGATGTCCAGGGACGGAGCCGGTGATATCGCGGATGAATCCGTCACGCCGATCGAGGGGAACGCGCCGGCCCTGTTCCTTGGACGAGGGGCACTGGCCGGAAATGCCGTCGCGCGGTTTCGGGTCGGCCGCACCCTATCTCTGTTGCGAGATCGGGCCGTCGCTCTCGAGAGGATGACGGCCGCCGACGTGGGCACGTTTTTGGCGGCGGCCGCAGTGATCGCCGGTGTTTCCCCTCACGTTCCTCCCGATTCGGTCGCGGACATTCAGGAACGTGCGCGCGTCCTTGGCAAGGCCATGAGCCGCAAGGATCGAAAGTCGCTGGAGCTCGCGGCTGCCCGGTTCGGTTTCGAACCGATCGACGCGGTCTCCTTTCGCGAATCCGTGCTGACGACCTCGGATCGATTGGGATTCTTCATGGCCGGCGATATCGCGGTGGCCGTGCGTGTGGCGGGGGATTTCGATCCGGCATGGCAGGGCCCCCTGACGACGGCCGTGATTGTGGAACGGAGCCGCCTGATGGCGCTGATTCGCTTTGCGCTGTCGGACGACTATCTGATGTCGCGGCACGAGAGCGACGCGGGAGCGGACTGACGTTGGCGGACGATTCGCGAGGCAAGGAAGGCGAGGGTACGTCCGACGCACCAGACGAGGGCCGCGTCCCGGGCGACGACAGGTCTGCACCGGGCCGCCCGAGGAGTACCGTTCGGGTCGGAGCGGAGACGACAAGGGATGCGCCCCCGGTTTCAACCACGTCACCGTTTGCGGCCGAGGACGACGAGTGGGAATCGGAGTTGGCCGCGTGGGATGCCGCCGTTCCCATCGTCACTCGTGGGCCCTCGGTGCCGCCGGAGTCGTCACGTCCCGCCGCGTCTCGGGAGAGATCGCCGGGCGCGATCCCCGAATCGGACAACCCGTTTTTCGAAACACCGACAACGGTCGTTCCGCAAGGAAGGGTGCTTGAGCTGGAGGATCTGCCCGAGGTCATTTCCGCGGGGACCTTCGATGACGGGTTGGCGCCCGCTTCGGGATCGTACGCCGCGCTGGTCGCGACGGACCAAAGCGCCCCCGGTATCTTCGATCGCGATCCTCCGCCCGAGGAGCCGCCGTCGTTTCCGACCGAAAGGCTGCCCGAGATGGCGGCGGCTCCCTGGGGGGAGAATGTCCAAGACCTGATCGCGCTCGGCGACGGAGGGCGACCGATCGCGCCGACGCGGGTGTACTGGGAGACACTGGAGCGCATCCTGCTCGGGGAACGATCGGGCGAGCTCGACACGCGGCGGCTCTCTGCTCTGTGTTTGGGCGCCGCGCGGGCGGCCGTCCGGCTCGACCGTCCCCAGGAGGCCGTGGCGCACGTCGAGGCGGCGCTCGCGGTCGATGGATTGTCGCCCGCCGCGCATCGTGCCCTCTTGCTGTTGGCCGAGCAAGCGGGGCGCATGGACGACGAAGCCGCGGCCCGGTCGCTCGCCCGCATGGCTCTCACGCCTCACGCTGACCAGCCCTACTATCGCGCCCTGCACGCGGAGTGGATCCTGTCGCGCGCGTCGCGCGGGATCGTCGACGGCACGGCCGCCGCCGCCATCACGGCGCTGTCGGATGGCCTTCCACGCATGCTGGCCGAGGCAGAGCTGTCATGGCGCACGCCTTCGGTCGCGGCGATGATCCTCGAGAACGCCGCCCTGCGCGTCGGAGGTGCGCTCGGTGCGGCCCTGATGTTGTGCGCGGCCGGTCTGAACGACGTCGTCGGCGATCTCCAGTCCGCCGCCGAACAGAGATTCGTGGCGGCACGTCTGGACGATCGCCGGGCGACAGCATCGCTGGGCGTGCTCGGCGATTTGGCCCGTCTCGATTCCCAAGCGGTCGTGCCGGCTTTGGAAGACCTGATGGCGCGGTTCCCTCCCTCTTCGTTGAAGGTTTCCCTGGCGCGCTGGGGGGCGTCCGCGGCGCGCGGCGCGGGAGATCGCTCGCATGCCTGGCGGTTCGTTTCCGACGCGCTTCAAATGGGTCCGCCGACCGCCGGTCTGGCGCGCGATCGCCTGGATCTGTGGCCAGGTCCGATGCAACCGCCCGGCCAATCGTCGCCGGCGGTTTCGTCGCGGCGCCTGTTCATGGCCGCGGCTGAGTTTTGGGGGGCACCGCCCGCGCGTGCGGTTCTGGCCCTCAGGGCCTGTGAGCTCGCCGGATTCTCGGATACCGACATCGCCGACGCCTTGGAGGCCGTCGAGAACGCCGTGGCGGGTGGTGTCGCCGATGGGGACGTGGCTCCCGCCTTGGCGCCGGCGGTGGAGGAACTGGCGGGACGCTGCGACAACGGACCCACGCGCGTGCGGGCCCTACGCCTGTGGCGCCGCATCGACCCGGCTCGGTGGACGTCGGCATCTTTGGATCTGGCCGACGCCCTGGTGCCCACGCCCGAAGCAGGCCCGGTCAATCTCGAAGGTAGTGGATCAGGGGAACCGGACTCGACGGAGTCCGTGCTCGGCGAGATCGTGATGCGCGATCCGACGTCGCCTGTGTTCTGGGCGCTCGCGGCGCTTGCTGCGCGACGCGGGAGGTTCGCCGACGCGGCCGCCCACATCGATCAAGGCCTGGAGCGCCCGGCCTGGCGAGAGAGTCCGTTGGCGGCTCCGCTCGGGGAGCTCGCGGCCGAGTTGCTCGCGCGTTCGGACAGGGCGCGGGGCGCGGTTCGTCTGAGGGCTCTCCGGATCAAGGCGTCACCCATTCGGGCGCAGCGTCAGACGCTGCGAAGAATGTTGCGACAACTCGGCGATCGGGATCTCTGGGCCGAATTTGTCGAGGACGAGATCTCCGCGGTTCCCCTCGATAGCCAATCGGAACGCCAGCGCTTCGAGCGCGCGAACCTGTTGCTTGAGCCGGTCTTTTGGCGAGCGGACGCCGGCGAAGGCGACGATGTTCCGTCACTGGTGTCGGTTGTTTTGGATACGGTCCCCCTTCATCCCGTGGCGCTTGGTCTCGCGCTGGCGGAGCGGCCGGAACCCGAGATGCTGGTCGACCGTTTCGCGGCTGGACGGTCAATCGTCGGTGCGGATGGCTGGGTGGTGGCGGCCGCCATTGCCGCATCGATTTCCGGCGATGCGCCCCGCGCGCTCATGTTGGCAATCGACGCCGGCGACCGACCGGCCGGCGCCGTTTCGGCGCGCGTCGCTGGCGCCGCGCGGGCGACGGTTCGGCGCCTTGCGTGGGCGGCTCACGATGCGGACCACAGAGCTCGGATTTTGCGCGAGCTCGCCGATTCGCGGGACCCGTCGCAGCTGCTGTCGAGCGAGAGCCTTGCGGGTGATCTCGCGCCGGGAGCAATTCGTGATCGTGTGGGTCCTCTTGCGGCAGCCGTTGTGGGCGGGCGTTGGGATGACGTGGTGGCCCATCTGGCGGCCGATCCCCCGCACCAGGAAACACCCGGCGCGACCACGCTGGCGGTCGCCGCGCTGATCGCCGAGGGACGCTGCCAGGGTCGCCGGGCGCGTGAGCTCTGGGCATCGGCCCGCGCGGCCCTTGCTGGAACGAACGTGCCCGACGCCCCCGCCGCAGCCGTGGAGTTTGCGCCCTGGCTGCGGGCGGGCGATCCCAGGGACGCCGAGTTGGTCGACAGGGTGGTCGCGCTGCAGGAACTTGCTGGCCTCGCGGCGCGTGCGCCCGACGAACGCTCGGCGGCGTTGTTCCTCGTCGAGGCGGCCCATCTATTGGCCACCGCGCCTGCTGGCGAGGCCGCGACGCTCGCGGAGAGTTGTCTGCGCTCGGCAGCCATGACCGATCCGACATCGGCCGCTGCGGCGATGGCATGGCGGCGGTGGTTGTCGGACGCCGGCCGCGTCGTCGAGGCGGCCCGAGCCAAGGCCGCCGAGGCGGAGGCTTTGGTGGATCCCGGGTTGCGCGTGCAGGCCCTCCTCGGCGCCGCCGCGATACTGCTGACCCCGGTGGGCGAGACGTCCGCCATCGGAGACGCCGCCGGGGAACGAGTCAACCAGGCAGGGGAGTTCTTGAGGCGCGCTCTTGAAATCGCACCGCACGATCACGATGCCTTCACGCGCCTGCGCGATCTGTACGAGGAGTCCGGACGACACGCCGATCTGGCGCGCCTGTTGGCGGCCCGCGTGGAGGTCACGTCAAATCCATTCGAGGTCACGGCGTTGTTGTTGGCCCGGGCGGAGATCCTTGCCGGGCCACTCGGTGATCGCGCGAGCGCCAAGGGGGAATTGGAGGCGATCCTGCGCAAGGAACCGCAACATGCCCGGGCGCTCGCACGTCTCGCGGACCTCGAAGAGGAGGACGGTCGCGCCGCCGCAGCCGCGGACCTGTTGGTCCGGCGTGCTTTCATCGAGCGCTCCCCGGAGAGACTGCGTGACCTGTTCTTGCGTCTCGGCCGGATCTACACCCGGCACGTTCCCGATCCGAAGCGCGCGGTCGGGGCCTATGCGCGCGTGTTGCAACTCGATGCCAACAATCGGGAAGCGCTGGACGAGTTGTCGCGCCTTTACCTTGGTCTCGGCGAGACCAAGAGCGCGGTAGCGATCACAGAGCGTCTAGTCCGCATCGAGCCTGCCCCCGAGCTTCGATCCCGCTATCACATCCGATTGGCACAATTGGCGGAACGCACCGGTGATCCCCGTGCGGCCGCCGTGCATTTTCGACGGGCGGCCGAGGAGGCGCCGCGCGATATCGAGGTGCTGGGAGAGTTGGTCCGGCATCTCGAAAGGACGCGCGACACCGCTGGCCGGCGATTCGTCTTGGATCGCGCGGGCGTCGATTTGCGTGCGATGGTTTTGGCCAATCCGTCGGACAGATCGGCTGTCGATGCGTTGGTGGCCGTCCTGCGCTGGCGCGGACGTGTCGCCGCCGCGGCGGCCGCCGCCGAGCTATCGGCATTGGTCGACGCATGGGCGGCGCGCGGCGGTCCCGACAATTCCGAACCGCTCGAACTACCGACGTGGGCGGCGCCGCCCACGGGGGGCCGCCGTCTGGCGGCGTTGGCCAAACCGTCGATCGACGAGCAGACGTTCGCGGCGACGGTGCCGCCGGCTGTGCGCCATCTTTTTCGGATGCTCGGGCCCGTGCTGTGGGAGGGGAAAGCGGAACTCTCGCGCCACGGAGTCGACCGGGGTGATCGCGTTCCTCCCAGGCGACCGCCACGCGACATTTTCGACAGCGTCGCCGCGGAACTGGCCGCGGGGCCGTTCGAGGTGTACGTCGCTCGCGTGAGGGATGCGGCGGGACACGTGTCGCTGGCGATCGAGCCCGGCAAACCCCCGGCAATCGTGATGGGAATTGAGCTGATGAAACTGGGCGATCCGGCCGTGCGTTTCGCGGCGGGCCGGGCGTTGCGCCTGATCGCGACGCATTTGGACGTGGCGCTGGCGGGTGACCGCACGGATCTCGGGGCATGGCTCGCGGGCGTCGTCCGCCAATTCGTTCCCGACTATCGACACCCCGACGTTCCTCTGGATGTGACGATCGAGCGCGCCGCGCGCATGGCGAGGCTGATGCCTCGGAGGCTCCGTCAGGAAGTCATGCCTTTCGCCATGGAAAGCTCGGCCCCGCTGGATCTCGAGGCGCTGCGCGCGGGAATTCTTGACGGGGCCAATCGCGTCGGATTGCTCGCGTCGGGAAGCCTTGGGGCGGCACTGCGGGTGCTGTGGGCCACGTCGATCGATGCCGATCGAACCGCCACCGCGCATCCACCACCGTCGACGTTCTTCGGGAACGCCGAGGCGCAGGCCTTGTTGGTGTTTGCTCTGTCCGACGAGTACGACGATCTGGTCAAGGCGCTGGATTGAGGGCCCGCGAGGAATCCGGGCAAAGCGTCGGTCAGTCGCCTGAGCGGGCGGCATCGAGTAAAACTGTCGGGATGCCGCTCGAAAGGCACAAACCGCCGCCGCGGGAGCGCACGTTCGCCGAGCTGTTCCCGTGGCGCAACATCCGGCGCGCCCTGATGTTGGTGCTGCTGATCGTGGCCATCGTCGTGATCAAGCGCTCCACCAGTTCGTTGCTGGCGCGCGTGGGCGAGATGTGGGGGCCATCGTCGCGGCCGCCGCCGTCATCCGCGGGACCTTCCTCGCCTCGGGGCGCTGGCGTCGACCGCCAGATTCGACTCGGTCCAGGGTTGACCCCGCGCCCCTCCCCAACGGACCTCCGATGATGGCCAAAACCGGCACGCGCGCCTGTCGCTCCGGTTCGCCTGTCGCAAGGACGCATGGCTAGCGTCGGCGGGCCTCTGGTTTGGGGGATCTTCGCGGCGATCATCTTGACCACCCTGGCTGTCGACCTGGGTGTTTTTCATCGCAAGGTCCATGTCGTCCGGCTGCGCGAGGCCGCGATGTGGTCGGGTGTGTGGATCGCGCTAGCACTGTCGTTCAACGTCCTCGTATACGTGAGGTTCGGGTCCGATCGCGCACTGGAGTTCTTTCAGGCGTGGCTGATCGAGAAGGCGTTGTCCGTCGACAACATCTTCGTATTTCTGGCCATTTTTTCCTGCTTCGCGGTCGCGCCTCGCCTACAACATCGCGTGCTGTTCTGGGGCATTCTCGGCGCGCTCGGCACCCGGGGCGCCTTCATCTGGACCGGGGCAGCTTTGCTCGGGTCGTTTCATTGGGTGATGTATCTGTTCGGTGGGTTCCTGGTCTTGACCGCGCTTCGGATGCTGGTTGCCGAGGAAGCGGAGATTCAGCCCGACAAGAATCCCCTGCTCCGGCTGTTCAGGCGATTCGTTCCCGTGACGAAGGAGAGCAGCGGCACGCGATTCTTCGTTCGTCGCGGAAATCGGATTCTGGCGACCCCGCTGTTGCTGGTCTTGGTGGTGGTCGAGGCCACGGACGTCGTCTTTGCCGTCGACTCGATTCCCGCCGTCTTCGCCATTACGCGCGATGTCTTCATCGTCTACACGTCGAACATTTTCGCGATCCTAGGGCTGAGGGCGCTGTCATTCTTGGTCTTCAATCTCGTGCGACGCTTGCGGTACTTGAAGGTTGGGCTCTCCCTCGTTCTGGTGTTCATCGGGGTCAAGATGTTGATCGAATCTCACCTGCGCGTTTCTCAACCGTTATCGCTCGTGGTCGTCGTCTCGCTCTTGCTCGGGTCCGCCCTGGCGTCGTTGGTCATGGCGCCCGGAGCGGAGCGCGGGGATCCGTCATCCGACGGACGGACGGACGGACCGACCGACCGACCGACCGACCGACGCGACTGACGGAAGCCCGAATCCCGCGCGCTTCAGAGACGGCGATGAGATAGGCAAGGCAGGCGTCCGCGTACGTCGTCTTGATATTGGAAGTCCAAGTCGGCGATGGCGACGCCGGGATGGTCTCCGCACTCGGCCAGGACGGTGCCCCAGGGGTCGACTATCAGAGCGTGGCCGTAACTTCGACGCTGGCCGCCGTGAAGGCCGAATTGGGCGGGCGCCAACACGAAGGCCTGATTCTCGATCGCGCGCGCCCGTAACAGCGTGTGCCAGTGGTCCTTTCCAGTCTCGGCCGTGAAGGCTGACGGAACTGCCAACACCCGAGCGCCCGCCGAGGACTGCCTTCGATAGAGCTCCGGGAAGCGAAGGTCATAACATATGGAAAGGCCGAGCCCCCCCCAAGGGAACGGTGCGACGACAACCTCGCCGCCCGCTTCGATCGCCTCCGATTCCCGAAAGCGCGTCCCATTTGGCGTGTCGACGTCGAATAGGTGGATCTTTCGGTAGCGTGCGCTTATGTCCCCGTCGGGTCCAAGCAGGACCGCCGTGTTTCGGATCCGGGCGGCATCCTGTCCCCGCTCCGGAAAGCCACCCAGGAGCAGGTGGAGGCCCACCTCCCGGGCGAGCGCGATCATGGTCGCCAGGATGGGACCGGGAAAGGATCCGGCGCCATCGCGGTCCGGATCGAGAGGTTCGGCTATTGCCAGTCGGTGATCCCGGTCCGAGCCGAGGTAAGCAAAATTTTCGGGCAGGCCAACCAACTGGGCTCCGCGCCTCGCGGCCACGCGGACCAGTTGGCACGCGGATGCGAGGTTCCCGGCGACGTCCTCGGTGGAGGTCATCTGGACGGCGGCGGCGCACAGGCTCCGCGATGATGACTCAGTCTTTGCGACCACCGTCATTTCTTAACCCAATGCCGCGTCTTTTCACACGAGGGGGCCGACGGAATCCTGGCGCGTCGAACGGCCGCGCCCTGACGCGTCCGGCGACGATCCGGGAGGTTCGGTCAGTCGGGACGGCGTGGGGTCCCGGCAAAACGGTGCGAAAATGGTGCAACGCTCCATGGAATTCTCATGGAGTATCAAATGTTTGAACGATTGTTTCCAAGTTGCGCCTGACAATCCAGCGTGATATAAGCGGCGCTTCCGAAATTCCGCGTTAGCCCCTCAGCGTAGGTGGGCCCGCAGCCCGCCTTTTTTTTTGCCCAACGATCGTCATGAGAAAGGACGTACGAAACTTGTGGAATCTGGTCGAACCATACGTGAAAGACGCCGGGTTCGATTTGGTTGAGGTTCACTCCGGCCGCGAGCAAAGCGGCTGGGTCGTACGTCTATTCATTGACAGGATGCCGGACCCAAGGGTGCCGGGGTCCGACGTCGGGCTGCCCCTTCCCGAGGAAACGGTCTCGCTGGAGAACTGCGAACGCGTGAGCCGCGACGTGTCCGCGGCGCTCGACGTCGCGGACATGATTCCCCACGCCTATCAGCTCGAGGTCAGCTCGCCGGGGATCGATCGACCCCTGAGGCGCCAGTTGGACTTTGCCCGCTTCGCGGGGCGTGAGGCGCGCATTCGCCTGACCGAGGGCGTGGACGGGCGGCGTAATTTCTCCGGCCATATTCGCGGCGCCCGTGACGGCGTCGTGGAGATCGATTGTGACGGCCGGACGTACCACCTTCCCATCGAGGACATCGCCAAGGCGAACTTGGTCCCCGATTGGGACAAGGAATTGAAACGGAGCGCGTCATGAGTGATGGTGCCGCCCTTGGCCTGGTGCTCGATCAGGTCTCGAAAGACAAGAACATCGACCGTGGGATTTTGGTCGAAGCGTTGGAACAGGCAATCCTGACCGCGGCGAAACGCGCGTTCGGCATGCAGCGGGAGATGGAGGCTAAGTTCAACGAGGAGACGGGCCGCGTCGACCTGTTTCAGATCATCATCATCGTCGAACTAGTGACGGCGGGAAATGAGGGGAAGGAAATTCCCATCGTCGATGCCGTTCGTTTCGGCCTCAAGGCCGAGGTGGGCGACGAGCTGCTTTTTCAGATTTTTTTCGACGAGAAAGATCAGGCACGCGCCGAGGAGCAGGACGCCAAGTACGGCGCGCTCTTGCAGCTTAATCGGGCCTGGAAAGGGTTCGGCCGTATCGCCGCCCAGACCGCGAAACAGGTCATCCTGCAGCGGGTCCGTGAGGCCGAACGCGACAACGTTTTCAATCAATACAAGGACCGCAAGGGCGAACTGATCTCCGGTATCGTCCGCCGTTTCGAACGGGGGAACTTGGTGGTCGATCTCGGCGGCGCCGAGGCCATCTTGCCGGTGCGCGAGCAGGTGCAGCGCGAATCCTATCGAGCCGGGGATCGTATCGTCGCGTACGTTGTGGACATCGACAAGGCGGCACGCGGTCCGCAGATCATTTTGTCGCGGACGCACAAGGGACTGCTCGAGAAGCTGTTCGAGATGGAGGTCCCCGAGATTTACGAGAAGATTGTTCGCATCGAGGCCTCCGCGCGCGAGCCGGGCGCTCGGTCCAAGATCGCCGTCAGCAGCCGGGACCGGGATGTGGATCCGGTCGGGGCCTGTGTTGGAATGAAGGGTTCGCGCGTCCAGGCGGTGGTTCAGGAGCTTCGGGGCGAAAAGATTGACATCGTTCCGTACGATCCCGATCCCGCGCGATTTGTCTGCAACGCGATTGCGCCCGCCGAGGTATCTCGGGTGCTCATCGACGCGGGTTCGCACACGATGGAGCTCATCGTGCCCGACGAGAAGCTGTCCCTGGCGATCGGCAAGAAGGGTCAAAATGTCCGCCTGGCGTCGCAACTGACCGGCTGGCGGATCGACATTCATTCGGAGAGCAAGGTTCGCGAGATGGAGGCGCGCGGGCGCGCTTCCCTGGCGTTGATCGATGGGTTGACGCCTGATTTGGTCGAAGCCCTGTTTCGCCTGGGTTGGCGTTCGGCGTCGGACGTGTCACACGGCAAGCCCGATGAGTTGGCCGAGGTTCCCGGAATTTCCGCGGACCTGGCCCCTCGAATCATTGCCGCCGCGCGGGCTGTCGAGGCCGATCGCCGACGTCAGGCCGACGAAGCAACGTTGGCTGCGGCGGCCTTGGCCGCTTCATCGGGTCCTGGCGATGGGCCTGCCGCGAACGGGACGTCCTCCACGACGGAGGGGCCATGATTCGTGGCCGCTCCCACGAGAACGTGCATCGGTTGTCGCCGTCGGGCAGCAGCCACGGAATTGGTCCGGTTGGTGATCGTGGATGGACGCTTGCGCGTGGGTGCGCGATCCGGTCAGCCGGGCCGCGGGGCGTCGATTCATCCGGCAGAGGCGTGCATCGCGTCCGCAGTCAGATCGCGCGCGTTTGGTCGCGCCTTTCGGCAGCCGATGATCGCTCCCCTTCAAGACAACGAACAATCCAACCCATCGAGCGTGAAAGAGGCGATTTCCGCCTTGATGAGGGACATCGAAGTTTCTTACGCCTCGCAACAGCCCAGAGCAGGTAGGACGTCATGATCGGAAGCGGATTCGAGCGAAGGTCTGAGTCGAACGCCAGTTCACCCGAGGCGACGGCTCCGGGTCCGCGGATGCGTGTTTACGAGTTGGCCAAGGAACTTGGTTTGGCGAACGCGGATCTGGTGTCTCGAATCCAGGCCCTGGGAATCGATGCGGCGAACCATATGTCGCACCTCGAATCCATGGACGCCGATCGGGTGCGGCGATCGCTGACCCGTGAGCGTCACGAAAGCTTGGTCGAGGAGCGCCTCACCGATACCGTGATTCGGCGGCGATCGAAGGTTCCGCCTGCCGCCCCGGCTCCCGCGGCGTCAGTTCCGGCATCGGGCGGTGTCTCGGCACCGCGCAAGACTGTAGCAGCGCCCGTCGAGACCAAGGCGCCTGCGGCGTCTCCCGCGTCAGCACCGGAAGCGCGGCGTCCGGTGGCGCCCACGGGATCTACGCGGTCACCGATCGTGGCGGAGAAGCCGACTGGCGCCGTCGAGGCGGTGTCCGAGCCGGCTCCGGCGCGGCGCGCGTCGCGCCTCAGTAGTGCGGAGCAGCCCGCCACAGAGGTCGCACCGGCCGCGGCCGCACCGCCGACCGGATCAGCCCATCAAGGGACGTCGGGGATGTCGGGGACTTCGGATTCCGTCGCTCAAACACCCGCGCCTGCAATCGCCATCAGCGGGGCAGCGGCGTCTCCCGCGCCGGCTACGGCAAAAGCGCCCTCATCCGTGGCGCCCCCGTCGGCTGTCCCGACGGACTCGGCCGCGGCTCCGACGGTCGTCTTGCGGACCATCCCCCAGCCCGTGGTCACGGGCTCGGCGGCGACGGGACAGTTTATCCAGCTCCCAGGGCGAACCCCTCCCGGGGTTCCGAAGGTGGAAATCAAGGATCGAGACGAGGAGTTGCGGCGTATGGGCCGCGCTCCGGTGGGCCGCGATCGATTCGGGCGGCCGCTCGGCGGCGCCGGTCCGGGCGGACAACGCCCGGGACAGCCGGGGCCGTGGGCTCCTAAGAAGAAGGTCGCAGCTGCCGGGAAGAAATCCAAGAAAACCGAAATCACCACGCCCGCCGAGCACAAGCGGGTCGTGCGCATGGGCGACACGATCCAGGTGTCCGAGTTCGCCCAGAAGATGGGCATCAAGGGCAAGGAGATCATCAAGCGTCTGTGGGCGCTTGGAATGATGGGCGTGAACATCAACCACGACATCGATCTCGACACGGCGACCCTGATTGCCAACGAGCTCGGCTATCAGATCGAGTCCACCGCGTTTCGTGAGGACGAAGTGCTGGCGGAATCACACGTCGACGATGTCCCGGAGGACATGGTTCCGCGCGCGCCCGTCGTCACGATCATGGGGCACGTCGATCACGGCAAAACATCGCTGCTGGACGCGATCCGGAAGGCGAACGTGGCGGGGGGCGAGGCCGGCGGCATCACGCAGCATATAGGCGCCTACAAGGTTCACTCGGACCGTGGCGATGTCGTGTTTTTGGATACTCCCGGTCACGCGGCCTTCACGGCCATGCGCGCGCGCGGCGCTCAGATGACGGATATCGTCGTCTTGGTGGTGGCCGCCGACGACGGACCGATGCCCCAGACCATCGAGGCCATCAAGCATGCCAGGGAGGCCAAGGTTCCCATCTTGGTCGCGATCAACAAGATAGACAAGCCGGGCGCCAATCCCGATGCCATTCGCAACAAGCTGTCCGAGCACCAACTGGTGTCCGAGGAATGGGGCGGCGATACTATTTTCGTGAACGTTTCGGCGAAGACCAAGCAGGGCATCGACAAGCTGTTGGAGATGCTGGCTCTTCAGGCTGAGGTCTTGGAGCTCAAGGCGAACCCGAAGCGCGCGGCCAAGGGCCACGTGGTCGAGGCGCGTCTCGACCGGTCGCGCGGCCCCATCTCGACCTTGCTGGTCGAGGAGGGAACGCTGCGCTTGGGCGATCTCGTCGTCGCAGGCGAGATGTCCGGCAAGATCCGGGCGATGTTGAACGACAAGGGCCAGAACATCTCGGAGGCGGGACCGTCGACGCCGGTCGAGCTATTGGGCCTGGACGGGGTTCCGGACGCGGGTGAGTTGTTCAACGTCGTCACGGACGAGAAGGCCGTGAAGACACTGACCGAGCACCGCCGCGAGACGCGCAAGAGGAAGGAAACGACCGGGACGGCGCGCGTATCCCTGGAGAACATCCTCGACAAGATCAAATCGGGCGAAGCCCGTGAGGTCAAGATTGTCCTCAAGGCGGACGTTCAGGGATCGGCCGAGGCGGTGTCGAACGCCCTGACCATGTTGACGACCCCCGAAGTCAGCGTGAACGTCATCTCGGCGGGCGTCGGTGGCATTACGGAGTCGGACGTTACGTTGGCCAAGGCTTCGGCGGCCGTCATCATCGGGTTCAACGTTCGGCCCGCGGGCAAGTCGGCCCAGCTTGCCGAACAAGAGGGCGTCGAGATCAAGCTGTACCAAGTGATCTACGAGGCCATTGACGACGTGAAGAAGGCCATGGAGGGGATGTTGGCGCCGGTGTTGCGCGAGAAGATCACCGGGCGCGTCGAGGTCCGTCAGGTCTTCAACATTCCCAAGGCTGGAACCATCGCTGGATCGTTCGTGACCGAGGGCAAGGTTACGCGCAAGTCGCAGGTGCGTTTGATTCGCGACTCCGTCGTCGTCTACACGGGCAAGGTCGGCTCCTTGCGTCGATTCAAGGACGACGCCAGCGAGGTGGCGGCGGGCTACGAGTGTGGCGTCAGCATCGAAGGCTACTCCGATGTGCGCGACGGGGACGTCATCGAGGCCTTCGAGATCGAGAGCATCGCGGCCACGTTGGAGATGCCGGGCGATCAGTCCGCGCGACGTTGACGTGGGCTCATCATCCGGCCTGTCGGCTGGGCGGCTATCGGAGTGTTGCCGACGGGGGAGGGGGACATCGCGTGCCTGAACGCGGGGCGGTATGCTGGCTCCTCGGTTGCCATGACCATCGGGATCGCGCGCGTGACTCTGTTCCTGCCGGCCAGCCATTCGCTGAAGGATAAACGCATGGTCCTGCGACGGGTGAAATCGCGAGTGCGCGAGAAGTTCAACGCCGCCATCGCCGAAGTGGGTGACAACGATCTGTGGCAGCGCGCGGCGCTCGGAATCACGGTGGTGGGCAACGATCGGACGTTCGCCGAGTCGGCCTTGGACGAGGTGGTGCGTTTCGTGCGAGAGCACGCGGAGGTGACGAACGTGGAGCACGAGTTGCAGACCTTCAGCGAAGCCTTCGGCGTGGGCGCCGGCACGGACCACTGGAAAGGCTAGCGGTCGTCGTTTTGAACCAGCGAACAGAACGTTTGGCGTCGGACATTCACGCCGTGTTAAGCGAGATCATCGCGCGCGGCGAGATCCGGGATTCGCGCGTTCGAGGCGCGGGCTTGGTCACCATCACCCGGGTACGGGTGACGGGGGATCTGGGCGAGGCGCGAGCTGCTTTCGCCGTGTTTGGAGCGGATCCGGCCACTCTGGAACAGGTGCGGCGGGGACTGCAGGCGGCGCGCGCCTACCTTCAGCAGGAGCTCGGAAGAAGACTACGCGCGCGCAAGACGGTGATGCTGTCGTTCGAAGTCGATCGGTCGCTGGACAACGCCTTTCGGGTCGAGGGGCTCTTGCGGGCCGATGCCGCTCTGCACCCGAGGACGACGGTGTCGCCCACGCCTTCGCAAGAGCCGGTCGTCTCGGACGAGCCGGAATCGGTCATTGACCGCCACGACTCCGACGGCATTGCGGGGAGGGCCGTTCCCGATGCGGACGACGACATTTCTCTGAAATGACGGAGCCGATTCATGGCGTCGTCGTGGTCGACAAACCCGTCGGCCCGACGTCTTTCTCCATCGTACGGCAGGCGCGCCACGCAACCGGGGCGCGCAAGGTCGGCCACGGCGGCACCTTGGATCCGCTCGCCTCGGGGGTCCTGCCCCTGTGCTTCGGGGAGGCGACGAAGCTGGCTCAGTTTCTCCTCGACGCCGACAAGGAATACGAAGCGACGATCGGCTTTGGTGTCGAGACCGACACCTACGATGCCGGGGGGATGATCACGATGAAACGGTCGGCCGAGCATCTGGACATCGACGTCGTTCAGGCAGCGTTGGCCCGTTTCGTTGGCGAGCAGGCCCAGATCCCGCCCATGTACTCGGCGTTGAAGCGCGACGGGCGGCCTCTGTACGCCTATGCGCGTGAGGGTACGACAATGGACCGCGCGCCGAGAACGGTTCACATCCACGCTCTTGCGCTCCGGGAGTTCATGAAGGCACCCGCACGGATCGTGCCTTCGCCCGCCCGCGAGGGGGTCCGCGATATGAATGACGACGCGAACGTCGCGTGTCCGTCCGCTCGGATTGTCATCCGTTGTTCGAAGGGCACCTACGTGCGTTCGCTGGCGTACGATCTGGGTCGTGCCGTCGGAACGGGCGCGCACCTGACGGCTCTGCGGCGCACCAGATCCGGTCCTTTTGGATTGGATGGCGCGGTTCGACCGGAAGCTCTGGCCTCGGCCCCGCTGCCGGTCGTTTCGCCGGCGGCCGCCCTCGCGCACCTGACGACGATTGTTGTCGCCGAAGATGTCGCGGAGGCCATTGCGCGTGGCCAGGTCGTGACCTGGCAGAGGGCGGGAGTCCTGCTTGGCGGTTTTCCGGCGGATGGGAGCGGTGGTCCTCTCGTCCGAATCCTTGGACCGGGTGGTCATCTGCTCGCCGTGGCGCGACAAGGCGCCGCGGCCGACGCCATCAGGACCCTGCGGGTGTTTCGGGCCTTTGGCGCCGAAGGGCCGTCACCAGATGCCCTAGACTAGCCGATCGAAATGTTGAGGAATGAGGCAAGTTTTCATCTCAGGCGATCGAGTAGCCAATCCAGGCACGGGGAGGTCCAGCTTACTGGACCGGCCTCGCCGTCGAGAAACTCCGTGGGGGTTTCGCAGGGGGCCTTCCGAGGCCCCTTGCGGCGGCGAAGCCGCTCTAGTTCAGAGTTTGCGGCAAGGCCAGGCGAAACGGCGCGATATCGGCGTCGAATGCCCCTCCCCTGTCGGGGACCATCTGGTACGTTCCACGCATCTCTCCCGACGGTGTGGCCAGCACGCACCAGCTGGTGTATTCGAAGCTCTCACCGGGCTTCAAACGGGGTTGGACGCCGACCACCCCGGGCCCGCGAACCTCCTCGACATGGCCACCCGCGTCCGTAATGATCCAGTGCCGCGACTCCAGCCGGGTCGTGACTTCGCTTTCGTTCGAAATGCGCACCGTATAAGCGAAGGCGAACTGCCGGCTCGACACGGACGATCGCTCAGGAATGTACTGGCTTTTTACGGTCACCATGATTCCGTTGGTCATCGCGGTCGACATCGGTTAGACACCCTGTCAAAGGCAGCTCGCCCGTTCAAGCGAATCACATGCGATTTCTAATGACAGGAGCGACTGGGTTTCTGGGCCATCACCTCTGGGCGACCTTGCGGGACGCCGGTCACGAAGGCGTGGCGCTGGCTCGTGACCCAGAGCGCGCGGCGAAGATTGTGCCGGGAGGACGTATTTTCGAATGGAATGGGGTGGTGGGGTTGCCCCCAGAGTCCGCCTTCACGGGGGTGGATGTTGTCTTTAACTTGATCGGCGAATCCGTAGCTCGCCGCTGGAATGCGGAGCGTAAGCGACGTTTCCGTGACAGCCGGGTGTTACCAACGCGAGCGTTGGTCGAGCGCATGTCAGGCCTTGCGACGCGACCGGGCACGATGATTTCCATCGCGGGGACGGGCTTCTATGGTGATCGAGGAGAGGAAGTCCTGACCGAAACCAGCACTCCCGGCAAGGGATTCTTGGCAAGCCTGAGTCAGGAGTGGGAGATCGCGGCCGGGGAGGCGGAACCTTTGGGGGTCCGGACGGTCGTCGTCCGATCCGGCGTAATCCTCGGTCGCGACGGGGGCGTTCTGCCACGGATTCTGACGCCGTTCCGATTCGGATTGGGAGGTCGATTGGGCAGCGGTCGCCAGTACTTCCCCTGGATCCACCTCGCGGACGCGGTCGGAATCCTCCTGCACGTCGCCGACCGGACGGAAATCCGGGGCCCCCTCAATGGGGTAGCTCCCGAGCCCGTGACGAACGCGGAGCTCACCGCGGCCCTGGGCAGAAGCCTCAATCGTCCAACGGCCCTGCGTGTTCCCGAATTCGCGCTGAAGGCGGCACTGGGGGAAATGGCCGAAGAATTGCTCCTTGCAAGCCAGCGAGTTTCGCCCATTCGCGCCCTACAGACGGGTTACGGCTTCAAATTTCCCTTGCTAGGCCCCGCCATCGCCGATCTTTGCGCCCCGGCGAGCTGATCACCCTCGTCAGCTGGGCGGCGCGGCGCATCGCGCGTCGAAGGGTCGAGGCCTGTTCTCTTTTGCCCAAAAGCCTCGTGTCGAAGCCGAGCTTTGTTTTTTGGTCAGCTTGATTTTTTGTTCAGAAAGACAGATGATATTCGCGCGCCAGCTTCCGCTTTCCAACTGGAAGAGGGCGCGAAGGAGCTGTGTTGGCCAGGGGCGTTCCCAGACGGAGCTTAGTCCACCATCATCGGTGGGGGCGGTCTCGTGGCTATGGCCCGGTGGCCGCAAGACAACACGGTGCCGGAGAACAGGGCAGGGATTCCGTCGATGTCCTCCTGTATCTGTCGCACGAGATTCGGACGCCACTGAATTCGATGCTGGCGCTAGCCCAGCTCCTGCGTGACGGTCAGGCAGGCGTGCTCAACCCTGAGCAGCAACGGTACGTCGAGGTCATAGAGAGAAGTGGGCAGAGCCTCGTTCGCCTGGTCCACGACGTGCTCGACCTGTCGCGGCTGGAGTTGGGGCAGGCCGACATCGAGATCTCATCGCTCGACATCCGCGATCAGCTGCAAGAGGCGGCTGCCGCTCTCACCCCGCTGGCGGAGGCCAAAGGGATCGAGCTGATCGTCACGGGTACGGGTCCGTTGCCATCGGTCGCCTGCGACCCGGATCGTTTGCGGCAGGTTCTGATGAACTTGATCAGCAACGCAATCAAATTCACCGATCGGGGATGCGTCACGCTGTCGGCCGAGGTGGGTGCGGGTGCGGGTGGAAGGATGGTGGCCATTCACGTCTCCGATACCGGGGTGGGAATTCCAGAGGCTGCACGGTCGCGGATATTCGAGGAATTTTTCCAGGTGCGCCAGTTGGAATGCCGAACGGGCACGCGCCGGGAGGACGGGGTGGGGCTGGGACTCGCGATTGCGCGCCGCCTGGTCAGGCTGATGGGCGGCGATCTGTCGGTGGAGAGCAAGGTGGGGCTGGGTTCTCGATTCACGTTCAACTTGCCGCGGGCCGAGGGCGGGCATCTTTCGAAAGACGAGGAAAAGGTAGGTGTCGGGGATCCGGCGAACGGAAGGTCGGAAGGGGCCGATGCTGGCTCCCAGGCGACGCATCGAAGCCAAGGCGGGCCTCATGGGACGACGAATACTCCTGGTCGATGACAACGACGACAGCCGCTTCGCTGTCGCCGAAACGATAGCGAAGTTGACCGATCACAAGGTCGATCAGGCATCGGATGGCGCGTCCGCGCTCGCTCGCGTGCTGGAGACCGAATACGACCTCGTCTTGCTGGACGTTCAGATGCCGGGCATGGACGGATTCGAGGTCTGCCGGCGGTTGCGGGCGGACCCGCGCACCCGGCGGGTCCCGGTCCTGTTCCTGACGGCCACTCAGTATCAGGTCGAGAGTCGTCTCAAGGGGCTGGAACTGGGGGCGGATGACTTCATCGTTCAGCCCGTTAGCAATCAGGAATTGATCGCGCGCATCAAGGCCGCCCTGAGGGTCAAGGCGCTTTCGGACGAGGTCCAACACCACAACGTGGAGCTGGAAAGCAAGGTTAAAGAACGCACCTCCACCGCCGAGCACCTGGCCGACGAATTGCGCGCCGAGAGGGACAATCTTCGCGAGACCTTCGACGTCTTCGCCGAGGCGTTGTTGTTGCTGGACGCATCCGGCCACGTCCTCGTCGCGAACTCCGCCGGGCGTCGGTTGCACGAGACGCCGCTGGCGCAAGATCTCTCGGATCTGGCGGCCGAGGCGGTGGGGAAGTCGACGACCTACGATCGCCCCCTTTCGCACGGGGGGCGTTTTTTTGCAGGGCGCGCCTACCCGGTCAGTGGACGTCGCGTGCTGTTGAACGTTCGGGACGTCACCACGGAGCGCGACGTCGAGATTCAGCGCCTGCAGGCCGAAAAACTGGCGTCGATCGGCCTTTTGGCCGCGGGCGTCGCGCACGAGATCAACAATCCGGCGGCCTTCGTTTTCGGGAACATTGAAGCCCTATCCGCGCAGATCAGGCTGATCGAGGACCGATTGCGGATCGGCGTTGGGTCGGAGGCGCGAACGGATCTTCAGACGATGTTGTTCGAGGTCACGTCCATTCTTCAGGAATCCAAGGAAGGCATGGCCCGGATTCAGCGCATCGTCCGCGATCTTTCCGCGTTTTCGCACGTCGACGACGATAGACAGAGGGTGTCGGGCGTGAACAGCGCCGTGGAGTCGACCTTAAGCCTCTTGCGAAACGAGCTCCGCCATCGAGCCACCGCCGAGCGTGACTTGCGAGCCACGCGCTCGGTCCGCACCAGTCCGGCCCGCTTGGGCCAGGTGTTCCTGAATCTGATCATCAATGCGGCCCAGGCGTTGGACGAAGCCGAGGTTCGGCGCAACCGGATTGTGGTTCGGACGTACGACAGCGGCGATGACGTGGTTTTTGAAGTCGCGGATAACGGTCCTGGTATCCCGTCCCACGTGCTGCCCCGGATATTCGATTCCTTTTTTACGACAAAGCCGCGGGGCGTGGGAACCGGCCTCGGTCTGCCGATCTCGCAGGGTATCGTCCGTGCGCTCGGAGGTGACATTACCGTCGAGACGAAGGCAGGCACGGGCACCACGTTTCGGGTTCGACTGCCGGGGGAACCCGCGGTGCGGTTGGAACTACCCGTCGGGCCGCCGGTACACCCGACCTATCGGCGCCGCCGTGTACTCTGCGTGGACGACGAGGCGTTGTTGTTGAAGGCCTACCGCAGGATGCTGGCGGACGTACACGAGGTGGTGACCGCTCTTGGCGGCCGTGATGCCCTTTTGATTTTGGAAAAAGATAGAAATTTCGACCTGATCCTGTGCGACTTGCAGATGCCCGAGATGTCCGGGATGGATTTGTACACGGCGGTTAAGACCCTTTACCCCGATCTCGCCGACCGCTTCGTTTTCGTGACCGGGGGCGCATTTTCGGCGGAGGCCAAGCGCTTTCTCGAGCAGGCGGTCACCTGTTTGAGCAAGCCGTTTCGCATTGAGGAACTTCTGGCGATGATCGAGCAGAAGATAGCCGCGGGGGCGGGTCTGCCGCTCGATGGCAGCACCGCCCAACAGATCCCGGGGCGCCCGGCCTGACATTGAGATTCGCCGTAGCCGCACGTTAGGTTCGGACCGTGGACCTTCCGCCCCGTTCTCGGATGCTGGTTGTCGCGGCCTTGGTACGGCGCGCCGGCCTTGTTCTGGTGTCGCGCCGCCGCGCTGATCAGCCGATGCCCCTGCTGTGGGAATTTCCCGGGGGGAAAATCGAGCCGGGCGAGTCGCCCGTCGCCGCCCTGGCACGGGAAGTGACAGAGGAACTCGGTTGCGAGGTCGAAGTCGGCCGGATTGAGGACGTGGTGTTTCACGCCTATCCCGGGTTCGACCTGATCATGCTGGTGTACGCGTGTCGCGTCACCGGCGGTGTCCCCCACGCGGTGAGCGTGGCGGAAATCGCTTGGGTAGCGCCGACCGCCCTGCCGGGAATGGATCTCCTACCAGCGGATTTTCCCCTGGCCCACAAGCTGGCGGCGGAAGCCTCGGGCGAGAACCGAGGGGAATCTTAGAACTAGTTCAGGCGTCGGTCGACAGACTCTCGGGAGAGACGTGAGCGGTCGGAGGCTGTGAGCCGTCCAGCTCCGAGGAGGAACGTTGCTCATCCGACGGAGTCACTTGAGAACTATCCGCTTGTGCGGCGGGCGTCCCCCCGGGGTACCCGCGTCTCAACGCCTCCCGTTCGGCCACCCGGGCCGCCTCGGTTAGGTCGCGCTTGCACGCTCCGCACAAGGTCGGTTCCGCCCAGTTTCCGAGGTGGGTCTGCAACTGGCTTTCCGGGGGCCAGTGAATGGGCGTCTTGCAGCCCGTGCACGGAATTTCCTTGGTCCTGCGATCGGTCAGGAACGTCAGGCAATCATCGCACCGCCGTTCTGGCGGACGAATCTCGTGGCGACGCTTGCGGCGCTTGCGCTTCCGGTCGCCTGTTGCGCCGGAGGCTCCCGCGGTTGCGGCAAGCGTGGGCGCCCCCATGGCCGAGGGGGCGGAGACCTCGGTGCCAGATTGCGAAACCAGGTCCGCGTGCGGCGTTCCGTCGACGCCTGGCGTGGCCAAGATTTCCACGACCGAATTCTCGTCGTGGATGGCGCGACCCCGGTCTTGCCCCAAGTGGGGCCCGCCCTCGGACTCCGCGTCCCTTTCGGACTTGGGTACCGGCTTGACTCCCGCCGCAAGCTGCTGCGCCGCGGTCCATGTCCATGTCCCCGGGCAGTGCTCGGTCTTGCAGGGAACCTGTTTCTCCTCGAGCTCTCCCATCTCCCTTTCGCACTCGGCGCAGTAGTGGGGATAAGGATCGGCGGTCTTGCCACGCACGGCGCGCGCCAACTGAGCGCCCCGCTTGTCGGTCCAGGTTCGCTTGCAGCCGGAGCGACGACATGGGCGCTCCACGTCCTTGAGACCGGAATAAAGATCGATGCACCGCTCGCACATTCGATGAGGTGCCTTCGGCAGGGGCTTGTCGGCGATGGCCGCGTCCAGCTGTGCCTCTCGCGGCCACGTCCAGGTGTTCTTGCACCCCGACGTGCGACACCGCACCTCCCGATTCGCGATGGCGCCGAAGACGCCCTTGCACGATTCACACAGACGGCGAGGCGGTTCGTTGGACTCGCCGGCGGCGTAGTCTTGAATCTGCTCGTCGCGCGTCCACGTCCATTTTTTCTTGCAGCCGCGAATGCCGCAGGTGACGGGTCGGTCCCCGATCTTGTCGTAAACGTTCGCGCACGGTCCGCACATTGCCGGCGCCGGCGCCGACTCGACGTCGGGCGCGCCCGCGACCAGTTGAGCACGACGCGAGTAAACCCAATGACGCTTGCACCCGGGCACGGAACACGGAACGTGCCGATCGGCCAGCGCCGCCAGCTTGGCTTCGTCGTCGGCACACAGGTGACGGGGGGCGGCGCGTCGGGTGGCAAACGCCTCCAGCTGTTCTTGGATAGTCCATGTCCAAGTCGAGGCGCATCCGGGGCGCTCGCAGGGCCTCTGCTCGTCGGACAACGTGCGAAATTTGTCCCGGCATGGCTCGCACATTTTGGAAGCCGGATCGGTGTCGGTTCCGGCGCCTCGCCCACCGAGCTTGGCGCCCTTGCCCGTCATCTGAATCCAGGTGCGGATGCAGCCCACGACGGAGCACGGCATCGATGTTGCGCCGAGCCGGTCGGCGAGTGTGAAGCCCGAAGAACCCATGATTTCCCCCGAGGGGGCCTTATGCTGACCGACAACCCCCCGGTAAATCAACTCGAATCGGAGGGCAGACCCGCCGAGGCGCGTCTTTTGTGTCGGCGGCCCGTGATTTCGCGACGAGACTGGCTGCGACCCGCGCTTGCCTGGGAGCGCCGGCAAGGGTAGACGTACGCCCGTTCCGATGCAGATCACAATCGAAGACATCTCACCGGTCGAGAAGCGGGTCGATTTCGAGTTGCCCTGGACCGACGTCGCGCCCAAGTTAGAGAAAGCCTACAGCGACTTGCGTCGCGAGGTGCGCTTGAAGGGGTTCCGCCCCGGCAAAGTGCCGCGCGCGCTGGTCGAGAAACTTTACCATCATCAGGTGGAGAGCGACGTCGCCAAGGAACTGGTGGAATCCACGATTCGGCAGGCCATCGCCGACCATCAAATTCAACCGGTCGCCCCCCTGGAGGTGGACAACTACGAAATTATCGCGGGGGCGCCGTTCAAGTTCACGGCGAAAGTCGAAGTGCGCTCCCAAGTCGTTCCGAAGGACTACACCGGCGTCGAGCTCAAGCGCCGCCCGGTTGCCGTCGACGAGCAGCAGGTTGTCGCCGCCCTCGAGGGGTATCGCAAGCGCCTGACCGAGTACAAGCCCATCGAGGGGCGTACCGTCGCCGGGCCGACGGACATGCTCATGATCGAGGTTCACGGACGAATTGGCGAGAACAAGGTCAAACGTAACCAGGTCGGCGTCGATCTCGAAGACAAGAGCGGCGGGCCGCTTCCCGGCCTTGGCGAGCGGCTGCACGGGATCGCGCTCGACGCCGTAGACTTTGAGATCAAATACAAGCTCGCGGACGACTTGCCCCAGAAGGAATTGGCGGGGCGCGAGGTGAGCCTAAAGGTCACGGTCAAGGACGCGCGCGAGAAGAAGGAGCGCGCCGTCGACGATGAATTCGCGAAGGACACCGGCGAGGCGGAGACCTTGGAGGGGTTGAAGGAGAAACTCCGACAGCGGTTGCAAGACGCCGATCGACAGCGGATTGACGGCGAGCTGCGGGGTCAGTTGGTCAAGGAAATCGTGGTGCGCAACGAATTCCCGATGGCGCCGTCCTTGGTTGATCGGCATGCGGGCGCCATCGTGAATCGGGCCCTGCAACAATTGATGCTGGCAGGAATCGACGTTCAGGCCGGCCTGGAAGCGGGGGCGATTGATATTCCCAGGATGAAGCGGGAGTTCAAGACCGAAGCGGAGGCAGAGGCCCGAGGATCGATTCTGATTCAGGCCATCGCCGAGCGAGAGGGAATCACGGCCAGCGACGCGGACCTTCAGAAACGGATTGCCGAGATCGCCGCGAGCCGACAGGAAAACGCCAAGAAGCTGCGCGCGGAGTTGGAGACCCAGGGACAGCTTCCGGGTCTGCGTGCCCAACTCATCGAGCAGAAGACCCTTGATATGCTGATCTCCCAGGCTAAGATCAGCGACGAAGATCCCGCTCGCTTGATCGTCACACCCGACGAGGCCAAGACCGAAGCCGAAGCGGACAAGAAAAAGAGGAACCGATGAGCGATTCGCGCCGCACGCAGTCCGTACACTTCGACCCGCCGCCGCCGGTGATCTCCAATTTTATTATTCCCACGGTCATCGAGCAGACCCACCGGGGCGAACGCGGTTGGGACATCTTTTCTCGCCTCCTGAAGGACAGAATCATCTTTCTTGGAACCGCGGTCGATGATCAGGTGGCCAACATCGTCATCGCCCAGTTGCTGTTCCTGGAGAGTGAGGATCCCGACAAAGACATCATGTTGTACATCAACTCGCCGGGTGGCCTGGTGACGGCCGGCATGGCGATCTACGACACCATGCAGTACGTGCGACCGAGCATCGCGACGTTTTGCATGGGCCAAGCGGCTTCGATGGGGGCGTTTCTGTTGGCCGCAGGCGCCAAGGGCAAGCGATATTCGCTGCCACACGCTCGCATCTTGATCCACCAGCCGCTCGGTGGGTTTCAGGGGCAGGCCACGGACATCGACATCCATGCGCGGGAGATACTGCGTACGCGCGACAAGCTGAACGAGTTGCTGGTCAAGCACACCGGCCAACCGATGGAGCGAATCAAGCAAGATACGGAGCGCGACTATTTCATGAGCGCCATGGAGGCCAAGGAGTACGGTCTCATCGATGAGGTCCTGATTCAAAAGCCGGCCGCGTTGCCGAGCAAGTAACCCCGCCGGGCCGGTGGGCCTCGATCGGTGCTGATGTCGGCCGGGCGGTCTCCCTCCAGGGGCCGCGTACCCTTAGCCCGTGATGGCGGGTCGGGTGAATTGTTTTCTTGCGCGCCCGTCGTCCGGGTGCGTGCTACATTTATCGAGGTGCCGACCGATCGAAAACGTGACGAACACGAAAATCTGTCTTGTTCGTTTTGTGGAAAGAGCCAGCGCGAGGTCAAGAAGCTGATCGCTGGTCCCACGGTTTATATCTGCGATGAGTGCATAGGCCTGTGCAACGACATCATCGCCGAGGAGATCGAGAAGGAATCCGAGAATTTCGGGCTGGCCCCGGTGCCCAAGCCGGCGGAGATCAAGAACGTTCTTGACGACTATGTGATTGGGCAGGAGCGCGCCAAAAAGATTTTGGCAGTCGCCATCCACAATCACTACAAGCGTATTGACGCCAAGGTCGGCGCGGATGACGTCGAGCTCGGTAAGTCCAACATTCTGTTGCTCGGCCCCACGGGCTGCGGGAAGACCCTGCTGGCGCAGACTTTGGCCAAGATCTTGAACGTGCCGTTCGCCATCGCGGATGCGACGAATCTGACCGAGGCGGGCTACGTGGGAGAGGATGTCGAGAACATCATCGTCAACCTCCTGCAGAACGCGGATCACGACATCGAGAAGGCTCAGCGCGGTATCGTTTATATCGACGAAATCGATAAGATCGCCCGCAAGGGGGAGAACCCGTCCATCACTCGCGACGTTTCCGGTGAGGGCGTCCAGCAGGCTCTCTTGAAGATATTGGAAGGGACAGTCTGCAACGTGCCACCCAAGGGCGGACGCAAGCACCCGCAGCAGGAATTCCTGCAGGTCGACACGACCAACATTCTGTTCATCTGTGGCGGCGCTTTCGTGGGGCTTGATGACATCATCGAACAGCGCGTGGGCCAGAAACAGATAGGCTTCGGCGCCAAGATCAGCTCCAAGAAGGAGCGTAAGGTCTGGGACCTTCTGCGCGAGGTGCAACCCGAGGATCTGCTGAAATATGGGATGATTCCCGAGTTCGTCGGACGATTACCGGTCATCGCGCCGCTGCACGAATTGGACGAGCCGGCCCTGATCGACATCCTGACCAAGCCCAAGAACGCGCTCATCAAGCAGTATCAGAAGCTTTTCGACATGGACGGCGTCAAGCTCCGGTTTACGAAGGGCGCGATGGCTGCGATCGCGGGCGAGGCGACGAAGCACAAGTCGGGCGCTCGCGGGCTGCGGGCCATACTCGAGCAGGCGATGATGGACATCATGTTCGAGGTGCCATCGGCCGGTAGCTCGATTCGCGAGGTCGTGATCAACGAGGAAACCATCCAGAAGGGCGCCCAGCCCATTTTGATGTATCAAAAAGGGGTGGCCGTCGCGGCGGGGGACCGTTCGGCTTAGCCGCGTGAGGGGGCGTGAGGGTCCCGCATACCCCGCATAATCGTCGAGGAGGTTCAGCCATGCGCAAGTCAGTCGTTTGGATTCCGATTCTGCTGGTGGGTGCCATGGTGTATTGGACGCTCGCTCTCGGTTTTGGCGGACTGTCCCTGATGAGCGCGACCTCGGATTCGCTTGGGTCGCCCGAACCCATCATGAAGGATGGTTACCAGTCGATCACCGTCAACCTGGGTGACCCGTCTGGGGCGGGGTCGCAGGCGGCCGGTGCCGTGACCGTTGACCTGGTTTCCGACCACGACTCGCCTCAAATCAGTGACAGCGATCAAGGCGCCGGCGGTCAGGATGATCGGGGCAGCGGCCGACGTCGCATCACCGACGACCGGGGCCCCGGCGAAACCGCGTTCTAAATCACCGTTCGTGATTCGAGAACGCGAACCCCCCGAAAAGGGCGTGAGGACAGGGAGGCGCGGCACGATCGTGATCGCCCGTCAGGCACTCATGGCCGCGCCTATCCCTCCTTCGCGATGAGGCGCGGACGCCCCATCGCTCCGTC
>JADGRC010000087.1 GCA_017881245.1 Pseudomonadota bacterium
CAACGTGAACCCAAGACACAGGCACAGAGCCCAGAACCCGACGCGACTAGTCTGCATAATTGAATCCCCCAAAAAGAAATAGAGCGTGAGCTAAGGCCTGACGAAACGGTCCATACGCGAACGGGGCCCTGCGCCAGACATGGATCCAGCTTTTGTCGTTCGACCCGAAACACGAAGGCGAGGTCGACCCCACGGTCGACCAAAAGAAGATGGGTGAAAGCACACACCTGCGGCCTCTATGTCTGACACCCCCCTACCCTGCCGTTTCGGTGCGGAAGGATCAACAACAAAATGAGCGCGGATCGTGATTCTCATCAGAAAATTCGAAACCGGGCCGAAACCGGCCGTCCCCTCTGCGACTTGCGTCACGGCACGGCGCGATATCGCTTCATGCTAACGTCCAACCGATGCGGGTCACCCGAGTACTCGATGTATTAGTGTTGCTGCTGCTGGCGACCTTACTCGTCATGCCGCGGGCCAGCGTAACCGTTAAAGCGGCGTTGTCCCTGCCACCCGAACGCCGCGAACGCGTCGCCGAGCTGCAAGCGCACCTGCTGGGAGCGCCCGATGACGTGACCGCCGCGCTGGAGCTGACCGACCTGTTGCTGGAGGGCAATCGGCCCGATTGGGCGCTGGCCACCATCGGCGCGGTGCTGCCGCGTCACGAGAGCGACTACCGCCTGGAGCTGCGCCGCGCGGTCGCGTATGCCGATCGCTTCGAATCGTCGCCTGCTTTCACGGCGGCGGACCGGGCGCTGGTCCTGTGCAACGCACCGGCGCCGGCCGGTGTTCCCGCCTGCGACGAGGCGCCGCGCGCGCGCATCACCTTGCTGCGCGGCACGCTCGAACGAGTCAAGGGCATCGACATGCGCCACAATCCCGCGCTGGCCAAGGACAGGATCTTCGAAGGCTTGCACCCGATATGGGTGCCGAGGACCCGGCGCAAGAACTGACGAAAACAAGCAGGTCATCCTCGAACCCGCCGAACGAGTGGCCTCCGGAATTTCTCGCTTGCCTGGGCGCATGGCACGATGACATCCCCAAGCCGCCTGCGCGGACCGTTGGTTCCAGAAGGAATCCCTTCGGGGCGTCGTGAGGTGCCTCCTCGATACCGACAGTGTGAGTTTCGCGCCGCGGGGACAGGGCGATGGGCGCCCGGCGACGACGAGAGGGGCCTTGACACCCACCGACGGCCTACGCATCATCTGCACCCTTCCAAGCGCCCGTAGCTCAATTGGATAGAGCATCGGCCTTCGAAGCCGAGGGTTGGGGGTTCGATTCCCTCCGGACGCACGACTCCCGGCGACAACAACATAACGGCAGGAACAACACACACCAACGCAACAGCAGCCCGGGCGCATAGCTCAACTGGTAGAGCAGCGGACTCTTAATCCGTTTGTTGAAAGTTCGATTCTTTCTGCGCCCACAACAAAGACGGAATGCCTGGTCCCACGATGTCAGGCGGGGCCTCGAGGCGCGATGCGGAAACGCTTGCGCGGGCCGGAAAGAATGGCGCAAGCTTGGCTGCATGGGTTTGCCGCGAACGAAGAGAGCCACGTATGAGCATCTTCTGGCTGTTCCAGATAACTTGGTCGCCGAAATCATCGACGGCGATCTGGTGACCAGTCCGCGACCAGCGCCACGACATTCAAACGCCGCATCCGGAGTCGTGGATCTCCTGCGCGGACCGTTCCAACGGGGCGGTGGCGGTCCTGGAGGTTGGATCATTCTTTTCGAGCCCGAGGTGCACCTTGGTGAAGACGTGTTGGTCCCCGACGTCGCGGGCTGGCGTCGCGAACGCATGCCGAGGCTCCCGGACACGGCCGCGATCGGGATCGCCCCCGATTGGGTGTGCGAGATCCTTTCGCCGAGTACCGCGGCCCTCGATCGCGCGAACAAGATGCCCATCTACGCGCGCGCGCGCGTCGGCCACATTTGGTTGATTGATCCGGGACCTCGCACCTTGGAGACATACCGTCTTCGTGACGCCGCGTGGACCTTGATTGAGACGTTCAGAGGTGACGCGAAGGTGCGGGCGGAGCCGTTCGATGAGATCGAAATTGATCTCGGCGGTCTGTGGGCCGACTGAGGGCATCCCTCGACCTTGTTCGCATCCTTCGACGAAGAGCCGGGCGGCCGTACATACAAGCATGGTACTTTTAGATGTATGAAAAAGACGATGCACATAGACGAGAAGCTGTTGGGCGAGGCGAAGGCCGTATCAGGCGCGACGACTGACACCGAAACGGTGCGATGGGGCCTGGAGGCGCTGGTCAGGCGCGGGGCTTACGAGCGCCTGCGCGCGCTCCGCGGCTCCGAGCCCGGCGCCCGCGACGTGCCGAGGCACCGTGAAAAGCCAGCGTTGCGGCCGAAGCGCAAGGCGGCTTGATGGTCTTGGTCGACACCTCCGTTTGGATTCGGTTTCTTGGGAACCGAGAACCCTACGCCGCGGAGCTGGATCGGCTGCTGGGTGGCGACGAGGTCGCCGGGCACGACCTGGTCTATGGGGAGATCCTCATTGGCGATGTCGGTAGGCGCGCGAAGCTGCTTGGCGCGTATGCGCGCATGTTCCAGGCGCCCGTCGTTCCGCACGAGGAAGTCGTCGAATTCGTGCGGGCGCGCCGACTACACGGACGCGGGGTCGGTTGGATTGACGTGCACCTGCTGGCCTCCGCGATCGTAGGCGGGATCTCGTTGTGGACGACCGACCCACGGATGAGTGTGGTGGCCGCCGAGATGGGCATCGCTCACCACCCGGGTGGGTCGTGAACGATGTTGTGGTGGCCGAGGAACCCGTCGCTCACGAAGGTCGTAGCAGGAGCACGTATTTTCGCCATCGTTGTCGGACCGGATCGCGACGTGATCGTATCGAAGGTTGATCGGATGCCAGGTCATTCGGTCGGCGATCGAACTCGGACGCCGCGCGGTGGGCGATGCGCCGCATGTCGGGAACGTCTCGGCTCTGCGGCCGACGTGGGGCAGCACCTCCAGGCGCGTCTCAGTTCGTGGGATAGCCAGCCCAAAGCCAGACCAGCGTGTCGGCGAGGGTGGCTCTCCACGCGTTGTAGTCGCAGTGAGCGAGGCCCTTCACGAAATTGAACCGGTAGTGGTACCCCTTGGCCTTTAGTGCCGCGGCCATTTTTTGATTGGCGATCACCCAGTTGTGGTGGCTGCTTTCCAAGGACGTATAGCCATTATCCATCTCATTGGCGTTCAGGTGGACGCGCAGGGGTTTCGCCGGATCGGTGTTGGCGATGATCTCGGTGCTCGAGTGATATTCCCAAGCGCCAAGCGGATAGATCGTCGACTCCGGTTGACCGGCGTTCTGGTTCGCCACGAACGTTCCCGAATACGTGATCACGCGCCGGAAAAGATCCGGGCGGAACCACGCCATCGTGAACGATGCCGCTGCTCCCGAACTGCAGCCGTAGGTTCCCTTGCCCTCGGGATCGTCGGTAAAGGCGATGCGCGGATATGCGGCCTTGATCTGCGCGTTTCCGAGCACGGCCGGTAACACCTCGAGTTGCACGAAACGCGCATAACGGTCGGCCAAGGTGTCGTATTCCAGGCCTCGTTCGCTGCCCTTGGCATCGCTGCCGCCGTTTTGGACGCCGATGGCGATGAAGGCGGGGAGCTTGCGCGCCGGGTCTGGCGAGATGGTGAGGTTGTCGAGCGCGCGGCTGACGGCGTCGAAGGGCGGCCCGTCACCCCATCCGGGCGCCACTGGTGGACCATCTTGCATCACCAGGATGGGCGCCGGGGTCCCGTCCTTGTATTGGGCGGGAACGTAGACCGAGATCTGTCGCGTGACCTCGCGCTGGGATTTGTTCACGGTCGGATCCGTGCCGTCAAATATGGTGCTTTTCGTCGAATCCATGACGAATTGAAATCGCTTGCCCTTGGGCGCTCCCTTGTCGGTGAGATCGGGTTGCATCGTCAGCGTGGTGATCGTGAAGTCGCCGTCCCCCGTGGTGCCGGGGTCCACGACACGCGAGTCCACCGCGCTCGGTGCGATGGCGTCCAACCCACCAGCGTCCGTGCTGGTCACGGCGACACCGCCCGGGCCTCCGGCGGCGCTCATGCCCCCGGTCCCCGGCGCGCCCCCGGACTTCGCGTTGACATTTCCCGGCATTCCGCTCCCGCCGCCCCCGCCGGTCCCGGCTGGAATTCCGCCAGTCGCGGTTCCCCCCGCCGCGCTCCAGGCGCCGGTCCCGTTGATGGCACCACCTGTGCCAGCCAGTCCCGAGTCTCTCCCTCCGGTGCTTTCGGGCCCCGGCGCGGGGGGAGCCGAGCCAACGCTTCCTCCAGTTCCTCCCGCAGTTCCTCCCGCGCCCCCCTTGGAACCGCGAGTCGCGTCTCCTGGTGAGTTGTTACAACCCGTCGCGACGAGAAGACTCACGAACAGAACGACACAGCGCGACCAGGCGGAGATGCTCACACGACCACAGGGGGCGCGATCGATCCCAAACCTTCAAGAAAACTGGTTGTCCCGGAAGTTCCTACGTCCACCAGGACGGGCATCAGCGCCTCGCTTCATAGATGCGGGGGGTGCCCGTGCGATCGGAAACGAACAAGATGTGGCGGCCGTCCTCCGATAACCAGGGATCGCCCTCCCACGCGTCCGAGTTCAGCTCCGTGAGCGGGGCCGCGACGCCCCCGAATGGGGCGGTCGGCTCGGGACGCGCGATGTGAAACAGGTCGGACGTCCGCCCCTGTGCCGTTCGCCGCGATGCAAACACCAGATCGTTGCCCTGGTTGAAAACGCAGGGATCCCGGTCTTGCCAGTCCGAGTTGACCGTCGTCAGGCTCTCCGCCGGTCCCCACGCGGCGCTGGGATCCGCCCTCGTGGACGCGAACAGGTGAAGGTTCATGTTGTCGCGCTCGGACGAGAACACCATCCTCAAATTGGAGGCATCGACCGAGGCAGCCATGTCGAGCGGCGACGTTCCAAGGCTGAGTATCTGCTCGGGCGGGCCCCAGGGCTGGTCGCGAGCGGAGCGGCGCGAGACCCACAAGCTAAAAACGGCCACGTCGGCGCCGCGGTCGCTTGAAAAATAGATGGTCAGTCCGTCCCGCGACAGGCTGGGATTCAGGTCCTGGGCCGGGCTCGAAAGCTCCGACACCATCGACGCCGTCCCCCAGGGGGCGGTGGTGCTGGCACGCTGGCTCTTCCAGATGTCGCTCATACCGTTCGTGACCGACAGGAAAAATATCTCCAGCTCATCGGAGGTCAACGTCGGATCTTGCAGGTCGTCGGTCGGGCTCCGGAGGCCCATGACCACGGAGGGGGGGCCAAAGACAAAAGCTCCCATGCCGCCCATGCCTCCCATGCCGCCCATGCCGCCCGCCCCGCCCGCACTGGCATCGGACTCGTTGCCTTCGAGGGCGACGAGATGTTGGACGGTACATCCTGTCGCCCCGCAAGACAGCGCCAGGAGGGCCGCCCAAAGTGCATGGCGAACGGGGCGAAACATAGCGGCCAATATACCATCTTGCTTGGCATCCTCGGTCTTCGCACCTGGACCTCGCCGCCGACCTTGACCCGACTTGGCGCCGACTTTGCCGGCCTCGCCACCTTGGGATGGCCCCTCCCACCCGGCTATCCGTCGCGTCGCTCGTCGGGTCCCTCGTCGAACGTGCGTTGCACCTCACTCGAGGACGTAGACCTTCGCCTCCCACGGGAAGAGCGGCTCGCGGCCCGCCCGCCCCGCCTGGACTTCGCGATCCTGCGTCACTTCCCGCCAGCGCTTGCCGGATGGGGTCGCCGGCCAGCCCGGGACCACGTATTCCGATTCGGGATGCAACGGATCAGCCGTTCCCCAGTCGGAGAAATTCGCCACCACCACGACGGGGGCATCGACTCCGTCGCGCCCCCGCTTCCAGACGACCACCCGCTTGCCGTCGTTGAAGTCGACGTGGATGAACGCCGTGTCGTTGACGGACAGCGCGTCGGCGCGCGTGCGCAACTTGACCAACCGTGACACGTACCGGAACAGGTCTTGCCGCCAAGGATCGTTATCCAGCCGATCGAAGTTGACGGGATCCAGTTGTTTGTCGGTGTCGGGCGTGTGGCCGTCGCGATCGCCGCGAAAGATATCGATGTCGTGCTGATCGCCGAACTCGTCGCCGGCGAGGATCATCGGGATGCCCACGGAACTCAGCAGGCACGCGAACGCCAACTTGATGGGTTTTTCCTTGAACGCCACACCTTGGAAATCTAGATAGTTGAAAAGGCGTTCGTTGCCCTGACCGCCGACGTCGTGCGAGCCGACGTAGTTGACGGCCTGCGTTCCGTCCGCGAACCCCAGGTTGCGGCAGTCGATGAGCTTGCGCACGCTCCATTCGAAGGACGGCTCGCCGTCGGCGTTCTGGCCGACGATGACCTTGCGGACGGCGCGCTTCCAGTCCTCGTTCCACAGGCCATCCAGGTGCCCCAAGAGCGACTTCGGCACGGACAGCTCCTCGCCCACCACCAGGAACCGTTCGTCGGCGCCGCCGGCCGGGTTTCCCTCGGCGTTCCAGCGCGCGTTCCAGGCAGCGCGCGTCTCACGGCGGATGTCCCCGGCGAAATCCCAATTGCCGTAGTTGTTCACGCTGTCGAGGCGCAGCCCGTCGACGTGGTACTGCCGCATCCAGTGCAAAAGGTGCGTGATCATGTGGCGCCGGGCACGAACCAGGTCGGACGTCGCGCCGGTCAAGGGATCGTACGAGCGCTGCGTGAAGGCGTACTTCCACAGATCGCCGCCGAAACCGTCGCGTCCGTCCTGCTCTGGATCCAAATGATCGAACGGGCCGTTCGTCAGATCAGTGAAGAAGACGTGAAAATCCAGGAAGTCGCCGATACGATAAGGATCGTGATTCGCGAACGCCATCACGGCGTCATAGAAGAACCGGATCCCGTTGCCGTGACAGGACCGCACGAGCGCCAACAGATCCCCCACCGCCGTCGACGCCTTGGCGTCATTGGCGGCCGCCGGTTCCGCGGGATCGAGCGGCCGCCCGAGATCGAAGTCGGGAGAAAAATAATTGCTCGTCGCGTAGCCCCAGGACCTGCGGTCGGCGAACGTGTCGGCGGGAGGCAGAAGCTCCAAGGCGTTGATCCCCAACTCGACGAGATGCCTGTGATCGCGCAGACGGCGCGTGTGCGTGAAATGGCCGCGACGTGTCGTCGTGCCCCCGTCGATCAAGGCTTGTACGTCGCGGAACGTCCCGACGCCGACGTTGTGCGAGTCCACCAGATCGCCGATCTTGGTCCATGCCGTCGGGAGCTCGTAAATGACCAACCGGTTGTTGGTCGGTAGCGTCGCCATCGGAACGTCGCGTGCTTCGGCGCCGCCCTGCTGGGCGAACAAAATGGGCTCGCCCTCGGCGTCGGTCGGACAGAGTTTGCCGTGACGCCAGCGGACGATCGCTGCGGCGGCGTCGTTGTCGCCCCCGTTGGCCCGGAGCCGCCAGTCGACCGCGTACGCCGCCGGATCGGTGCACCGCAGGGACGCGCCCGAAGGGCGAAACGGCGCGGTGTCGGGCACCTCGAACCAGTAGTGGTAAACCTGACCTTCCTGCAGGCCGAGATTCGCGGCCGCGAGCTCCCAGAGATCAGGGGACTCGGCGGAGTCGACCATGGGGATGTGGCGCTCGTCGACCAGCGCCGGCGGCTTTCCGGCCGCGAACGCACCGACGCCGATCACCAACCGCGGCGGTGATTCACGCGCCCCCGGGCGCCAAAACACGAAATGGGTCTGCTTGCGATCGAGCAACGGTGACGACATGTCTCATCCTCCTCCATCCAAGGTCTTCTCCCGCCAACATGACGGCGACGGCTTGACCAGAGTAGACAACGCCAAAAGCGCCCTTTCCATGGGCCGAAGGCGGCCAACGAGATCGCGCCAAATCACACCGCCGATTGGCCGGACGCACCATCCAGATGGGTTGACATGCACGGACGTGCGGGCCTGCGCGACAGTTGACGCGCGAGCGGGCATGCGACGGGTCGGAGCGCGCGCGTGACGGCTGATGCATGTGAAGGCACGCGCGACGGTTGACGCGCGCACGGGCCTGCGCCACGGTTGACGCGCGAGCTGGCACGCGCGACGATCGAAAGCTGCGATGGTCATGGTTCTGGCTTTGGTCACAGTCTTGATGGGCGATGCCGCCAAACCGAATCCGACCCCGAAGCTCGCCGTGGCCACGTCGACGTCCGCTGGCGCCAGCGTCTCGGTCGATGATTTCGTTGCACTGTCGTACGACGACGGAGCCGGACACAAGCTGCCTTACCGACTCTTCATCCCGCGCGGGTACGACCCCAAGGGGACTTACCCCCTGATCGTGTTTTTGCACGGCGCGGGCGGGCGGGGCACGGACAACCGTGCGCAGATCACCGACCAAGCGGCGCCGTTGGTGTTCGTGGAGCCCGGCAACCAGGCGAGGTGGCCCGCGTTCATGGTCGCGCCACAGTGTCCACCCGACCAGCAGTGGGTGGACATGCCGTGGGGCACACCATCGGGTAAGGGCAAGCAACCGGTGGCGGCGACCTGGCCCATGAGAGCGGCCATGAATCTGATCGATCGCTTGCAAAGCGATTACCCCGCGATCGACGCGCGCCGCCTGTACGTGACCGGGATGTCGATGGGCGGCTACGGAACCTGGGACGCCGCCGTCCGCAATCCCACGAAATGGCAAGCGGCGGTGACCGTGTGCGGGGGGTACGACGAGCTGACGATCGGCCCAATCGTGCAAGCGCGCCTTCCCATCTGGGCGTTTCACGCCGCGGACGATCCCACGGTGCCGGTCGGACGCAGCCGCGAGATGATTGCGGCACTGCGGGCGCGTGGAGCGACGCCTCGATACACCGAGTACCCGGCATCGGAGCATCATGGCCATTTCTCTTGGAGACCGGCCTATTCCGATCCGCAACTGCTGCCCTGGATGTTCGGGGCGGCCCGCGGTGACGCAATGCCCAGTCGCGCGACAAAACGGAAGTGACACCGGGTTCGACGCCGTCGTGGAGGACCACTTGCTTGCTTCGCGGCGCGGATCTTCCAGCAACGCATTGCCCAGCCCGCCTATGTCCCGAAAGTCCCCGCATCGGGGCGAAATGCCACGGCTTTGGGACGTGATTTGCACGCAAACGTGGCTCTATGCACATGGCATCGCCCGTGCTATTGGTTCCGCAACCTTTCACACTCGGGGCGTTACGCAACACCCGAGTTCCGTCGTACCGTCCCGACAGACAGAAAATCGTCAAATCGGAACACGGGTGACGGCCCGGAATTACGCGAGGAGGATCGGATGACCGTACTGAAGATGCTGGCCGATGCGTTCCACGAGGGGGGTTGGGGAATGTGGCCGATTTTGTTCATCCTGATGATCACGGTATCCATCGTGATCGAGCGCGCCGTGTATCTGCGCCGTGCTGTCATCGACAAGGAGAAACTGGTCGGACTTCTTCGCTCGCAGATCTCGGCGGGCAACATTCAGGGCGCGATCAAGGTCTGTGCCGGAAACTCGACGCCGCTCACGCGGATCGTTCAGTCCGGACTGATGCGCGCCAACCGCACCGATCTCGAGATCGACGCGGCCATGGAAGAATCCGCTCTGCGCGAGCTTCCCGCGTTGGAAAAGCGCACCCAGTATCTGGCCATGTTGGGAAACCTGGCGACGTTGGCCGGGTTGCTCGGGACCATCACCGGTCTCATCAAGTCGTTCGCCGGCGTCGCCGGTGTCGATCCCTCGCAGAAGGCCACGCTGCTCTCCAAGGGAATTTCCGAGGCGATGAACTGCACGGCGTTCGGCCTTTTGACGGGCATCATCGGTCTGGCCACGTTCGCGTGGCTGAACGGGAAGACCCAGAACGCCCTCGACGACATCGCCGAGGTGAAGAAGAACGTCGCCAACATGCTGATGCAAGCCAAGGCCGC
>JADGRC010000088.1 GCA_017881245.1 Pseudomonadota bacterium
CGCGATCGTGTTCACGTCCTCGCGGTGGGACGTGCCTGCGCCACGGATCTCGATGTGGACGCCTGAATGGAGCTGGATCAGCAGATCGCAGCTCGGCGGAATTGCGTCGTTGCACTGATAGAAACCGTTGCCCGAGCCGGCGGGGAGATCGAGCACCGCCTGCGGGAATCCGTCCCTGCTCGCGCGAACCCAATCGTCGTACTGAGCGGCGCTCATTTCGAACCGGGCCAACGTGACGTCGATGCCCACGCCGGCGCGCGCGTAGTGGCGTCGGGTGGCGCCGGCGTCGCGCGCGGTCGGCCCCGCCGAAAAGTCGCCGATGGTGTCGGGCAGCATCAGCGGCGCGACCGGTGGATATAGAACGAACCAATCTTCGTCGTGGTACGCCGTAACCCATCCGGCGGCAACCAGGCGCTTGGCGACGGGCGACGTGGGCGGCAGAGCCGCGCAGCCGATCCCGTATTGCGCGAACAAGCCGCCGTAGTCGCCCGTTCGTTCCGCCGCCGCGTGCGCCGACAGCAGCGCGGCGGGATACGGATCCTGACGGCTATCGATGAAAACGGGCACCCCAGGTACGAACCAGATCAGATATCCACCCTCGTTGTAACGGTTGTACAGCGGTCCCGGGCAGGCGGACACGGCCGCCGCGGCCGCCGCCGGGATCGGACGCCATCCCAGACGAGCGACGGGACGCGCCCAACACAGGGCCACCGTGATCGCGGCGCCGAGCATCGCCACCGTCGCCAGGGCCAAATTCAGGCGCGGGCGTTCCACATCCGTTGGTCGCGCATGCGACCCAGACACCGCCGTGGCTGCCGGCAGAGACGGCTGCGTGGGCGAGCCCGGCAGTCGCGCGAGCGGACCGATAAGTCGGCTCATGGCGGGCATCCACAGCAAAAAGAACGGCGAAATATTGCGCATCGCGCGCGCAGCCAGGGGCAGCAGCACCAGAGCGACCGCGACGATCACGCGGTCTTCCCACGAATCGAGGCGTCGCCAGCGACGAATGACGAGGCCGACCAGCACCAGCGCCCCCAACCAGAACGCTATCTCGATGGGCCCCCTGGGGTACGACGGCAACCATTCCATGATCTGGTTCTGACGGGAGCGCGCCATCGATTCGCCGATGAAACGCCAAAGCCCGACACCCATCGGCGTCAGCGCCGTCGCAAGGCCAGATAGGCAGGTCACGACCAGCATCCGTCGAAACCGCGTCCGATCGCCGAACCAGGAAACGATCGTCGCAGTCAGTAGAGCCGCGCCACCCAATGCAACCGCGCCGTGCAGATTGGCCCACACGACGAACAGGAACGGCACGAGCCAAACCCGTTCGGCGGTTACCATGTGGATGAGCAAGACCAGAAACAACAAGCTGACCACCTGAGGGCGTAAGGCCCACACCACCGATGCCAGGGGAATGCCGACCAGCGCCAACACGAAATTCACGCCTGGCCGAGCCCGCATCAGTCGATACGCGAGGGCCGAGGCCAGCGTCGCGCAGGCGGCGGCCACTGCCACGAGGAGCGGCATGCCGCCCGCTCGGTAGAGCGCAAATGACAACGCTTGCCACAACCATTCGTGGTTGGGCCACGGCAGTCCGCGCGCCGTGTGCGAATACATCTCGACCAGTAGCACGTGCCCGGTGCGAAACAGATCTTGACCAGCGCGCAGGTGCCAGTAGGTGTCGGCCTGCGCTGGCATCAGACAGGCGGTCGCGGCGACGGCGACCAGCAACAACACGACGCGCATCGCGGAAAACGTCAAGCCCGGCCCCCGCCCCGCAGACTGGTTCATGGGGGAGATAACGCGCCGGCGGCGAACGACGCGGCGACGCGCCGGTCCCGCAGCCGCCAGATGCGACCATCCATCAAGAAGTGGTGAAGGTTGATGAATGACAGGACGGCCGCCGCGACGACGGGACCTTCGCCAAGAAACCACCGCGCGAACAACGTCAGACCTGGATTGATGGCCAATCCCAGCACCACCACGGTCAGCGCGTAAAGCGCGAAGAGCCCGGCGCTCTTGCCGCGCGTCTGGTGCCAGCTGGTGATCGACAAATATTGCGCGCCGTGAAAGATGGGAACGAGGACGATGTTGAAGAACGGGTTCGAAAGTCCAAACAGGAACCACGTGACTTGCGCCAGTACCACGTACCACACGGCCCGAGGCAGTGGCGTACCGAGGCGCCGGCGGCGGTACGCGAGCAAGGCCACGGACGATAGGCTGGCGACAACGCCTGCGGCGGCGGCCACAAAGACCCACGCGGGCAGAGGGAACCGGAAAAGAGCATCGCGCGTCAGCTGGTAGGCGGGATTTCGCACCGCGACTTCCAAACGAGACAATCCCAACAGCGACAAAATCCAGGACGCGTACAGCGGAATCGCCACCAGGCGCTTTTCCGCGAGCGAGAGACGTGCGCCTTGGCGCAAGGGATACAACATCGCCAGCCCCAGCGACTGCCCCGAGTAATGGTATCCCGACCAGATCACGTATGCCGCGAAGAACACCACGCCCACGCTGCGCGGCCAACCGACGGCCGCGACGGCGACCGCGCCGAGGAGGATGGGAACGAGCAACGTGACCACGGGATGTGCCCGCAGAATCTCGAGCGAGGTGAATGCGCGCCGGTACGTCGCCGCGTAATGCGGCCCGACAAACAGCAACGTGAGGGCAAAGGCGATGGATGTGGCGATGTCGCCCCGCCCCGCCGTGGCCAGCACGCCCAGCAGGCCACCGACCAGCAGCGTGAGTCCGGGCCCCAGCAAGAAGAAGTCCGGAACGCCACCGAACAGGTGGTATCCCGGGCGAGCGCGGTTCAAATCCGAAGGATCGCTCGAACCTTTGCGCTGTGTCTCGGACGACGCGAGAATCCGCTCATTGTAACTTAAACGTCACCCGTTGCGGCGTCTCGCTGGCGCCTGGCCGCTTGCTTGGCGGCCGAACGGGGTCGAATCCGCGCGCCAACCGTCCATGAAACCAACGAAGACCCCAACGAAGCCCAGCGCGAATATCGCGCCAATGAACCTCGAAGGCGCCGGCGCATTCGCCGGCTTCGGCCCTTTCGCCAGCATGTCTATTTTGGCGATTCTCCTCTTGGCCTGGACCTCGTCCGGAATCGCACCACTTCGGGACGCTGTCGCGGGCGCGGTTGCCCCGAGTGACTTCGCGACCGACTTCGTGCCGGCCGCCAGAATCGGTCGGGCACGATCATCGGAAGGGTCTTTCCCGCTTGAAGTTGCGCTCGGAAACGCCGAAGCGGTGCGCCTGGGCGCCGCGCCCTACGCGAACGTCGGGGTGCCGTTCGGCGCCCACCCACCCCCCGCGGTCCTGTTCGTGGCGGCGCTCGTGCCGCTGGGATTCTCGGGTGCCGCGCTCGCCTGGCTAGTCCTGTCGCTCGCCGCCCTCGCGTCGGTGTCCTGGGTTGCCGCCCGGGCCCTCGCGGTAGGTGACACCGCATCCCCCGGGACCGCCGGCGCGATGATGCTCTTCCTGGCGCTAACTATCTGGCCGCCGGTTCTGCACAACATCGAGAAGGGACAGTGGTCGCTGATCGTGGCGGGCCTGCTGGCGGCGTCGTGGTGGGCGTTCGAGCAGCGCCGCGACCGGTTGGCGGGTGCCCTGATCGCGATCGCCGCGGCTTTCAAAGTCATGCCTCTCCTGGTCCTGATAGCTTTCGCCGGCGCCCCCGCCCCGCGCCGGCGCAGGGTCCTCACCGGTGCGGGCACCGCCGGGGTCGTCGCGGTCGCACTGTCGGCGGCCACCCTGGGGGGAAAGGCCTGGCTGGCCTTTTTCCAGTCAGCCCCGGTCAACACGAGAGGCTGGCAAACCGGTCCCGCCAACACGCTCTCGATCTGGGGCGCCCTGGCGCGGTCTCTGGTCGGCGGCCCGTTCGCGCGGCCATTCGTGAGCACGGGCCTCGGAACGTGGGTAGCGCGCATCGTATGGGGAGTCGCCGCAGTCGGATTGATGGCCGCTGCCACCCGGCTGACGCTAGAAACTAACAACCGCCCGGTCGCGCCCGGTGACACCGAACCCGCGCCAACCAGATCCTTCGCCGCCTGGTGCGTGTTGGCCGTCGTGCTTGGTCCCCTGTCGTGGAGTCATGCAGCAACCTTATTGGTCCTTCCCGCGGCGCTGCTCGGCGGTGGTGCGCCGAAACGAGAACGTCCCGCCGTGATCTTCGACCAGCCACCTGAAAGCGCCGGACCCGTCGGTGAACGTCCGATCCGCCATCTCGTCCACCGTCTAATCTTGGTCGCGGCGTGTGTCGCCTTGACGATTCCACGGATGACTTTGTTCACGTGGGCTGGCCCCGTGCCGGTCTCCCCGGGCCGTGGTCTCCTCCTGTCGACGCACATGGCGGCCGCCCTGGCGATTCTCTACTTGGCACTAGCAAGACGTAGTGGGTCGCCCGGCTCGGCGCGACCGCCGATCTGAACCCGTAGGACGACGGCGGCGCGTGAAATCGGCGCGATCGCGCTGTTTTGGTGTACCGCGCCCTCCTTAGGCGCGGACGTCAGCCCGGGGGCATCGCGTAGGCGAGGACCAACAGCAGGGAGAATGGCAACGCAAACATTATCAACGCCGTGTGCAGGCGCGTGAAGCGCAGAACAACCGGCGGCCACAGCCACGTGAGGTACCACGGAAACCACAAGCCTGCCACGAACAGAATGCCGAGCGCGACGCAACACCACAGAATCGGCAAGCGCAGCGTCGCATCGCCCCGCCCCAGGGCGAGGGCCAGCGACGCCCACAAATAGATCAGGACCGCCGGCCATGCACGAGACGCGACTCGCAGGACGGAGGATGCAGCCGCCTTGATCGTCTCGCGCGTCGAGTGGCGGGTGACTCGCTCGTTCGGGTTTCCGGCCGCGGTACGTTGCGGCGAATCGGCGGCCGAGACACCGGACGAATCGCCCAGCCGCCAGCGCTCGGCGACACCCGCGAGCGTACGTGTGCCCGACCAAAACGGGGTATAGGCAAGCACAACCGGCGCAATCGAAAGGGCCAACATCAACATCGCGGCGCCCGCCCGATGCCGCCAGGACGGCGGCGCGGCGCGCACCGCCAGCACCGCCAGCCAGGGCACGACAAGAAGGGGAAGCAACTTCACCGCCGCGGCCAAGCCAACCAGCACCGCCGCCAGGATCGTCCGCTGGCGGGCCAGGGCCGCGAACCCGGTCAAGAGCAACGCCACCATCACTAAGTCGTTGTGCCCATTGCCCGGCCCCTCGATCAACAACAAAGGATTGAGTACGACCGCGACAAATACGGCGCTCGCACGACTGGCGTCCGTCCGACGAACGATCGCCCGCGCCGCGGCCGCCGACGCCAGCACGGCAGCACCCGCACAAACCTTCAATGCGACGGTGGTACCGAGGAGCGAACCCGCTGGCGCAAGAAACACGACCGCGATCGAAATCAGCGTCCAGAGCGGCCCGTAAGGCGACGGGATGGGCCAGTGCAGGTATGGCCCCGTGGGATCACCCAGACGGACGAGCTCGGCCTGGGTATGAAGGTACGGATTTAGTCCGTGCACCACGGCCAGCCGGCCGTAGCCGACGTACGCGAACACGTCCGTGGACAAGCTCGGAGGCTGGACGAAGGCTAGGAGAGCAACCAGGGGAACCGCCACGGACCAGGTCCATCGCGTGGACAACGTCGCTCCACGCGCGATGAACCAAAGCAGGCCCCCGTACGTCCCCCACGCGACGATCAGGAGCACGCGAAAGACCGAGGCGTACACGGGCAGCGACATCGGCCGCGCCGACGGCGTCATTCCAAACCAGGCCCGCCACGCGACCACGGCGGCCGGATTCACGCCGCGCACCGAAACGAAACCGGCCGGCATGACCAGCTGCCAGCCGGTGAAAGCCAAGACGGCGATCACAATGGCTACCGCGCAGACGCGTGCGCCTTGCTCCGCGTCCGAGGTGATTTGGACGGCATGGCGACTGGTCGTGATAGCGGCACCCCGCGATCTGAACTTGTACGGTTTGACGAGGACGCCGGCAAGCGACTTTTGCCCAGTCGCCACCCCCACGTCGCAAGCGAGCGGCCGTCGCTTGTCAGCAGCCGGGGATCAACAGCCGGGCGTCAGCGTTCAGGAAACGTGCCCGCGGCGCGACGCAACGACAGATCGGCGACGGCCAGGTCGAAGTGTGCGTTGGCAAGCGCCTCCTCGGCCGCGACCAGATTGTCCTGTGCCGCCAGGAGATCGATCTGGGTCACTTGACCTGCTTCATACTGGATGCGCACGAGATCGAGCGTTTCGCGGGCCAGGTCCACGGCGCGCGCGAAGGTCTGCTGCGCCTGCACCTTGGTCTCCACCTGGCGCCGGCCGTTGGCCAGATCGTCGCGAATCGTCTCGCGCAGGACTTCGGCGCGCGCGACCGACTCGGCCCGTTGCGCCGCCGACAGGTGCCGGCTCGTGTCCCGGACGCCCGCGTCGTAGATCACCCAGTCCAGCTGGGCACCGATGGCCCAGGAATGCCTCTGGGACGCAAAGTTGTCGTAGTTGAAGAAGCGCGCGTTGCCGAACCCGGACAAGCTCGGAGCCCATCTCCAGGCATGGCTGCGCACCTCCGCTTCCTCGGCCTCGGCGGACGCCTCGAGCGCACGAAACTCCGGACGCAAGTGTAACGCGGACGCAAAGTCGTTCTCCGACGAAGGTCCTACGCGGCCCACCGTCTCGGACGCGGTCGAGGCCGGGTCGACGCGAACCTTGAACGGCGCCTCCGTCTCGATGAGCGTGGCGAGCGCCCGATAGGTTTGCTCACGGACCAGGATCGCTTCGCGTGCACCCTGCTCGGCGCGCAACAGAGCGACCTCGGCCCGATCCACGTCCACCTTGGTCACGGCGCCGGCCGAAAAACGCGTCTTCGCATTTTCCACGGTCGCGCGCGCCACCTCGATACTCGATTGTCGGGCTACCAGCACTTCATCGGCGACAGCCGCCGCGTAAAATGTTTGCGCGACGCCAAACAGAACCGCGTTCTCGGTAGCGTGAACGTTCTCTCGCGTGGCTTCTTCCGTCTTCTCGACCGCCTTCAACCCCGGATAGGCCGCCGGAACCAACAGCGGTTGTGAAAAGCTGAGGACACCGTCCAGTTGGTCGATGGGTTGAAGTGTCAAATAGTTCCCCGGCGTCTTGGGGAACGAGAACGCGATGTTGTTGCGTTGATACTTCCCCTGTGCCGAGACGGTCGGGAACAAGACGGTCCAGGCCTTGTCGACCGTGGCCTTCGCCTGCTCCAGTCTCGCCCGTTCGGCCACCAAGCTGCGGTTCGCTTTGCGCGCCCTCCCCAAGGCTTCGTCCAGCGTCAGCTCGCGCGGCGCGCCCACGTCCGCGGCGCGCGCGGCGACGATGCCCGACACCGCGGCGATCCCCAGCGCGAGCCAGAACACCCACCGCGGGACCACCGACGACCGCCTCACGACACCGCCTCCACGCCCATCGCGTGAAGCCCGTCGCCCACCATGCCCCCGTGGGGCAAGTCGGACGGCACTCGAATCTCGTCGGCGCCCGTCTCGGAATCAGGCCGCGGCTTCATTCGAAAAAGGCGTTTCAATTTCACCGACGCGTCGTCGAACAGCGAATACGCCACCGGTGTCGCCAGCAACGTGAGGAGCAAGGACAGGATTTGTCCCCCCACCACCGGTCCCGCCGTGGCGCGATTGAATTCGGCGCCTATGCCCTTTGAAAACACCAGGGGCAACATGCCGGCGACGAACGCTGCCGTGGTCATCAGAATCGGGCGCAACCGGTCGCGGTTGCCGTGCAAGATCGCGTCGCGCCGCGAATGTCCCTGGGCGCGCAGCCGGTTGATGTGGTCGATCTGCAGAATCGAGTTCTTCTTCACCACGCCGAACAGGACCAAAATTCCCAGCATCGTGAAGATGTCCAGCCCCTGCCCCAGCAACACCAGCGACATCAACGCGAACGGCACCGTCAACGGCAGACCCAACAGAATCGTAATCGGGTGCAACCACGATTCGAACTGCGCCGCCAAGATGAGGTACATGAATACGAACGCCAGGGCGAACGCGACCAAGAAATTCCGCCCGGTCCGCCCGATTTCCTTGGATTGGCCGAACGGAACGAATCGATAGTCGGGCGGCAAGTGCATCTGGGCGACCGCCTTCTCAAACGCGGACCCGACCTCGCCGGAGCCGACCCCGGGGATCGTGTTCGCCAGGAAGGTCACCTGTCGCTGGCGACCATAGCGCGTGATCTGCGATGGACCCTCCGCGCGTTTCAGCTCCACCACATCCAGCAAGGGAACCACCCCGAGCCGCGCCGATGGGACCGACAACAAGCCAAGCGCATCTTGACTGGTTCGGTACGCCTCGTCGGCGCGTACCAAGATGTCGTACTGGTTGCCGCCGTCGTCGAAACGCGACACTTTGACTCCGCCAATCAGCAACTGCGCAGCCAACGCGACGTCCGCCACATTGACTCCCAGGTCGGCGGCCTTGCGACGCTGAACCGCGGCCTCTATCTCGGGGTTGCCGGTGATGAGCGACGTGTCCGCATCCACCGCCCCCGGAATCGCCTTCAGTTTCGCGAGAGCGACCTTCGAATATTCGGTCAGCTTCCCGAGATCCGATCCCGTCATGATGTACTGCACGGTCGCGGCGCTGAATCCTCCGCCGCTGAACGCCAACACCGCCGACACGGTGATACGAAAGTCCTTGGGTTGCTTCGGCACAAGGTCGTTGCGCACGCGGTCTTGCAACTGATCTTGCGAGACCTTTCTCTTATCGGGAGGCACCATCCGCACGAATATCTTGGCCAGATTCGCGGTCTTCTCGGCGCCGTCGCCTATCGTCACCATGGTGTCCATAACCTCGGGCCACTGGCGCACGTCGCGCGCCAGGCGCTCGGCGTAGAGGTTCGTACTGGCGAGACTCGTCCCCTCCGGCGCGCGCAGGCTGACTTCGAACTGGGCTTCGTCGTTCTTGGGCAAAAAGCCCTTCGGGACCGCCTTGAACAGGGGAATGCAAGAACCCAGCGTCGCGAACGACGCCAGGACCACGATCCAGCGGCGGTCGATCACGAACGCCAGCACCGCCATGTACGCTCGTTCGATCGGCCGATAGAAGAGATCGACCACCCGCTCCAATAGATACTTCTTTCGCTGGCCGTCCGGCCGCGTGTCCAGACGCAACCACCGCGACGCCAACATCGGCGTCAAGGTGAAGCTAACGAACAGCGAAATCGCGATGGCCGCCGCCATGGTCAAGCCAAAGCTGCGCAGGAACCGCCCCGGAATTCCGCCCAGGAACGCGACCGGCATGAACACGGCCAGCAACGACAGCGTGGTCGCCAAGACGGCAAGTCCGATCTCGCGCGTGGCGTAGATCGCCGCCGGCATGGGGCGGATCCTCTTCTCGTCGATGAAACGGAAGATGTTCTCCAGAACGACGATAGCGTCGTCTATGACGATGCCGACCGCCAGCGCCAACGCCAGCAGCGTGATCGTGTTCATCGTGAAGTTCATCAGCCACATCGCCATGAACGTCCCGATGATTGAAGTCGGAATCGCCAGCGCCGCGATCACCGTGCTGCGCAGGTTGCCGAGGAACATCAGCACGACCAGCGCGGCCAAGAATCCACCCAACACCAGGTGCTCGCGCACGGCGTCCACCGCGGTGCGCGTCGTTTCGGTGTTGTCGCGAATGATCTTCAGCCGCGTGCCCGTCGGCAACGTCTTCCCGATCTCCCCCAGGCGCTCCTTCAGATCGTCGACGACCTTCACGGCGTTCTGGCCCGACTGCTTACGTATGACGAGAACGACGGCGGGACGACCCGAAAGGCTGGCGGCAGTCTCGGCTTCTTCCTCGCCGTCGACGACCCGGGCCACGTCACGAATCAAGATCGGGTGGTCGGCTCCCTGCCGAACCACCACTTCGCCCACGCCGTCCACGCTGCCCACCCGTCCGCGCACCCGAAACACCAGGCGCTCGGGCCCCGTGTCGACCGCGCCACCCGGAGCGGTGATGTTCTGGGCCACGATCGCCCTCTGCACGTCGACGGCCGTCAAGCCCGCCGCGCGGAGCTTGATCGGATCCACGAACACCTGAATCTGCCGCTTGCGGCCCCCAATGATGCTGACCTGGCCCACGCCCGACACGTTTTCCAACGACTGGCGAATCTTCCTGTCGGCCAGCTCCGTGATCTCGCGATTGGGGCGCGTGGATTCGAGCGCCACCCACAACACCGGCGACGCGTCCGGGTCGACCTTGCTGACGACGGGCGATTCAATCCCCTTCGGCAGATCGGCAAGAACCGTCGCCAAGTGATCTCTCACCTCCTGTGAGGCCGTGTCGACGTTCTTATCGAGCAGGAACGTGATGAAGACCTGGGACACCCCCTCCGTGGAGGTCGACCGCAATTCATCGATACCGCTAATGGTATTGACCGCTTCCTCGATCTTGTCGGTCACCTCGGTCTCGATCTCCTCGGGAGCCGCGCCGGGCAGGCGCGTGATGATCGCGACGATGGGGAAATCGACATTCGGAAATCGGTCGACGTTCAAGCTCTTGTAGCCGACCAAGCCGACGACGACGATGGTCAAGATCAGAACCGTCGCGAAGACGGGTCTACGGACGCTGATGCTCGCAAGCCATTGCATGTCTTTTCCTCGCGGCCTCTCGGTTCAGTTCAGTTCAGGTTAGTTCGGGTTAGTTCGCAGGTTTCACTTGCACGCCGTCTCGCACCTCGGGAGTCAACAACGCGACCACCTTCTCCCCCCCCTTGATCCCGTGGACGATGGCCACGTCCGGCCTCCGGTTGTCCAGCACTTGAACCAGGCGTTCTTCCAAACGATCGCCCGACAGGACGAACACGTGCCGCTCCGTACCGTCAACGCGCACGGCGGAACGCGGAACGGTGGGGAGCACCTGCTCGCCGAGCGCCAACTCCGCGGTCACGAACATGCCGGGCCGCAGCTCGTGACTCGGGTTTTCGACCAGCGCTTCCACCACGGCGTCGCGGGTCTGCTGGCGCACCGCAGGACCGATGTATCGAACCTGCCCCCTGAAGACAGTGTCTTTCTGCGCGGAGGCTAGCCGAAACGTAATCGGCGCGCCTTGCTTCACCAGCGTGACGTCCGCCTCGGGAACAGTCAGCTCCACACGCAGGGCATCCACGGCGACCAGAGTGACCACCCGCGAATCCGGGCGCACGTATTCGCCGGGTGATATCGCGCGCTCGACGACCATCCCCGCGAACGGCGCGCGGATATCGCTGTCGCGTAGCGCCTCGGCGGTCTGAACCTTGCGCGCCTCGGCTCCCGCCAACGACCATTTGGCGGTCGCGCACTGGGTCTGCGCCCGATCGTAGTCAGCCTTGGAAATGGCGCCTTTATCGAGCATCCGTTGCGTGCGATCACAGTCGAGTGTCGCCTGGGCCTGCTGCGCCCTCAATGATTCGACCTGCGCCGCGGCCTCCTGCGCCTGAGCCGCGATGATCCGTGCGTCCAACTTGGCGAGCGGCGCGCCCTTCCTCACGACCGATCCCCGTTCGACGTAGGTGGCCAGCACCTTGCCGGCCGCCCCGGCGGCGACCTGGGCCTGTTCGGCTCCCACCAGCGTTCCCGACAGCGTCAACACACGAGGGACTTTGGTGTCGCGCGCCGGAACCAGCGTCACGGCGATGACGGCGGCTACCGGTTCCGTCGTTGGCGCGGTCTTCGTTTCGGCCACCGATCGCCCGCAACCCAACACGAGCACGGCGGCCAAACCAAGCAGGTTGAGGGGATGAGCCAGCGTCGATGAACGCGTGTGAGCGAACAATGAGCGCGGCGACGGCCTGCGAAGAGGCAAAGGGCGAGATTTCATGTCTGGGTCCTCGGTTTAGACGTGGGACGATGTATGTTCCCAATGATTTAGGTTGTCAACCATGTTCCTGTTAAATAGTATAGAGAAATGAAGAAGCCCCTCCACGGCGCACGCGATGACTCCGCGCCCGGCGATCTTTGGCTTCTGATGACCGAGTTCGCTCTGAGCTTGCGCGGCTGGTGGATCGGCACCTGTTACAGCTTGGACCTGACCCCGGTCCAGGGTTTGGCCTTGCGCACGTTGGATCCCGAGGCTCCCCTCGCGATGAGTGCGCTGGCCGACGCATTGGCTTGTGATGCATCAAATGTGACCGGGGTTGTCGATAAACTGGAGGCCCGTGGCCTTATCGCCCGCCAGGGGGCCGAAAACGACCGCCGGGTAAAGATGCTGGTCGTGACCGAAAAAGGACGCGCGGTGCGGCGTCAGTTGTTGACCCGAGCCTCCCAACCGCCCGACGAGATCACGGCCATGCCAAAGGAGGCCCGCTGTCAGATGGCCGCGGGCCTGCGCGCGTTCCTGGCACGTCCGAAAGAGCGTCCCACCATCGATCCGGCGCGCCAGCCCCACGATAAAGCCAGCTGACACGGCTGCCTGTTGGGCAGCTGAGGGGCATCCTCGCTTGACTTATCCCAGCAGATCCTCCGCCACCGAACGTGGCGTGCATATCTTCACTCCATGAATCGTCTTTCCGTAGAGTGGGCCGAAATGGGTGCGGTCGCCGGTGACCAAGATCGCGCACCGGTGAAGGATGGCGGCGGCCAAAACCGGCTTGTCCTTGTCAGGCAGTGGAAGACCCTCGGACAGCTTCGGGCTGGCGGCGCGCAGAGGCGCGACGTGCAAACGCGTCAGCAGGGAATCGAGCACGATCGTGCCATCTGGTGCCTTGACGAGGAGATTGCGGCGGGCTTCCGCCACCACGTAGCTATCGACACAGCATTCGTGTCCAGCATCGCGCAAGAGAAGCAACAAGCGGCGCACCGCACCGTCGGACTTAGCAGCCGAGAAGAGGATGTTCGCGTCCAAGAAGATCCGCATCGACCAATCAGCGGGCGCGTTTTTTGACCAAGACCTTCGCAAGCTCGGCCTCCGCGGCGTCGAACTCACGAATGCGATCGGCGTCGTAGATTTCCACCGGAAGCGTGATCGCTGGGCGGAGGAGCAGGCCCTCCGGGGTCGTCTCAGCGATAACCTGACCGTCGGGCCACAATCCTACGGCTTCGCGAAGCTTGGCCGGCAGAGTCACCACACCGCGACTCGTGACAGTAAGAGTGGTTTTCACTGCTTCAGTATAGCAGTAAAACAGATATACAGATATTTCGTTACGCGGTGGGCGCACCTCCTTGGTCGTCGGACCGCAAGGCGCGCACCCACGGGCGCAGGGGTACCGCCAGCAGCAAGCAGAAGGCCACCAGGACGACCGGCAAGCGCCGACCGGGATCCGCGGCGAGCGGCCACCAGTCGATCCCCGCTGCTTCGTATGATGCCTTGATATCGAGCCGCAATGAAGTGTACCGCCGCCAGGGAGCATGCGCCTCGGCTGTCACCCAGTCGTCGCCCGCCACCTTGTGTCGCAGTAGCCAAAAGTGGCCGGCGATGGGCTGCATCGGCGGCAGCCATTCGATCCCGTACACCTGCTCGAAGCACGAGAAACACGGATACGGCGCCATCACGGTACCACGCGTGTCCGGGCGACCGAGCCACGCCTGCTGCGCCTGCCGCGAGATGTTGATGAAGTCATCCCAATAAAACGCGTTTCCCAGACACTGGACCACGAACCCAGCGGACAGAACGGCCGCGAGCCCCGAGGCCGCCAGCACGCCGCGCCCGCGAGACCAACCTGGCCGGGGCGCCTCTCCGTCTCTGAAGAGCTCGGCGGCCGGAATCAACATCGCGGGCATGGCGAAAACCAGGTAGCGCGGACCCCATCCCCAGTCACCGGACCAGAACAAATAACGCGCATACAAGAGGACCACCGGTCCGACCACCAGTAAGATCGCAACCGCGATCCGCGCACGATTGCGCCAGAACCGGCCGAGTGCGATCACCGACAAGATGAGGGGCGGCGCATAAAGGAACGCGCTCTTGCCGGGCGAGAGGAACTGCCCCCAAAGGCCGACGAGAATGTGCTCGTCCCAAAAACCGGCGGTCACGCTGCCGTATCCACTGCGAAACATGGAACCCCAGCGGGCGTGGTTGTACCAACCGAGCGCCAGCAACCCGGGCGTGAGCCCAACAGCACTCCACGGGGCGGCCGCTCGGAATTCGCGCGGCCGCGGGCACGAGCGCGAACGCCAGAACAGGTACACCGCCGCGCCGGGCAAACAAGCGAAGTACACGTTCTTCGCATTGACGAGCAGTGCGAGGGCCAACCCCAGTCGAACCCACGCGGCGCGCGTGGGGGTCTCGGCCGCGCGCAGGAGGGCAGCGAGGAAGGTTGTGAAGCAAGCCGCTTGCAATATCTCGGAGTACGGGCGGTGCGCGTAGACCCATACGGGTGTCGCGGCGCCCAGCAGCAACGTCGTCCAGGCCGCCTGCCTTCGCCCATAGCCGATCTGCTTTTGCAGTCGGAAAAACAGCGTCGGCACCAGGGCTCCCATGGTCAGCGGAGCCACCTGCGATGTCACGGTCACGAACTGCGCGGCCCGCCCGGGAGCCCAGTTCGCCAACACGGTTTGCAGCAAAGCGCCGGGCACGTGAACCAGACAGGCCAGCAGCGCGGAGACGGGATAATAAAGCCCGTTCGGTCCAGGCGGCGCATTCACGGGCCAGCGCGTGTCGATAGCGAGGGTCCCGTGCCGAACCAGGTTGCAGGCGGCCTCCCACATCGGGATGGCGTCGCCGAACGGCGGGCTGCGGCTGGCGGTCAACAAGTAAAGGCAAAGGAACCCGACGAATACGTCCGAGTCCTCGAGCGTGCGGGGGATCTGCGACGACAGACGCGGGCGCAAGCCCGACAGTATAGAGGGACTTGACGTTGAGCGGTGTCTACGGAACCGGGCGCCGCGAGATTGTCAGTGGACGGAAACGGTCCCCGTCCAGGAGTTCCCCACATACGGTTGATCGCGGTTCTGGAGCACCACGACCGTCGCCACCGTCGCGCCAGCGACCATCACCGCCACCGTCGTCCAGGTCCAGGGGGACTTCCACCAGGGACGCGCGGTCGCCGGTTGTCCCGGAACCGGGAGCGTATCATTGGGCACCTCGACAGTCGCGCCAGGGGCCGGGGGCGAGCGCTGCACGAGCGCCGGCAGTGGCAGGGCGATGTAGCGCAGTTCCCGTTCCGCCAGGGTAAACAACACCCGCGCACGCTCGGTTGCCTCGTGCTTGACGACCAGCGTGTGTTCTCCGGGATCGAGCGGATGACCGCTGCCGACCGCCTCGGCTTCCACAGTCTCACCGTCGATCTGGATGACATCGGTCGGCGATAGACCGGAGGGACGCAGGCGTACGTGCGGTATGCGCGCCTCCAGCGCGGGCAAAACATCGGCCGCCGCCCGCCGGAACGACGCGGTCTCCGGCGAGCTCTCGTCCTCCAAGATGCGTCGGTAATTCTTCGCCGCATCGGTCAGGCGTCCCGTCCGCGCCTGCGCGCCGGCGAGATTGATGAGGACAACGGGTCGTGGCGACAGGGCGTACGCCTTTTCGAACGACGTACGAGCGTCGATCCAGTGCTCCTGTCGGGCGGCATCGACGCCGACGCGGAACGCTTGCTGGGCTGCTTCGTCTTGAGAAACGGCCGAGCCGGGCGGACTGGCGACGCCGGGAGCCGTCGCAAACATCAGAGTGAGGGCCGCTGCGCCAAACCCGAGCATCATTCACTCATACCGCAACTGGGTGGCCCTTTGCCTGCCGACCTCACTGCCATTGTTCGAAAAGCGGGACCGCCAAATGGTTCGGATCCGCGGGCGCCTTGCTTCCTTCGCCGTTCTTGCCCGCGTCGGTCGAGTGCGTCCGTCCCACCGGTCGTTTCGCTCCCTTGCGATGGGGTCGTGTCCCCATGGCGCCCCGGACCGGCCGCGGGGACGCTCCGGGCACCCCGAGGGATGCCGGTGACTCGACCGCCACCTGTGGGCCCTTCCCCGACGGATCGGGCAGCGACGGTCGCGGAGGCTCCGGGGGCAGCGCGACCGCGGGATTCTTGGTACCGGTCGCGGTGACTTCTTGCGGCCCGGACGACGGCGCGTCCGAGACCCTTCGCGCTCCAACGACCACCACGGCCCCCACCACGGCGGCGACGGTCAGGCCCACGACGACATTGCGCAGTTTCCGCCCCCGCGGAAGTCCCGCGGCCGCCACAATGCCCGCCACGGAATCAGAGATCACCGGAATCGATTTCAGCGTCGGCGACGGCTCCGATTCGATCCGTTTCAGGTGGGCCGCGAGGATCGCCCGTTGTTCCTGACATTGTTCGGCGAAATGCTGGCTCATGTAGTCGCTGACCGTCACCGAGCCTTCCTCGGCGATCAACACCGCCAGAATGCCTTCCAGGCGAGACGCGATCTCGACGGCGGTGGACGGACGACTGTCGCGCTCCTTGGCCAGCATCTCGAACAGCAACTCGCACAGCTCGGGAGGAACGTCGTTGCGCACCTCTCCAATGTCCGGTGGGGGCTCCGACAGGATCCGTCGGGTGCCGTCAAATCCCGTTTTATTAGGATAAAGGCGCCGGCCGCTCAACAGTTCATACAGAGTCACGCCCAAGGAAAAGAAATCGGATCGTCGGTCGGGTTCCTCGAACCGCAATTGCTCGGGTGCCAGGTACCCGAGATTGCCTTTCAGCACGCCGGCGCTGGTTCGACTGGAATTGCCTAGGGCTTTTGCGATACCAAAATCCGTCACCCGCACGGTCCCGTCGAACCCAATTAGGATATTCTGAGGCGACACATCCCGATGAACCAGACGAAGGACAGTCCCATCTTCCGCGCGCACCTCGTGCGCCGCGTGCAGTCCCTGAGCGGCGTCCATGCAGATACGAACGGCCACTTGCATGGGAATCTCGCGACCAGCGCCCACGGCGTCCGCTATCAACCGAGACAGCGAGACCCCTTCGACGAAGTCCATGATCAAGAACGGACCGTCGTCGTCGACCCCTACATCCAGCACACCGACGGCGTTCGGATGGCGGACCAGGCCCGCCAGGCGCGCTTCGTCCATGAACATCGAACGAAAAGTCGGATCGCTTCTGTACTGTTCGTGGAGCCGCTTGCGCGCGCACCATCGCAAAAACCGGCCTTCCCGGCGGAAGACCAGTTCCACGTACCCCATCCCACCTTGGGCGATTGTGGTAACGCGGGTGTATGATGGCGTCTGCGGAAACGCCGCAGCCGGGGAACCCACACTCACCTTTTCAGTATACCGGTTTCCAGCACGAGCCCGTGTATGACCAACGTTGACGAGGTCCTTACCGCAGCTGCGCGAATAAGTTTCGTCGCAGGAGAGCACGGAAACTTCCGTGGGGTCGATCCGCTATTGGCGCGCCTAGCTGCCATGTCGGGTCCCCACCCACAGGTGTGGAATCTGGCGTTGCGAGCAATTCGTTGGTCGTTCGAGCCGGCGGCGGTCGTGCCGCCCGCTCCCGAAGAGGCGCGCCAATTCGTGGAACAGGCGCAGCCCATCAGGCAGATTGCCGCTCGCGCCTGCTCCGTCATGGAGCGCGCGTGTATCCGAACCTTCGACGTGGCCCAGTTGGGAGTTTGGATCGACGTTCATGCCGCGCTCGACGAAGTGAGCGCGGCACCAAACGCGACCGCGTTACCACAAGGCAAGAAGTCGGGCGAGCCAGACAAGAAGGCTGATGCGACCCTGGGCCGGGCGGCCGTCGAAGGTGCTTCCGAGGCTACCGTCGCACCCGCCACCGATGCCGGAGCCCGGGACGTCGGATTGTGGTCGGCGCGGCTTTGGCAAAGGCTGCTGTTGGGTGATACCGCGGGACAGGAGGTCGAGGCGAAGGCTCTTTTTGACGAGGCGTCTCGACAGCGAGCGGCCCCCCAGGTCATCGAGAGCACGGTCCTGCGCGCGCTCCTGGCCCTATCAATCGGCGCGATCGACGATGCCGTGGAAATGGCCCGCCGCGCGTCTCGCATGGCGCAGTCGGAGTCACTTCCTCAGCTCGAATATCTGGCGAACGTGACGCTCGCGCGAGTGCGGCGTTACAGCGGCCGGCCGCACTTGGCATTGCACATCCTGGCGGCCCTGTTGCGCGTCGCGCCCCCGGCATGGGCGGGCTGGATCGGCTGGGAGATGTTGCTCGGCGGCGGGGAAGGCGTCCGGAAGGACGATCCGACATCCACCCTGTGGAATGCGCCCGCTATGGTCGCCGAGCGGAACCTCGCGGCCCTCATAGCGTCGGCCCGCGGGGGTGACCGCGCGGAGTTCGTCGAGTCGGCCGCCATCCTGGAAAAATCCGCGTCCGTGTGGCCGGATCTGCAACGAGAGGTGCAGGCACTGCTGGCGGCTCTCGATCCCATGCGCGCGGCTATTCCGGACACGGCACTGCCTTGGAGCCGCGGCGAGACGGCGACCATCCCGTGCGGCCTGCATGGCGTGGGAATACCGCAGGGGTCGGGTCCGGAAAGCGAAGGGGCGACGGCATTCGTCGTCGCCAGGCCCGGATCCCTTGGGCGTCGCTTCTTGCGTCCCGGATTGGCGTTCGTGCCGGAGGCACGGCTCCTGGCCCGCGATTCGGTGAAGGCGGTCGCGGGCGGCGTGCGCACGGAAACCGGCATCGCCGCCCTGGCCTTGGCTGGCGAGGCCGGAACGACACGCGAGGTCTTCTTTCGCAGCGTCTACGGTTTCCCGTTCGTCGCCCATCGCCATCAGGCGGTGTTGGACGTTCTTTGTCACCGCATGCGCAATCTGCTCGGCGACGCTGGCGAGGTCCGGCGGGATTCCGGCGAAGCGGGCGCCGCCGCAGCCGCAAGAAACGGGACCAGCGCCCCAGGAGGTCCGTCCTTGGCCTTGATCCTGAAGATACCGATCGTGGTGCCGGACATGCGATGTGCCCTGCCAACCGCCGATCGCGTATTGCGGGCGCTGGCAACCCTCGGAACGACCAGCGCCAGTGCCGCCGCGGATTCCTTGCGAATGCCGTTGCGGACGGTTCAGGCGGTGTTGCAACAACTGGTGGCGGAAGGCGCCTGCAGCATCGAGCGCGACGGCCGGCGCGTCGCGTACAAGATCGAGGACACCACGTTCACCGAAATCACGTCGGCCTGAAGTAGGTCCAAAATAACCTGAGTAACCTGAGTCCGGGTCCCACCCGAGGGCCGACCTAGAATCAGTCGACCTATTGCCCGGCAGGAACCGACGGTGGCGGCATGTAGGACGTGGGTTGCCCCGCACCGGGATTCATGATGACCGTCGGCTGGGTGCCATCCGCGGTGCCTTCCCTGCCGCTGAGGCTGCGTCGATACGACTTGGCCACGGCGGCCGCCTCTTGTGAGTCGAGCCCCTGCGTGGCGTCCGCGTGTCGCCCGCGCGGCGGCGGCTCGGGGTTCACGGCCTGGCGACCGAACGCCTCCGAATACGCGCGACCGTGGGATTTCGTGAGGTAGGTGCGATCGGCGCAGCCGGCGACCACGATTCCAGCCAGCAACGCGAGCGGAGCAACCAAAGACCCAAACCGGTTGTGCTTGATCATGGTGTTGGCTCCCCGTGGGTCGTGGTGGCCTCCCGCGACGGATCGGGGGCGCTCCCAGAGGACACCGGTGGCGCCGGGAGCGCGCGACCGGTTACGTCGGCCGCGTGCGCCAGGTTCAGGCGCGCGCGCTGGGATTGGGGATCGAGGCGCGAGGCTTCCACGTACAGTTCGTACGCGTTGGCCATGTCGCCCCGCCGTTCATACGCGAAGCCCAGATTGGTTTTGGCCTCCGCGGGCGTTCCACCCATCTCGAATTCGCGGGCCGCCCGCTGTAGATCCCCGCGCGCCGCGTAGGCGTATCCCAGGTTGGTTCGCGTGCGGCGAACCGTCGGACCGAGGCGTGCCGCCTGTTCGTAGTAGGGAATCGCATCCTTGACCCTGCCGTGCAGGAACAGCGAGAAACCCAGGTTGTTGAGGTAGGCCGAATTGCGCGGCTCCAGCTTCACGGCCAGGCGGTGCTGCTCCTCGGCATCCGCCGGACGTTTCTGCAGATCGAGCACGATCCCCAGGGCAGCGCGCGCCGATGCCAGACCCGGAGCCAAGCGCACGGCCTCGCGCAGATCGGCCTCAGCCTCGGTCATGAGGGCGCGCTCGCGATAGATGGTCGCCCGCAACACCAGCACGCGGGGATCGTCGGCTTGCTCGCGGTGAAGTTGATCGACGTACGCGAAGGCGGGTTGCCAATCGCCGCGGGCCACCAGTTCGGCGGCGATCTGACGGCGAGTCTCGAACGTGTTCTGTCCCGGCGCGGCTTCGTGATGGGCACAGGCCGACAACGCGCCGAGCACAAGAAGGGCCGCCAACGGAAGTGGTCTCTGCATGGTTGTCCTCATCGATTGTGTCACTAGGATTCCTCGGGATTCCTGTCGGGGATTGCTCTTCGCGCGCATCATTGTCCCGAAAAATTCTTGACGATCATCGCGATGGCCGGCCCCATCACGATCGCGATCAGCGATGGCAAGATGCACAAGATCAACGGAATGGTCATCTTGACCGACACCATGGCCGCCTTTTCCTCCGCCCGCTGCGCGCGGCGGATGCGCATGCTTTCGCTGTGAACACGCAGTGCCCGCGCGATGCTGGTGCCGAACATATCGGTTTGGATCAGCATCGCCGACAGTGCTCGCAGATCCTCGACGCCCGTGCGTTCGGCCAAACGCCTGAAGCCATCGGCGCGGGGAACACCCGCCTGAATCTCCAGGAAGGTGTGGTGCAGTTCCGCCGCCAGCAGGGGCGCCGCCATGACCATTTCGTCGGCCACGCGCGAGATCGCCGCATCCAGGCCGAGGCCAGCCTCGACGCACGTGACCAGCAGATCCATGGCGTCCGGCAGCGCCCGCTCGATCGCGGTCTGCCGTTCGCTGATTCGCCCGCGCAGCCACAGGTTGGGCAGGAAGAATGTCATCGCCGCCAAGACCAGAGCCACTCCGGCGTCGGTTGGAAACTTGATGGGCTCGGCCAAGCGCGAATTCACGAGAAGGAACAGGCTGGTCACCACTGGCGTCGCACCAAGCTTGACGCCGAGGAAGATCTCCATTGCGTGATCGCCCCGATATCCGGCGTGGATCAGGCTGTTGCGCAAGCGCGCCAGCTCGTCGCTGCGCGCGGGTCGCGCCAACCACGACAAAGGACGAAGGATGCCGGCCAGGAACGGCACGTACGAATCGGACTCGGCCTGGTCGGCGCCGACGCCCGCCGGTCGCACGGGGACCGCAGCCGTCGTGCGTTCGATGCGCTCGACGACTTCGTCGCGCCGACCCAACGCCGCGCGAAGGCCCGCGGCAATCGCCACGACGAGCACCATGGCCGCCCCAGCCCCGGCAAGCGCCTCGTACCGAAGGCCCGCGACCCCGTGTAGTTCGTTCATCCCCCTTATCCTTCCACCTGGGTCATGCGACGCATCCAAAGCAATCCGATGGTCCAGGTGACCCCGGCATACGCGAGGGCCGCGTGTCCAATCGGGTCCGTGATCAGCAGACTCGAATATTCGGGATTCGAGAACCCGATGAAGATGCCGGTGCAGATCGGCAGCGCGGCCAGGATGTAGCTCGACATTCGGCCTTCCGCCGTCAGCGTCCGAACTTTTCCATAGAACCGATAGCGGGCGCGAATGGTCTCGGCGATCTTCTCAATGATCTCGACCAGGTTACCGCCAGTTTCTTTTTGAACGATCACGGACACCGCGAAGATCTTCAGATCGCGGTTGGCGGGGGCACGCTTGGTCATCTGGGCGACCGCGCGTTCGAACGGCATACCCAGGTTCTGTTCCTCGAAGGCGCGCGCGAATTCGGTGTTGATGGGAGACGGCATCTCGCTTGACACCAACTTGAACGAGCTCGAAAGCGCGTGGCCCGCGCGCAGAGACCGCGCCATCATGTCGAGCGCGTCCGGAAGCTGTTCCGACAGTTTGTTGCTGCGCCGCTGGCGCATGAAGCTCACGAAGCCGAAGGGCAGCAGGGCGCCGATCGGAGCCAGCACCAAGGACATCCAGGCCCCCATGTGTGACAGCAGGCCAAAGACAAAGCCCAGCAGGATTCCGACACCCGAGAACGTGAGCAAGCGCGCCACGGTGATGCGCACCTCCGCCTGTTCAAGCAGGCCCTCGGCGCGGGCGGCGACCGGGAACAATCGCAAGAACGCGTCAATGGACGGATTGTGCGAAAGGTTGCCCTGGCGCAACAACGAAGTTGACCCGGCGGCGGCCGAACCGAGTGATTGTAGGCGGCGGCGCAATTCGTCGTGCTTGCGTTCGCGAAAATACCGGAGGGTGTGGAACAGGCCTTCGATGAGCGCGAATCCCGCCACGGCGACCACCCCGATCAGAATCGTCCGCATGAGGCTGCCGTCACCCTTCCAAGAAGGGTCGAACGACTTCGGCGGGGCTGATCCCGTAGCGCTCGATCTTCTCCATGGCCTTCGCGCGAACACCCGTGGCGCGGTACTCGCCCAGAATTTTGCCGTCCTTGTCGGTGCCCCTTTGGTCGAACTTGAAGATCTCCTGGACCGTGATCACCGGTCCCTCCATGCCGACGACCTCGGACACGCTGGAAATTCGGCGTTTGCCATCGGTTCCGCGGGTCAGCTGAACGATGAGATTGATGGCGCGCGCGATGGTCTGGCGGGTCAACCCCTCGGACAGGCTGACGCTGCCCATGCCGACCATCGACTCGACGCGCGACAACGCGTCCCTGGGCGTGTTGGCATGAACGGTGGTCATCGACCCCTCGTGACCGGTGTTCATGGCCTGCAGCATGTCCAGCACCTCGCCGCCACGACATTCGCCTATGACGATCCGATCCGGGCGCATGCGGAGCGCGTTCTTGACCAGATCGCGCGCCAACACCTCGCCACGCCCTTCGATGTTCGGCGGGCGCGTCTCCAGACGAACCACGTGTCGCTGTTGCATCTGCAACTCAGCGGCGTCCTCGATCGTAACGATCCGTTCGCCTTCCGGGATGAACGACGACATGGCGTTCAACATGGTCGTCTTTCCCGTACCAGTTCCACCGCTGATCAGCATGTTCAGGCGCGCTTGCACACAGGCGCCGAGAAATCCGACCATCTCGGGCGTGATGCTCCCGATGCGAAGCATGTCCTTGAAACGCAAGGGCGCCCCGCCAAACCGCCGAATCGACATGACCGGGCCGTCGATCGCAAGCGGGGGAATGATCGCGTTGACGCGCGAGCCATCCGCCAACCGGGCGTCCGCCATGGGGGACGATTCATCCACGCGGCGGCCGACGCGGGCGACGATGCGGTTGATGATCTGGGTCAAATGTTCGTTGTCGCGAAACCGAACGGCTGTCAGCTCCAGCTTCCCGAAACGTTCGACATAGACGGTGGAATAGGTATTGACCAGGATATCGGAGATGGACTGATCGCGCAGCAGGGGCTCAAGCGGTCCCAGACCCGTGACCTCGTCCAGCAGCTCCTCGACCATCAACTCGCGCTCGTTGCGGTTGAGCGGCAGCTCGGTCCCCGCCAATACGCCGCCCAGGATCAGCCGAAGCTCGTCGCGCAGTTGTTCGCGCGTCAGTTGATCGATGGTGCGCAGGTCCAGCTTGTCGATGAGACGCTGGTGCATCTCGCCTTTTAGCTCCTGGAAAATCTCGACGCTGACCGCGGTACTCGGGCCAGCGGCGGCCATGCCGTTCACGATCGCGGTGGCGCCCGCCTGCTGGACGCGCTGCAGGCGATCACGTAGTCCCATCGGCCACCCTCCTCGACAACAGGCCACGCAGGAAACTCTTCGGCCGCGCCTTCTCCTCCACTGTCTCGCCACTGACGACCGACACCAGATCCGAGATGTCCTGGGTCAACTTGGCGCGTGGCGCGGCCTCCACCAGCAGGACGCCGCGATTGATGGCGTCGATGATAGACACGAAGTCGTTGGCGATCGTATGGGCGACGGGCACCTTCAGAGTGTCGCTGATGACCTCCAGCGTGATCTTCGATGCCTTCTGATATCGATTCAGGATCAACTTCACCTTCTGCTGGTCGTAGCCGAGCCGCCCAAACAGGTCGATGCAGCGCTGGGCGTTGCGAACCGCCGGAACGTCCTGGGTCAGGACCATCAACAGGACCTGGCTCGCGTCCAGCGTCGCCAGGGCCATTTCGTCGAAACCTCGAACGCCATCGACGATCACGCGGTCGTAGTGCTGACGCAGAATGCCCAGCAGCTTCCCGATGTCGGCCGGCGCGATGTGTTCGGATTCCTCCATCCGACCGCTGCTTTGCGCCAACACGGCAACCCCCGAACTGTGCTTGGTGATCGAGGTCTCCAGGAGATCCCGGTCAAGACGCGCCAAATTGGAGAGAAGATCGCTGATGGAATAGCTTCCCGAGATGTCCATGAAGGACACCACGTCGCCCAGGTGAAAATCCAAATCGACCAGGCAGACCCGCAGACCCTTGCGCTGTAGGGCTCCGGCCAGGTTGGTGGCGATCATCGTCGAGCCGACGCCGCCCTTGGCGGGAAACACCGTGATCACGGAGCCATCCGGGTGCGCCTCCAAATTGACGGCCTGAGCACGCACCGCCATCTGAATTTCATCGACATCCGAATCGACCACGAATTCACGCGCGCCGGAACGCATGGCGCGCAGAATCAGGTCCGAATCCTTCGTCTGGCTGACGACGACGACGACACCGCCGGCGGCGGTCACATTGTAGATGTAGCCAAAGTTGTGGGGTGTTTGTGGCGATACCGCGACCAGAACGACCCCGGGATTGACGCGCCGGTATTCGTCCGCGACCTGTTCCGGCCGAACGGTCGAGGTCACGACCTGGGCCATGGTCTGCAGCGCGCGTCGGAGGTTCGCCTCGACCGTCTGGTCGGCGCCTACTATCAAGACTGTCGTTTTCTGCATGGATGGTCTCCGCTTTCAGCGAATGAAGCCCAACTCCCCAGCCGGGCCGCGCCGCCCCAGGACCGTCGACGTCGACGATGACGATGACGACGACATCTCCACCGCGTGGCTTACGGCCTTGGCTGAGCTTCGCGCGGGAGAGGACCCTCCCTCGCTGCCCAACAAGAACAGCTCGAAGTCGTTGGGATCGTTCTGTTCATCCTCGGTCGGTAGCCGCGGCACCTCGTGCGGGGCCATCGGACGCGCCAGATGCGCGGTGACGACGACCAGCAGCTCCGATTCATCGCGGCTGTAGGAGATCGACCGAAACAGCGCGCCCAAAATTGGAAGGTCGCCCAGCACGGGAATCTTGTCGATTTGCGAGCGCATGCGGCTGGACATGAGGCCCGCGATCGCGAAACTCTGGCCGTCGCTCAAGCGAACGGTCGTCTCGCTCTGCCGCGACGTCACGCCGGGGATCGAGAATCCCGCCACCGTGACCGAACGGCTGGCATCAACGTCGCTGACCTCCGTCGCCAATTTCAAATTCAGAAGACCGTCGCTGACCACAGTCGGCGTGAAGGCCAACATGATGCCGAATTTTTTCCATTGGACGGTCACCGCGCCAAGGCCGCTCGACGTCGGAATGGGAAATTCTCCGCCCGCCAAGAATCGGGCTTCCTGTCCGGACATCGCGACCAGCGTCGGCTCCGCCAGCAACTTGGCCATACCCGTCGACTCCAGCAGGCTCAACATCGAGCTGAAGGGAAAGCTCGGCAGCCCCGAAAAGAAGATTGAGAACCCCGACCCCGGTGACGCGGGGTAAACTCCTGGAAGTCCCCCGGTTCCGGTGCCGGGAATGGCCAGGAGCCCACCCGGGTTGGTTCCGGAATTGGCGACACCGCCGACGAACCGGCCCGCTGCGTCCTTGGTGAAGAAGTTGAAACCGATCTCGCGCAGTCCGCGGCGCGATACCTCGGCGAATTTTACTTCCAGTTGCACCTGCTGATTGCCCGTGACTCGAATCAGATTGGCGATCTTCTCGGCGTGCAGCTTGGCCACCTCGGCCGCACGCTCGGGCACCCGCACGTCGGACACCTCCCCCGACAGAACGATCAAATCTCCGCTCGCGGGCGTGACCACAATCTTCTCGCCCGGGAACAATTCCGCGAACTGCCGCCGGAGCGCGTCCAGATTGCGCGTGACGATGAGCGACATCACCAACGGCTCGTCGTGCTTGTTCCAAAGGGTCAGATCCGTCGCGCCCACTCCGCGTGACGTCAGCAGGATTTGGGTTTGCGTGATCACCTTCAGGTCGGCGATGCGCGGGTCAGCCACGGAAATGCGCCCGATGGTTTCCGACAGCACCAGAAGGCGGTTCTGTCCCATCTCCAGCGTCAGCTTTTGTCCGGCGCCGAGCTCCCGTTCGATTCGGATTTCGGACAACGTGCCAGGCGGCTGGACGGGGTCGAGCGTGCTCTCCGCGCCCAGGACCGCCAGGACCGGAAGTCCCGGCAGGCACAGCAACAACGTCAGGACGCCCGCCAGCGGGCGAATTGGATTTCCTGTGCGACGCATGGGTTTCATTTCCTGCCCGGCGCCTTCGGGTCGAACTTGCGTTCTTCGAATCGATCGCCCCGCAGGATCTCGACGGTTTCGTGATCTTTCTTCGCCCCGGCAGACGCCGCGGCCGAGACGCGCGCGGCCCCCGCCATCCGACGCTTGCGAGCACCGGCGGCTCGCGACACGGCCTGCGCCGCGCTGGCGCCGGCGGGATCGGGGCTGTCCCCTCGGGCCGGATCGACCAATCCGAGAAGTACGCCCGCTTCCGACAGCAAGTTGGACGGGTTGCTGCCCATCGTGGCGACCGACGCGACGTCGGTCCAGCTTCGCAGGGTCAGGATCAATCGACCCTCGTTGGCCGCCAAGGCCAGCTTTTCGGCCTGTTGTGGATTCACCAGCAGCGTGGCGACAGTGACGGGACTGGCCTGTCGGCGTGCCTGATCGGCGATCTCGATCTCCTTGCCTACGGCCAGCACCTTCACGTTCTGCAGGATCGCTTTCGACGTGGGCTCAGCGTCCGCCGGTTTCGGCGGTCGCAGGATCACGATGACGTCCACGCGATCGTCGGGATGAATGAAACCGGCGACACCGACGACGTCGTCCACGCGGACAGCCATCGCGCGCATGTGCGCGGGAATCAGCGCGGCCAATCCCGTCCCCGCGTCCTTGGCCGCCAGTTGCGCGGGCCTGATGGGCTCACCCAACACCACATGCGATGTTAGAACGCGATCGATGACCTCTTTGGGATCTCGGATCGCTCCCGGCGGCAAGGCGCTCAACGGCCAGTCGACGGTCTTGAGCTGGTCCGCCTTTAAGCGCGTGGCCATCGGCAAGTCCACGGCCGCTACCACGATCTTCGCCACCGGCGCCGCAATCGTGACTGTTTGGCGATCAATGTAGCGAGCGATGAGCAACGCGGCACCGAGACCCGCGGCCGCCGCCACGCCCCAGAATAGGACGGCGCGCGAACCCGACTTGCGGGCCCCGGTGGATACCGCGCGCAATCGCGCTGTTCCACTCATCACGTCGTTAGCCATCTTGATCCCCTCTTGGTTGCGTCAGCCGGTGCTTGTCAAAATCGCGGCGGGCGACCGTTGGAAGCGCCACCCCCTTGACTCACTTCGGCAGCTTCGGCGCATTCCTGAGCCGGCGCGAGAGTATCCGGCGACTTTCGACCGCCACGCGGTGGCGACCGTTCGAATCAAAAAGTCCGCCACCAAACAAACACGGCGCCGAGGGCAATCGCCACGCCATAGGGGACCGAAACCCGTCCCACCGCCGCGGTCGGAGCCACGTCGGGCATCATCTGATGAAGCGCCGCCAACGTCAGGTTGTCCCGAATTTCACGGCGTACGGCGCGGCGCGATGAAATAAAACAAACGGCGGCCACGAAGCCGCCGGCCAGCGCCGCCGCCAACCAATAAGTCAAAAGCGATCCAGGACCCACCCACACGGCGACGGCGCCCGCCAATTTGACGTCGCCACCGCCTATCCCGCCCGATCGCCAGAACACCATCAGGGCCGCAATCGTGCCAACACCCACCGCCAACGCCGCGATGGCGGCCAGGATCCCCGAGTCCCAATACTGAACACCGATCCCGGACAGGGCGATGGCGCCACAAACGGCGTTCGGAATCCTGCGTTCCCACACGTCCCAAATGACGGCGATCAACAGGGTCACCGCCAAGGGAGCCAGATGAATCAATGAAAATTTCACCGGCACGGCTCCGCATATCGTCCCACGCGGGATCCGAGGCGATGCCTCGATCCCGGTCGGCGACATTCAGCTGGCGCATTTCCGCGCGAACACGTCGTCGCGCGGACGACTAGGGCATGTTGGCTTGGACGTTGTTGAACGAATTCTTGACCTTGTTGCCCAGTACGAACACGACGACGATGATCAGGCCCGCGATGGCGGCCACGATCAGGCCGTACTCGACCGCGGTCGCGCCTTGTTCGTCCTTCAACAGCTTCTTCAGATTGCGCAACATGTGCTCTCCTTCTCGGGTTGGTGTGAGATTGGTGTCCTTGGTCCGCCGATTCCGCCCACAGCGCGGCACAATTGGCTCCAAGTGAACCCATCGGTTGAACCCCCACACCACTGAAGGACGAATTCTCTTGGCTGCGTCGGGGCAACCCGACCGCCGAGGCCGGTACCCTCTGCCTCCGTCGCCGCCGGCTGGCGTGGGACATCGACATTGGGACCCAGTGCACCCGCGCTAGGGAACGGACGTGGCGACGTTGTTGAACAGGTTCTTCACCTTCCTACCCATGGCGAAGACGACCACGATGATCAAGGTCGCGATGGCGGCCACGATTAACGCGTATTCAACTGCCGTTGCGCCACCGTCGTCAGACCACAGCCGCCGCAGCTCCCGCATTCACCTCAATATAAGGGCCCCGAGCTTCGGGTCAAGATCAACCACACTTCTGCCGTTTCGATGAACGGCCAAATGATCGCGTCAAGCAAACCGGACACGCGCACGGGTGAACGAAGTGCTTTGCAAAGCACACGTAGACATACAGCGGCGACAGGGGGCGCGACGATCATAGGGTTGCACGTGGCCCTACTGTCCTTCGCCTGCAGTGGTCCAAGTGGCCAGTTCTACCTCGTTCAGAACCAGGTTCCGAGCGCCGGATGCGTGATCCCCGCCGGCGAAGGTGCGCTCTATCGGGGCGAAGGCGTACTTGACGTCCGCGTGCCCGTCAGCGAATCAGACGGCGCTTACCTGCTGTTTCCGCTGCTCAAGAACGACCTTCCGGTCAGCGGAGAAGGCGTGGAGCCCAACCGTATCGCGCTTCGTGGTTTTGAAGTCGACCTACATTTCGTGGACGGGTCCCCCGAAGCGAATGACTTCTTCGCCGGGCTCGGGGCCGATCCTTCGACGGAGGCACTGGTCCGATACCAATCTCCCTGGTCCGGCAGCGTGCCCCCAGGGGGCGGAACCGCCACCGCCGCGACCAGCGCTTTCCCCGCCGAAACCGCGCGCCGTCTCCGGGACACCGACCTCTTGCATGATGGTTCTTACGCGCGCGTCAATGCGCTCGTGCGCGCGTTCGGAGACAAGCTCGACGGCCGGATCAAATCCGACGTGTTCACGTATCCCATTCGCGTCTGCGACGGTTGTCTAATCAATCGCATCACCACGTGCCCGGCCAGCGCTCCCGTTTTGAAGGGTGGCGTCTGCAATCCCGCACAGGATGTGCCGGTGGATTGTTGCACCCAAGGAGTCGACCTAGTCTGCCCAGCCTCGAGCGCTCCATGAATCGACACGGTGGTCGGGTAAAGCATCTAGGCCCCATTTTTCTGCTTGCCGCTATCGGGTGTGGAACGAAGGACGCGCCGCGACCGTACGCCCCGCCACCCACGGGCGGATCGAGCGGCTCGCTTTTCTCTGATGCCGGGACATCGGATCAGCAGCCCGTCATCGAGATCCGGTCGCCCGCCGGCGGTGCCCTCCTGGCGGCCACTTCGGCTCCGGAGGTACGCGCGCGCATCATGGCGTCGGCAGGCTTTCTGGAGCCTTCATCCATTCATTTCATTCTGACCAGGGACGACGCGGCGATGGGGTCGCCGGCCGCGACCGAAGGCATGCTGACGGGTCCCTTAACCGATGCGCAATTCGTTGGACGACTGAATCTGTCGGGACTCGCCGGCGGAGCGTACACGCTGACTATTCAGGCCGCGACGACGAGCGGCGCCGCGGCGTCCGCCACCGTGTCGGTGAACGTCGACGCGGGTCCGGGGATCACGATTGTCGCACCCGCCAAGGGCAGCCACCGGAAGGGCAGCGTCGTCGTCAGCGTCGTCGTCGATTCGACCCCATTCGAACCCACGATGCTTCCCCTGGAGGCGACCTTGGCGGGGCATCCGGTCGACCTGCAGCCGACCAACACGCCCAACGGCTACCAAGGCTCGGTCGATTTTCGCGGTTACGACCCACCGCTCAACGGTGAACAATTGCTGACCGTGGCGGCGAAAAACGCCAATAGCACCCGCACGGTAGCCACGGCATCGTTCGTAGTCGACGATGACGGCCCCACCATTGATGCGACCTTCCCTTTGCCAGCCGACGTCGTGGGCCGCGTGATCGACGTTCGTGCCCACATCACCGACGCGGCGGGCGTTGTCGATTCTTCGATCATCGCGCTGATCGGCGATCAGACAACACCGCAGTTCAAACTGAATCTGCTGCCACAGGGGGCCGGGATCTACAGCGCGCCATTCGACACCGCCCAGCTCACGCATTGCGGTTTGCTATCGGGGGGTCTGCCGCGCCCTGGGACCTACTGCATCGTCTACCCGACGGTGTCGTTCCGCGCCGCCGATGATCTCGGCAATGAAACCACCCTCTCGTACTCGTTCGGGGTGGACAACCAGCCGCCGCTTTTGGATCTGAACCCGCCCGAGGTTCGCATCGTACGCCGCAAGGAGACCATCCAGTGCTCTTGGGCATTCGATCCGCTCGGCGCGCACGAGATTCCAGGCAACATGCCCGACGACAACTGCGCCGTCGGTCAGGTGTTCCAACTGCGTGCCCGCGCCGAGGACGACGTGAACGGCGCACGTTTCCTGGAGGTCGCGCCCCTTGCGACCATCGATCCCGCGCGCATCGACGCGTACATTCTGAACGACACGTCACAACCTTTGACCGTGGACGGCGACGGCGACGGAATCTGCGACCGCATCAATCCCAAGCTCGTCCCCACCACGGCTCCGCCCAAGTCCACGCGCGAGGTCTTAAAAATTCGCCTGGCCGCGGTCATGCCGCAAGGCGCGGCCGATTTCACGCCCGATCCCTCGTTGTCGGCGGAAACACGATGCAACATGGGTGACGATCCGGATCTGCCCCCCGTGCTTTGCCGCTCGGAGGAACCGACCATCGCCATCAGCTACGGCCCGAGGCTCCCGGCGATCTGGAGCCTTGAGCCCGTCGAACCCTCGGGCCTGCGTTGCTTTGGCAACCAGTTCGACGCGTTCGCGAATCACATCGGGGGCAGTTCGTCGCGCGGCCTGGGAACCGCGCCGCCCGGATGGGCGTGCATCGCCGTTCAAGCCACCGACAAAGTCGGCAACACGGGCGTGTCCGCCCCCTTGCGGGTCTGGATCGACTACGACGGCAACCAGAGCTGTCCGGCGCAAGACCACGGCGCCACCACGCCGCCCCCGGACTGCACCGGCAGATTCAACGAACAGACCGGAACGGTCGATGGCACGCCATGTACGAGCCGCCGCTACACGCAGCCTGCCGCGGGGCCGGAGCTCTGCCTCGACGGGAACTGCGGCTGACGCCGCCCCGACGAATCGCCTGGTATCCCCCCGGTATCCTCTGCGCGGTCGACATCACCCGAAGTCGCGCGCGGATGGTGATCGGAGAACCGACCTCGCGAACCGCCCGAGCTGCGCTATGGTGCCTTCGCCCGGTCGCAAGACGCATTGCCGTTCAACCAGCCAGTTCGCAGCCAATTCAAAACCAACTCACACACACCGGGCAGGGAGACGCTACATGACCATTTCCAAAGCCGAGGCCACCTGGAGTGGCACACTCAACGAAGGAAAAGGATCCGTCAAGGGACTGAGCGGCCGTTTCGAGGCGCCATTTTCGTACGCGACCCGGTTTGAGGGCGCTTCCGGCGGCACGACGCCCGAAGAAATGATCGGCGCCGCCCACGCCGGCTGTTTCTCGATGTTCCTGGCCGCGCAGCTCAGCAAGGCGGGCCACCCCCCAAAGAGCATCAACACCACCGCGACGGTGACCCTCGACGCGGGCCCGCTGATCACGAAGATCGAGCTCGACGTGCTCGCCAGTGTTCCAGGCGTAGACGCCAGGGTCTTTCAAGAGAAGGTTGATTTCTCGATCAAGAACTGCCCCATCTCGAAGGCCCTGGCCTCGGTCCCCTCAGTGACAGTCAACACGAAGCTGAGCCCCTAGTTCGACCCATCATGCCCGCCGTGGTCGTCGTGCGGTTGCACAAGGTGTTCGGTCGCGCCACGGCGGTCGACGATTTGTCGTTTTCAGTTGCGGCGGGCGAAATCTACGGCCTGCTCGGACCAAATGGTGCCGGCAAGACCACGGCTCTGCGCATTCTGGCGGGCCTCCTGGCACCGACCAGTGGCTCCGCGCACGTGACGGGAATCGACGTCTCCGCGGCACCGCGCGAAGCGCAACGGCGATTGGGCTTCCTGACGGGAACGACCGGACTATATGGACGCCTGACGGGACGCGAGGTGTTGACCTACTTTGGACGATTGCACGGCATGCCCCCGGAACGCATCGCCCTGCGCGTGGATGAACTGTCACGGGCCCTGGATCTCGGCGGGCTGCTGGACAAGCGTTGTGAAGCTTTGTCGTCGGGCCAGAAGCAGCGGGTATCGGTCGCGCGCGCCGTACTGCACGATCCCCCGGTTCTGATTCTCGACGAGCCGACCGTGGGACTCGACGTCCTGGCCAGTCGATTTCTGCGCGACTACGTCAGCGCCGAACGCGCGCGCGGCAAAGCCATTCTCTTTTCGACGCACTACCTGGCCGAGGCCGAATTGCTCTGTGATCGCATCGGCCTCCTGTATCGCGGGCGGTTGCTGGCCGAGGGGACGCCGCCGTCGCTGCGCGCGCTGGCGCGCGGGGCCAGCAGCCTTGAGGAAGCCTTCTTGCGCCTGGTCGAGCAAACCGAGATCCCGCCAGTGGCGGCGACGGCGCCGGCGGCCGTTCTGCCATGAACCTCTCCGACGTCGCGGTCGTCATGCGCAAGGAATTGCGCGAGACCCTTCGCGATCGCCGCACGCTCGCGGTCATGATTCTGTTTCCGCTGGTGGTCTATCCCCTGGTGTCGCTTTTACTCACCGAGGTGATCGCCGGCAAACAGACGGCGGGTGAGGCGCGCGCATCGCGCGTCGCCGTGGTCGCCGCCCCCGGCGCCAGCACCGACGCGGCCGCTCTCGCGACCTTGCGCACGCGCCTCGGAACCAAGGGCCACAACATCACGCTCGATTCGTCGCTCTTGGCGCCGGGGAGCTCTTTGCCCACGTCCGATATTGCCGCCGATCGAGTCGATGCAGTTGTCGAGTTGTTGCCCGCCGCGTCGGGCGGAGGCTCCCGGCGCGTCCGCGTCTACTTTGACGAGACACGTGAGACTTCCGAGAAGGCGCGCGAACGAATCGAAGTCACCCTGTCGGCATGGCTCCCGACGGGCTGCATACGCACGTACGACATCGCCGCGACCAACATAGCGCCGAAGAGCAAGATCGGCGGGTACGTGCTGTCGAAGATTCTTCCTTTGATTGTCGTCGTCATGACGATGCTCGGTGCGTTCTATCCCGCGATCGACATCACCGCCGGCGAGCGGGAACGCGGAACACTTGAGACGCTGCTCTCGTCACCGGTGCGGCGATTCGATCTCATGACCGGCAAAGTGCTGGCGGTGGCGACCCTGGCCACCCTGACGGGTGCGCTGAACATCGCCTCGATGTCCCTGACCGTCGCCGAAGGAGCCAAGCTGGCCGGCGATGGCCAAGCGTTGACGATCCCGTGGGTCCGAGCGGCGGCGACGTTACTGACGGTGATTCCCGCGGCATTCCTGTTCGGCGCGGTCATGGTCGCCATCGGGGCGATGGCGCGCGGCTTCAAGGAAGCACAAACCCTCTTAACGCCGGTGTATTTGCTTTGCTTCACCCCATCAATGATCGCATCGATTGCCGATCTGCGCCTCTCCGTGTCCACTGCTTTGGTCCCCGGTACCAATTTGACCCTGCTGGCGCGTGACCTCATGCTGGATCGGGCGGCATGGGGCAGCGGCGCGCTGGTTCTCGGATCGACGCTGCTCTACGGTGCGTTGGCACTGTCCTTCGCGGCCCGCTTGTACGACTCCGAGCGCCTGTTGGCTTCTACTGACGCCGAGCTCATCAGCCTTCCCAAGTGGATCCGCCACCTGGTCGGGCGAGATCGCCCGACCCACGAGATGATCGCTTCGGTCACCCAGCCTTCGCCACGGGCCCAGCGAGACCTCACGCCCCCCGAGGCCGGACCATCACCGGCGGACGCCATCACTCTTTTCGGCATCGCGTTCATTCTCTGGTTCTTCGCCTTCACGTGGTTGCAAAGATGGCGCCTGATCCCGGGACTTCTGCTGTCCCAGTGGGGCGGCTTCCTGGGCCTGATCTGGATCTACGCACGTCTCAAGAACCGGCGCCTCCGCGATGTCCTGGCCTTTCGCCGGCCGAACGCCTGGTCCGTCGTGGGCGCGACGATGTTGGGATTCTCGGGCTGGGTCATCCTGGGCGTGCTGGCGGACCGCATAATGCCGCCGCCGCCTCACTTGATCGAGGAGATGCGAAAACTGATTCGTCCACCCGACGGTCGACGTCCCCTCGTCGTGTCTCTGTTCGCCTTGGCCCTCACGCCAGCGATCTGCGAGGAAGCTCTATTTCGCGGGCCTATCCTGCGGGGCTTCCGCGCGCGCTTCTCCGCACCAGCCGCTTGTCTGCTCACGGGCCTGTTGTTCGGCATCCTGCACGGCGACATCTGGAGGTTCATTCCGACCTCGCTGCTCGGCGCCCTGCTGTCGTGGGTGGCCCTGTCGAGCGGTTCGATCCTGCCATCGATGTTGATCCACTTCTTCAACAATGGGGCCCTCGTGGTGCTCGGGACCTATGGACTCGATCTGGCCGCCGAAAAGCTGCCGCCCTCCGTCGAGCTTGGAATCTTCGGCGGCGCGCTCGGGTTGTTTATCGCCGGAATCTCCGCGATTCGCCGCGGCCGCCGCGACGAGACGTCAGGTCACGCGCCGCAGACTTCGTGACCTGATATACGAACATTTCCTTGTATGGTAATGTCGTCCTTGGTAGAATCTTGCCACAAGGGGCGCCATGCCAACCGCCGACGAGAAACGAACACTGAGCCTGCTTCGGAAGTGCGACGTCCTGGCGAACTTGTCCACGGACGTCCTTGCGCAGATGCTGCCAGGCGCCAAGATCGGCGCGTATCGCCCCCGCCAGGTCGTGTATCTCCCGGGCGACAGGGCGCAAGGAGTGTTCTTCGTCGCGCAAGGGCGCGTGAAGATATCGAAGGTCACCCGCGATGGCAAAGAGCTGACGCTCGCCTATCGCACCGGCAGCGATTTCTTTGGCGAGCCGTGTCTGCTGGAAGGCGGTCCTCGCGAGGAAATGGCGGAGGCGATGGAACCGACCATGGCGGTCGAGGTGGACCGCGAGACCCTGGATCACGTTTTGTCGACGAATGGCGCCGCCGCGTATTGGTTCGCGCGCGCCCTGATCGTGCGGCGGAAGGATCTGGAGTCACGCGTCGAACAGCTGATCTTCAAGGACGTCGGCGCCAAGCTGGCGGAGCTGTTGCTCGAGCTTGGCCACCAACACGGCGTGGAGGAAGAGCGCGGCGTCGTCCTGAACCTGAAGATCACGCACCAGGAGATGGCCAATTTGATCGGTTCCACGCGCGAGACCGTGTCGCTGACGTTGTCTCAATTCAAGCGCAAGGGTCTGATCCAAAGCGAGGGCCGCCGCATCATCCTGGCCGACCGCGAAGGCATCAAGGCCATGGCCTGACGTCGGCGTTCGTTTCGTTGTCTCAACGACGCCGTGTTTGTCCCGGAGTAGCCGCTGTCCCGCCGTCCCCTCCGGGAATCGACGCGGAGACCTCCGCCGTGATTTTCGGGCGCCGCCCGATGAACTGGATTACCAGTCGCCCCGGCGACCGCGACCACCGCGGCCACCGCCACCCTCGCGGCCGCCGCCACCGCCCTCGCGACCGCCATCGCCACCACCACCCTCGCGACCGCCGCCACCACGGTAGCCGCCACGACCGCCACCGCCCCCACCTCCCCCACCGCCAGCGCCACGCGGACTTCGCTCTCGCGCCTCGCTAACGGCGATGGCACGCCCTTGGATCGTTCGTCCATTCAACGATTCAATCACCGCCGAAGCATCCTCCGCGGTGGCCATTTCAACGAATGCGAATCCACGCGGCCGGCCGGTCTCGCGGTCCATGACGACCTTCACCTCCACGACGTTCCGCCCGCCTTCTGCAAAGGCCTCGCGGAGTTCCGGCTCGGTCACGTTGTACGACAAATTCCCTACATAGAGCCTCGTTCCCATCTGCGTTCTCCTTGGTTCGCGGACTGTGGCGCGCACGGCACCTGTGTGGCTGGAATAGTCGAATCACACGCGGGGACAGCCTGGGCGACAAAGCCCGAGCCCACGCCATCTTCACAAGACTCTCGAAGATGGGAACTCATGCGCCGGCAGGTGGCCAAGTGCCGCGCAACAGGATCCATGACGCTGGAACGACGAAACTGCACCCTGCACTCGCTTGAATCACCAGGATACCAACTGCGTTACGTGACGTCGCAAGAAAATTACGGTCGCCCTCGACGTCGGCTCGCCACATTTTCCCGCGGCAGTCCCTCTCCAAGCTGTAACCGTAGGCCTGCTTCGTACGAGGTAGGTGAACGTCATACCCGTTTTTCCCTGGCCTCTCAGACTGCCACTAGCATCGCTGTGGGCACGTGCGCGCCGGATGTGCTCGACCTAGGCCAGCGCGCGCACCACGGCATCGCCCGCCTCGGACGTCCCGATAGGCGCAACGCCCGCGGCGGCGGCGATGTCCCCCGGCAACAGGCCCGCCGCGATGGCGGAGGCCACCGCGCGTTCGACGGCCTCGGCCTCGGCGAATAGGTCCAAGGAATGACGCAACAGCATCGCCACGCTCAAGATCGTGGCGTACGGATTGGCGACTCCCTTGCCGGCGATATCGGGCGCGGAACCGTGAATCGGTTCATAGAGGCCCCGTTTGCCTTCGCCGAGCGAGGCCGACGGCAACATCCCCATCGATCCCACCAGCATCGACGCCTCGTCGGTCAGGATGTCGCCGAACATGTTCTCGGTGACAATCACGTCGAAGTCCGCGGGACGCCGGATGAGGTGCATGGCGCAAGCGTCCACCAACATGTGGCTAAGCGCGACGTCGGAGAATTCGTCGCGCATCACGCGGGTCGCGACCTCGCGCCACAACCTCGATGTCTCCAGAACGTTGGCTTTGTCCACCGAGGTCAGCTTCTTCTTCCGAACGCGGGCCAGGCGCGCGGCGACACGAACGATGCGCTCCACCTCGCCCACCGTGTAGACGCACAGATCGGAGGCCCGATCGCGCTCGCGGACCTTCTCGCCAAAATAGATGCCGCCCGTCAGCTCGCGAACGACGATCATGTCCACGCCGGCCAAGATCTCCGGACGCAGGGTCGACGCGCCGAGCAGGCTCGGATTGACGGCGACCGGACGCAGGTTCGCGTAAAGGCCAAGCCCCTTGCGAATCGCCAGCAGACCCTGCTCGGGACGAACGCGCGCCTTCGGATCGTCCCACTTCGGACCTCCGACCGCTCCCAACAACACCGCGTCCGCATCCAAGCACTGGTTGAGCGTCACGTCCGGCAACGCCGTGGCCGTGGCGTCGATGGCCGCGCCGCCGATCAGGGCATCGCGGGTCACGAATTCGTGCCTAAACTTCCGAGCGACGGCGCCAAGGACCTTCAGTCCCTCGGCCACGACCTCGGGGCCAATTCCGTCTCCGGGCAACACGACGATGACAGCGCGCATGAGAACCTCTTCCGATTGAATGCGGCGCGGACTTTACCGGCCGATCGGATCGAGTCAAGCCGTGCCGCGCGCCTCGGATCCCGTATACTCCGCCGCCATGCAAGCATCGACAACGAGACCCCGGCGAACTCCCCTGATCGCCACCTTCTTGACCATCATCGCCCTGCTGTCAGGCGGATCGTTCCTGGCCGAGGCCAAGCGCGCCCGCAAGGCCCCGGCCGCCGACACGGCCGACTGCAAGAAAGACACGGACTGCGTGGTGGTTCCCGACGACTGCTGTTCGTGCAATCAGGGCGGCAAGCAACACGCCATACCGAAGAAGGAAAGAGAAGCCTACGAGAAAGCCCGCAAGAAACGCTGCGGCGGCACGGCCTGCACCGAAATGATGTCCGAGGACCAGAGCTGTTCCAAGCGCGCGTTCTGCGGCGCCGGCATCTGCGAACTCGAAGATCCGCCCGTCAAGGCGCCCTGAGGTGTCGCGGCCTCGCCTGCTTCTTCGAAACGGCTCAGGCGATTCAGGCCCCGCCATCAGGACGCTGTCGGCCGATTGAGCTGCGAGTCCACACGGCTTCCCCGCCGCCAAAATATCCACGTCGTGCGACCTTACCCGCGCCAAGCTTGAGCGATCGGCATGCGCCGGCCTGGACCGAATGCCTTGCCCGTGATCTTCAAACCAGGTGGCATCTGGCGGCGTTTGTACTCGCTCAGACGCACCCGCCGGACCACGTCATCAACAATCGTCGGCGGGAATCCCGCGGCCACCAAGGCGGCGCTGTCCATGCCCTGTTCGAGGTGGGCTTCCAAGACGGCGTCCAGAACGTCGTAAGGAGGCAACGAATCCTGGTCGGTTTGGTGCGGGCGCAGCTCCGCGGACGGAGCCTTGGCCAACGTGGATTCGGGGATCACGGGCGTCCCACGATCCGGACCTGCCGCGCGTCGACCGTTAATGGTCCGTGCCAGTCGGTATACGAGCGTCTTCGGAACGTCGCTGATCACCGCCAACCCACCCGCCATGTCGCCGTACAGCGTGCAGTATCCGGTCGCGATCTCGCTCTTGTTGCCGGTCGTCAGCAACAGGCGTCCGGAACGATTCGACAGTGCCATCAGGATCGCGCCCCGAACCCGCGCTTGCAGGTTTTCCGACGCCAGATCCGGCGCGCCGGGAACGTCGGGCATGCCCAGACGCCCAAACACGGGCCCGAGTTCGGCCAGATACGCCGAGAACATCGGCTCGATGGAGACGATCTCGAAATCGATGCCCAACGACGTGGCCAGCGCGCGTGCGTCGGTCACGGAACCCGCCGACGAATAACGCGACGGCATCGCCACGCCAAGAACGTTCTTCGGTCCCAAGGCCTCGGCGGCGATGCACGCCACCAACGCGGAGTCTATGCCCCCGGAAAGGCCTAGAAGCGCCCGTGGGAATCCACAGCGGCGGGCGTAGTCGCGCGTTCCCAGAGCCAGCGCTTGCAAGGCGGCCTGCTCGGCGGTCGCGGCCTCGCCCTCGGCTTCGGAACGCACGTCGCCGGTTTCCGCGTCGACGTCAGCAAAGACCAGATCCGCGGCAAACTCTCGTGCCCGGGCGATGACCTGCCCGCCCGAGGAAAAAACCGCGCTCGCCCCATCGAAGACGAGATCGTCTTGGCCGCCCACTTGGTTCACGAAGGCGAGCGGCAAACCCCACCGACGGGCCGTCGCCGCCAGCATACGCGGACGCAAGACCCGCTTTTCCATGGTGAAAGGCGAGGCGGCGATATTGACTATCAGTTGGGCTCCCGCCTTGACCAGGCGCTCGATCGGATCCTCGCGGTAAAGGCGGCGCGGCCAGAAATCCCCGTCGTTCCAAATGTCTTCGCAGATCGAAACGCCAATGCGGCGGCCTCGAAAATTGACCACGTACGCTTCCGTGCCCGGTTCGAAATACCGCCATTCGTCGAAAACATCGTAGGTCGGAAGCAGCGACTTTCGGCACACCGCCACCACCTGTCCCTGGTCGATGAAAGCTGCGGCGTTCGCCACGCGCCGACCCACGGAAGTTTCCGGAAGCGACTCGGGGAAACCCACCAGAACCGCCGTCCGCGAAGGCTTGCGACCGACACGACCGGCAAGATCCCGGAGGGTAGCGTTGGCCGCGGCCAGAAATCCGGCGCGTTCCAACAGGTCCTTCGGCGGATAGCCGGACACGGCCAATTCGGGCAAGACCAACAAATTGGCACCGCCCGACTCGGCGGCCGAGATCGCATCCTCAATCAATCGGCGGTTTCCGTCGAAATCCCCGACCGTGGGGTTGATCTGGCCAAGCGCGATCCGCACCCCGGAAACTCTAGTCGAAAATGCCTGCTAGAATGAAGCCGATGTCCACCGTCGGAGCGGCGGTCGATCGCACGCCGGAAGCCGAAATCATCGAGTCCGCCGCAAGGCCCCTCGATATTCCGCGGAAGAATCGCGTGTACGTGAACCGCAACCTGCGCCTCGACAAGATCGAGATGGTCGGGTTCGACATGGACTACACGCTGGCCATCTATGATCAGGCCCGCATCGAGCAGTTGTCCATCCAGGCGACGTTGGACAAGTTGTGCGTCAACAAGGGCTATCCTGACGAGATTCGCCGGTTGACCTACGACCCCGCGCTGGCGATCCGTGGGTTGGTCGTCGACCGCCCGAACGGCAACATATTCAAGCCGGATCGGTATGGGTTCCCAGGGCGGGCACGCCACGGATCCGCCGCGATTGAGCGCGATCGCGTGGCGGAGCTTTATCAGCGCGAACGGATGAGCCTGTCGAGCCCGCGCTACGCGTGGATCGATTCACTCTTCGCGCTGCCCGAGGCCGTTCTATACGCTTGTTTGGTCGACTATTTCGATCGGCGCTCGGACACCCACCCGCCGAGGCCGGACTACGCGGCGATGTGGGATCATATCCGCGAATGCATCGACCTCGCCCACCGCGACGGATCGATCAAGGAAACCGTCCAGGGGCGTTTGTCGGATTTCATCGAAACCGATCCCCACCTGGCGGAGACCCTTCACAAGCTGCGATCGTCGGGGAAGCGCCTGTTCCTGTTGACCAACTCGGCGTGGGATTACACCGATCCCGTCATGAGCCACCTGCTGGACGGGCAGCTCGGGGCTTATCCATCGTGGCGGAACTATTTCGACATCATTGTCGTCGCGGCCTGCAAACCGGAATTCTTCACCGAGGAGCGGCCCTTCGTCGAACTGGATGGCGAGGGCCTGCCTCTGGTCCGAACGTCGACCGGACCTTTCGTTCGCGGCCGCATCTATTCGGGCGGCAACCTGAAACAATTCGAGGCGCGCGCGCGCGCCAGCGGCGACGGCGTTCTCTTCGTCGGAGATCACATCTACGGCGACATGCTGAGGTCGCGGAAATCCTCCAGTTGGCGCACCGCCATGATCGTTCAGGAACTGGAACACGAGATCACAACGACGGACCGCCTGCGACCAGGGTTGGTCGCGCTCGATCAGCTGGACAACCGCTTGAACCAACTGGACGCCGAGCTGAACGAACGACAGTCGGCGATGCGAACGCTCCAACGCCTCGAGGCCGAGGAGGACGAGGGTCCGAGCGGCCTGGAACTGCACGCCGCCCAGCGCGCCGTCAAAACCGACATCGATCGGTTGCGGGTCGATCTGAAACGAACGCATGCCGAGCATCGGGCCATCGAAAAGGAGACCGACCTGGCGTTCAACCCGCACTGGGGACCCATTTTTCGCGAGGGCTACGAGATCAGTAAATTCGGTGAACAGGTCGAGGCGTACGCGTGCGTGTACACCAGCCGCGTCTCGAACCTGCGGTTCTATTCGCCGATGCAGTACTTTCGTGGCCCGCGCGATCGCATGCCCCACGAACGAATCTGAAACCGATCAGGCGCCAGTTGAGCCGACCGGGCCTGGTCTTGACCTCGAAGTGATAGAAATTAACGTTTTTACAATAGATGATGACCATCGAGGTGACCAAGCTCCGCCGGAATCTCGCCTCCACGCTGGAGGACGTCGCCAGGAGGCTCCAGCCCCTTCAAGTTCGAAAACATGGGCGTCCGCTGGTCACGGTGCAGCCCATCGGAAACGATGACAAGCCACCCATCGACAGGAAGGCGATCGCGGCCTTCTGTCGGCGTCATAAGATCAGCCGCTTCTCCGTCTTCGGCTCCTCGGGGGGTAGGGGTAAGCGGAGACCATCTACGGAGTCGACCTTCTCGGATCCGGATGCTGGTATCGGTCTTCCTGGGTCCGTCCGCCGAACCCGTAGGCGGTCGCCCGAACATCTTGCACATAGATGTAGCTCTCCTCGTGAAGGTCGCCGAGCAGCCGCACAAAGGCGTCGAACGCTTCACGGATGTACTGCGCCTTTTGGGCCTTGGTGTTCGTTTCGTCGGTGATCTTGATGTCGAGGTAGACGCTGCTCTTCCGTTGCTCGGCCAGAGATCGCCCGCCGACGATCCAGTGCTCCGGCTCGACGTAGTCGATGGCGATCGACGTGACCTCGGGTTTCTTTTCCAACACCCGCGTGGTCAGCTCGAGCAAAGTCGCGGCGATCTTGTTGCTGAGCTCGACGGATTTCTTAGCACTGACCTTCACGTTGAGGATTGGCACGGCTTGCTCCGAAGCTCGATTCTATCCCCAAACCCCAATCCATCGGAAGCGGCTCGTGGGTCAGTTTGAAATCTAGGCCGGCGGCGGCGCTGCCACGAAGGATGTCCCGCGGTGCGGAGGAGGTCGGGAGGTGTGCGCGTGCGCGTGCGTGCGCAAAAGCCGCGACCCTAATCGATCTCGATCCGCTCGACGATCCCCGGGCATCTCCAATGCGCCGGGTGCCAGTGTCCACGTCGTCCACGATGTCCCTCGACCCATACCCCTCCCGGGCAACCTCCCGGGCGTTCGACGACGCGCCGCTCGCGCACGACGCAAGCTGGGACCACGGTCACGACGAGCAGCGACGCCGCAATCCTCAGCAACGAACGTTTGAACATGACACCACGATAGATCCGTCGCGACGGGACGCAACCTCTAGCGCTGCCTGAACTCTGGCAAGCGTTCGGCCAAGGATTCGGCTAGCGTCGTCGCCGCGCGAGTACCGTCGCTTCGTTCAACTTCACGACGCGGGCGGCGGCGAAATACACCGCGGCCCCGACGACGACGGGGCAAAGGGCGGCGATCGCGTTACCGGTGAGGCTCGCCGGCAGGACGGACGCCAACCAGCGCCCGAGCGGCCAAACCACGGCGGCCATCGCGCCGGAAGCCATCAGGATGCGCGCGACCGCCCAGAGGAACGGCCGCGTCAGCAGATGGCGAACCTGTGACTGTAAGGCGATGAGCAGCACCACCAAGTTCACGGTCGCCGCCACCGAGGTCCCAAGCGCCAGGCCCACGTGGCCAAGGCTCCTGAACGTCAGAAAGTTCCACACCAGGTTCGCGGCGACGGCCGACAGACTGGCGAGCAGCGGTACACGCGTGCGGCCGAGCGCGTAGAACGCCGGTGCCACCACCTTGATCGCCGAGTACGCCACCAAGCCAACCGCGTACCCGGATAGCGCCCGCGCGGTTTCGATCGTGGCGTGCGGGCTGAAGCGCCCGTGTTCGAAAATCAGACGGATGATCGGGCGTGCCAGCAGCGCCAGGCCCACCGTCGACGGAACGGTCAGGAAGAGCACCATTTGCAGGCCGCGCCGGAGCGTCGCCCGCAGCGCTTCGGCATCCCCGTCCGCGGCATCGCGGGACAGATGGGTCAGGGTCGTCGTCGCGATCGCGACACCGAAGACTCCGATCGGCAGCTGCATCAAGCGGAATGCGTAGCCCAACCAAGAAATCGACCCCGGGGCGCCCATGCTGGCGAATGACGTGCTGACGACCACGTTGATTTGCACCGCCGCGACGCCCAAGGTCGCCGGCGCCATCAAGAACGCGATCCTCCGCGTACCCGGATCGCGCAAGGACAGATCGGGGCTAAATCGCGGTCGAAAACCGCGACCCCACAGCGAAGGTACCTGGACCGCGAGTTGCGCGACGCCCCCCAGCAAGGTCAGGCCCGCCCACGTGATGACAGCCCAGCGGGGCGATGGTCGAAGCCACCAGACGATGGCGCCCCCGACAATCGCGACGACGTTGAACATCGACGACGCCAAGGCGGGTGCCGTGTAACGTTCCTCCGCGTTCAAGGCCCCCATGGCGACGACCGCCAAGGAAATCGCGGGCAGAAACGGCATCATGATCCGGACCAATTGCGCCGTCAGCACCGCCTGGTCCGACGAAAACCCCGTCGCCACGACGCGCACGACCGGGCCTGGAAAAATCATGGCCAGCAGCGCCAAAGCGCCCAGATACAGCGTCAGCGTCGTGAGAACCCGATTGGCGAGAGCGTACGCCGCCGGACGCCCGTCTTGCTTCAATGTTCTCACGTACGTCGGAACGAACGCGGTCGACAGCGCCCCTTCCGCGAACAGATCGCGCAACAGGTTCGGGATTCGGAAGGCCGCCAGAAAGGCGTCGCTGTAGGCGCCTGCCCCCAGCGTCAAAGCGAAGATCTGCTCGCGCACGAGGCCGAGCACCCGCGACAGCATCGTCAAGGCACTGACCCGCCTTGCCCCGCGCGCCATGTCCGCGGCGCGAGGCGCGACGCTGGCGCGAACGGCAGCGCTAGAAGGAATGGAGGCAGCGGGCGAGAGGGGCTCGGGCGGCGAGTCGCGGGGCGCGTCCGTCACGGACGCGCCCGACCCTGAGCCTGATTCACGATCTCACCGGCACGGTCTCCGAGCGGCGTTCGACGCCGCGCCCGGAGGTTATCCAGGATCTGGCGATCGCTGCCGAGGGTGGGGTCCAAGCAATCCAGCATTTCCACGGCATCCTCGGCGGGGGTTTCCGACGCCAAGATCAGGCGGCGCGCGACCTGCCTCGTCTGCTCCCAGATAGGCTCGCGCGTCCCACCTTTGCCGGAAAAACCCGGCTGGACCGACAGTTCGCAAACGGCCGCGACGGACGCCGATGCGACGGTCTTGTCGATGTCTCGCGTCCCCGACGCGAATCCACCGGTCGCAAGAAGCTGCTGCGGCCGCAGCACCAGGGCGGCCGCGCGCCGCACGGCGCCGGTGGGATCGCGCAGCAAGGCAGACAATTCGGGGGTCGGCGCACACACGGTCGCCGCGTCGCCAAGCGCATCCAGCGCCGCCAATCGAACCACGGTCGGATTCTGGGGTGCCGTCGCCGCGCCCCGCAGCACCACACATGCAGCGTCCACGATGTCAGGAGGAACTTCCCATTCGTCGAGTTCTATGGCCGTCGCGGGCGCCAGGATCTCGCCCAAGGCGTGCGCCGACGCCGCGGCAATAGGGGCATCGCCCGTCACCACCAGCTCCGTCACCGGCCCGATCAGGCGCAACCGTCCGGGAAGGACCACGATCCCCGTCAGCGCGGAGATCACCCCCGTGGCGTCGGATCGCCGCAGCCCCAGCGCCAGCCGCGCGGGGCCAATCTGTTCGGCCACGCGGCCAATCTCCGCGCGATCCTTCCGGCGAATCGCGGCCGTCAATTCGTCGAGGGGGACCTCCAGCGCGCCGGTGCGAGCATCCAGGTGGCGACGCTCGGTCGCGCCCGCGGGCGCGGGCATGGTCGCAACGATGCAAGCCGCGACAACCGCGCCCGCCATGCCCGGGCGCCTGGCGTGCGCAAGAACCGACAAGGGCAACGACGGTGAAGAGGTCACGCTACCCCACACAGTTACCACCGCTCGGGTGGGCGCGTCCGCTTTTCGTTCCATCCGCTCGGGTTCCGCGACCGGCGGGTCGGGCCCGTTACGCAGGCCCGTTCCCACATTGGCCACGGTGGCGTAGACAATGGTCCGCGAGCACCAGCGCCATCATGGCCTCGACGATCGGAACGGCGCGCGGCAACACGCAAGGATCGTGGCGACCACGCGCCTTGATCGTAGTGTCCCGACCGTCCACGTCGACCGTGTCCTGCTCGTGCAGAACGGTCGCGGTCGGCTTGAACGCGACGCGGATGACGATGTCCTCTCCATTGGAGATCCCCCCTTGGATGCCTCCTGAGCGGTTGGTGCGCGTCCTTATCCGGCCGCCCCCATTGTAGAAGGGATCGTTGTGCTCGGTGCCGGTCAACGTAACGCCGCCGAACCCGCTGCCGATTTCGAACCCTTTTGCCGCCGGCAACGACAACATCGCCTTCGCCAGATCCGCGTCTAACTTATCGAACACCGGCTCGCCCCAGCCGGCGGGCACGCCGCGCGCGACCGCCTCGACGATGCCCCCGAGCGAATCGCCCGCCTTGCGGGCCGCGTCGATCTCCGCGATCATCTCGACAGCACGCGGGCCATCGGGGCAGCGAACGATGTTCGCCTCGATGTCGCTCCTCGACACCGTGGACGGATCCACGTCGGCGACCAGCCCGCGAACCTGTTTAACGTAGGCCACGATCTCGATCGGCCGGCCCACCACTGAGGAAAGCGCCTTCCGCGCCAGCACGCCGGCCGCCACCCGCCCTACGGTTTCCCGCGCGCTCGCACGCCCTCCCCCTTGCCAGGCGCGAATACCGAACTTGGCCTGATACGTGTAGTCGGCGTGCGAGGGGCGGAATTTCGTGCGCATCTCCTCGTAGTCGCCGCCTCGGTTGTCTTCGTTCCGGACCATGAGCCCAATCGGCGTCCCCAACGTCAGACCATCGTGAACCCCCGACAGGATCTCGACGGCGTCGGCCTCGCGGCGCTGGGTCGTAATCGGGCTCTGGCCGGGACGTCGCCGATCAAGCTCGGCCTGAATCTCGGAGACCGCTATCGGGATGCGCGGGGGACACCCATCGATGACCACCCCCACCGCCGGGCCGTGCGATTCACCCCAGGTCGCGATTCGAAAGGCGCTGCCGAAACTGCTGCTCATGAACTGAGCACGTCAATCATGCCCTTGTGAACGGACTCGCCGTACAAGACGACCGTGCCGGTTGAACGGGCCTCGATTTGCAGAAACAAGTCCCCAGCGGCGCGATACCGCCACACGTCGCGCGACCCTGCCGCCTGCCCCGAAACCTGTCCGGTGATCTCCACGGCCGCCCGCCCCGACCACCGCGGCACGAACACACATTGGCGGTAGGAAATCGACGCCGGCGGCGGCGTTCCGATGTCGAGATCCCGCACCTCGGTCAACAGCAGCAGCCGGTCGTCCATGTCGTCCATCAGGGGCTCGACCCATAAGACCACGTCACCATCGACCGCCCGCGCCAGCGGATAGGTCCTGCCGTTCACCTTGTACGCGACGACACCTTCAATGACGTAGTCGCGCCCGAGGTAACTCAGAACGTCTCGCGGTTTCAGTGTTTTCGCCGATTCCATCTCGTGATCACCTACCACGACCGGCGCTTGACAGCACCTGCGTCGGGCATTAATCAGCCCACCGGTGCAGACGTGAAGCTGGAAGTCATCCGGGTCATGGACGACGACGGGAAAGTGACGCATCCCGAGCGCGAGCCACGCCTGTCAGGTGACGAGCACCGCAAGGTCCTGCACGCTCTCGTACGCATCCGAATGGTCGACGAGCGCATGTTGCGCCTGCAACGCCAAGGGCGCCTGGGTTTCTATGTATCCACGACGGGCGAGGAGGCGACCCACATCGGAGCCGCGGCGGCCCTGCGCGTTTCGGACTGGTTTTATTCGGCCTACCGCGAGGTCGGGGCGGCCCTCTATCGTGGTTACGAGCTGCGGGCGTTTATGTGCCAACTGTTCGGCAACGCCGAGGATCCCGTCAAGGGCCGGCAGATGCCGGTTCACCACTCGGTTCGCCATCTGAACTTCGTCACCGTCGCGTCGCCAGTCGCCACCCAGATCCCACACGCCGTGGGGACCGCGTGGGCCGCCAAGCTGCAAAAAAAGGACGATGTCGCGGTGGCGTTCTTCGGCGACGGGGGCACGTCGACGCCCATTTTTCACACCAGTTGCCTGTTCGCCGGCGTGTTCAAGGTGCCCGCCATCATCGTGTGCCGCAACAACGGCTGGGCGATTTCCGTCCCGCGGTCGGTCCAGACGGTGACGCCTACGTTCGCGCAAAAAGCCATCGCCTACGGGTTGCCGGGGATCTTGGTCGACGGCAACGATGTGCTGGCGATGATTCACACCGTCGGGGAGGCGGCGGCCCGCGGTCGGCGCGGCGAGGGCGCGACACTGATCGAGGCCCGCACCTACCGGCGAGGGGCTCACAGCTCGTCGGACGATCCCTCCGTCTACCGCGATCCCGACGAGCCCCGTGAATGGGA
>JADGRC010000089.1 GCA_017881245.1 Pseudomonadota bacterium
AGACCGTCCCGAGATGAAACGCTGCCTCGGCCAAGACAGCCTCGCAGGTCAAAAGGGGGGTCGAGACGTCCCTGGCGAGGTTCACGGCCCAGTCATGGTGACGATCGCGGCGGTTTGCGAAGGCAACCAGGAATCCAGTGTCGGCGATCCCCTTCACCGCTTTGAAAATCCCCGTCGAGATGATAGGTCCTTGGGCCCCGTCATCGTCCCGGCGAGGCGCATGAAGGCTTGCTGGCCCGCCTGGTCCCGACCCTTCTTGAGCTGGATGCGGACCAGACTTCCCTTGGAGACGCCCTGTTTTCGCGCGGTTTGTTCCAGCCAATTGTTCAGATCGTCATCGATCCGAACGGTCAATGTGTTACCCATGATGCACCAGTGTAATACACCCGGACATGTTTTGCAGAGGGCTCAGATTTTCGTTGCGTTCGAAGATCGAGCGAGCTTCTGATACCGCGGAGCGGCGTCCAAGGAAGGCTTCGTCGCCTATGCCGCCGACGCGCGACCGCGCTTGATTCCCAGCATTGGCGCCAAAAATTGTCCGGTGAACGACGCGGGGACGCGCGCCACTTCCTCGGGCGTTCCGACGGCGACGATGTCACCCCCGCGCGTTCCGCCCTCGGGACCGACGTCGACGATGTAGTCGGCGGTCTTGATGACGTCCAGGTTGTGTTCGATGACCAGCACGGTGTTTCCCGCCTCGGTCAGGCGTCCGAGCACCGCCAGCAGGCGGCGTACGTCCTCGAAATGCAACCCGGTCGTCGGCTCGTCGAGCAAGTACAGCGTCTTGCCGGTGTCGCGCTTGGCCAGCTCCCGCGACAGTTTGATCCGCTGCGCCTCGCCACCGGACAACGTCGTGGCGCTCTGGCCGAGCGCGATGTAACCGAGGCCGACGTCGTCCAGCGTCCGCAGGATCGTGCGGAGCTGTCTGTGGTGCTCGAACAGCCCCAGGGCGTCCGAGACGCTGGTCGCGAGGACCTGCGCGATGTTCTTCCCCTTCCATTCGATCCGCAGCGTCTGCTCATTGTAGCGGTGTCCGCTGCAGACCTCGCACGTCACGTAGACGTCGGGCAGGAAGTGCATCTCGACCTTGCGGACGCCGTCGCCCTCGCACGCCTCGCAGCGCCCCCCGCGCACGTTGAACGAGAATCGCCCGGGCTCATAGCCGGAGGCGCGTGCTTCAGGCGTTTGCGCGAAGATCTCGCGGATGTGATCGAACGCCTTGGTGTAGGTCGCCGGGTTCGATCGGGGCGTGCGACCGATGGGTTGTTGATCGATGTCGATCACCTTGTCGATTTGCTCGACGCCGCGAATCGCGGTGTGCGGGCCGACCTGGTCATAGCTGCCGAGCAGCTTGCGCCGTAACGCCGGGTGAAGGATACCGTTGATCAACGACGATTTTCCCGCGCCCGACACTCCGGTGATCGCGGCCAGCACGCCGAGCGGGATGTCCACGTTCACGTTGCGCAGGTTGTGCTCCCGCGCGCCTTCAATCTTCAGCCAGCCCTTGGGCTTGCGGCGCTCCAGGGGGATCTCGATGCGTTCGACGCCGGCCAGGAACCGTCCCGTGAGCGATTCCGGATTGGCCTTGATGTCGGCGGGCGAGCCCTCGGCCACCACGCGGCCACCCAGACGTCCCGCGCCGGGACCAAAGTCGACGACGTGGTCGGCCGCCTCGATCGTCTCGGCGTCGTGCTCGACGACGATCACGCTGTTGCCGAGATCGCGCAGGCGACGCAACGTCGCGATCAGCCGCAGGTTATCGCGTTGATGCAACCCAATCGACGGCTCGTCGAGCACATACATCACCCCGGACAGCTCGGATCCGAGTTGCGACGCGAGGCGAATTCGTTGCGCTTCGCCGCCGGATAACGTGGCCGCGGCGCGGTCCAGTGTCAGGTATTCGAGCCCCACGTCCAGCAGGAATCCCAGCCGTGCGTTGACTTCTTTCAATATCTCGCCCGCGATCTGGGCGCGAGCACCTGTCAATCCGAGACTCTGGAAGTGCTCGTTTGCCGCGGCGACTGTCATGGAAGTGACCTCGACAAGGGTCTTTTTCGCCAGGATGACGGCGCGGGATTCCGGGCGCAGGCGGGCTCCACCGCACGCGCGACACAGCTGCTCGCGGAAATACTTGCCGTACCACTGGCGGGTCACCTCGGACGTGGATTCCTGCATCCGCTTCTTGATGGTGTTGACCACGCCCGCGAACCGCATGGCCCACGATCCCGCGCCGTGTTTGCCCTGCCAGCTCACGGCGACACGCTTTTCGCCGGCGCCGTACAGCAGGACCTCGCGCTGGCGGGGCGTCAGGGTCTTCCACGGCTTGTCGAGCGGGATGCCGAATTCGCGCGACACGGCCGAGGCGATGTTGGCGGTCCAACCACTCTCCTTGCCGGCGCGATCCCCCCACGGTTCGATGGCACCGTCCTCGATGGACAGATCGGCGTTGGGAACGATCAGGTCGGCGTCGATTTCCAGGCTGGCCCCAAGGCCGTTGCAGTCGACGCACATACCAAGCGGGCTGTTGAAAGAAAACGACTGCGGAGACAACTCTGGAAGACCGATGCCGCAGCTCGGGCATGCGCGCGCTTCGCTGTAGGCGCGCTCGCGCGCTTCGCCCTCGACGGCCACGACGATCGAGCCGCCGCCCACCTTGACGGCGGTTTCGACGCTGTCGCTGATGCGCGCCCGCTCTGCGGGATCGATGGTGACCCGGTCAATCACGATCTCGATGGTGTGCTTCTTCTTCTTGTCGAGGGCGGTGACGTCCTCCAGTCGCTGAATGAGGCCGTTGATGCGGACGCGGACGAACCCCGCCTTGCGCGCGTCGTCAAACACTTCGCGAAATTCGCCCTTGCGGTTGTCGGCCTTGCGGGCCATCAACACGGCCTTGGTCTTGACCGGTAACGTCATCAGCTCGGCGACGATCTCGGCGGCCGAACGCGCCGTGACCTCGCCGCCGCACAGGTGACAGCGTTGCTCCCCCGCGCGCGCATACAGGACGCGCAGGTAATCGTAGATTTCCGTAACGGTTCCCACCGTGGATCGGGGATTCGATGACGCCGATTTCTGTTCGATGGCGATGGTGGGTGACAGGCCGCGCAGCTGTTCGTACTTGGGTTTCTCCATCTGCCCCAGAAACTGGCGTGCGTATGACGACAGCGATTCGACATAACGGCGCTGCCCCTCGGCGTATAGCGTGTCGAAGGCCAGCGACGACTTGCCCGAGCCCGATACGCCGGTGAAAACGACCAACTGCCGCTTGGGAATCTTGAGGTGGTCGATGGACAGATTGTGTTCACGCGCCCCACGGACGACGATGAAATCGGGCTCGTCCGCCGCCTTTCGGGACGTGCTCAGGATCGATGCCTCGTTCTTTCGTGATATTTCTGCGCGCCGCACGGCGGGGCAGTCTAGCAGGCTGGAGCCCGATGCTCCGTGAACCGTTTTGGAGCGCGGGGGCGGGCGTCGAACGGGTGTTGCGCAGGCGTCGAGCGGAGGTTGGGGAATGCTCTCTTGTTCGCCAACCTCGTTTGGGCTAATAGGGACGACGAACCCGGGGGTGCATGTTGTCGACGCGGAGACACAGAGATCGGCGACGCCGAGACGCAAACGTTCCGGCCGAACGCCGCCGCGGCGGCATCGATCGCCGGATTCACACGAGGGTGACGGTCGATATCGAGGTCGACTACAAGAGCGCGGATACGTTCCTGTTCGCGTACATCACCGACATCAGCGCGATGGGCATCTTTATTCGTACCAACGCGCCCGAACCGACGGGAACGTTGCTGAATCTCAGCTTCATGCCGCCGGGCGGTCCTCAGTTGAACCTGGAGGGCCGGGTCATGTGGATCAATCCGTTTCGACCCGGCAGCTACGACAACATCAACCCCGGCATGGGGGTGCAGTTCGTGGATTTGACTCCGGCGCAGCGCGAGAACATCGTGCAACTGGTGCGAACGTTCGCTTACCTGAGCGATGACGACGAGCCCAAGGGCAATTCCTGACCGCCCGACCTTACATTCATCGCGTATAGTTCAGGCTAGGAGTTCGAGCAGGACGGGTCGCCTTCCGTCAATTCGCGAGCCCAGCGTTAGGGAATTCCCGGTGCTCATACCTTAGAATGTAGCTCCCGTTTCGGAAGGAACCAGATGAATTGCACCTGCCGAATTTTCGCTTCGTCCCTTTTCCTGTCGTGTTTGTTTAGCGCGTGTTCCGGCAGCTCCACACCTGCGGAGTCGGGGACGGGCGGTGCGGCCCAAGCAAGTGGAGGGTCGACAGGTCTTGGCGGCAGCTCGTCGGGCCCGCCGGGCGCGGGTACCGGCGGCGTACCCACCTCGGCGCCAACTGGAGGAACGGGTTCCACGGTCACCTCGAGCGGCGGCAGTGGCGGGGCGAGCTCGGCCGGTACGGGTGGCGGCGCCGTTGTGCTCGGCAGTGGTGGCGCGACCCAGACCGGAACTGGCAATGCGGGCGGCACCAGCTCTGGTGGTACCACCGTCACCGGCACCGGTGGAACGACGGCGATTGGTGGTGCGAAGGGCAGCGGTGGCGTGGGCAACGGCGGCGCCACGGGCAGACCCGATCAGAGTTCATTACCTGCCATCACCGTGCACTTGGGGGGCGACTCGACCATGAGTACCTACGCCGCCTCGACGACCCAAGAGGGCTGGGGCCAGGAGTTGGGGCAGTTCTTCATAAGCAAGGTCACGATTGACAATCAGGCTCAACCCGGAGCGAACATCGACACCTTCTACGGGGGGCGATGGAAGACGCTCATCGGCAACGTCAAGGCCGGTGACTACGTGTTGGCGGCGTTTGGGATTAACGACAGTGGGACGACCCACGGCCCCGTCGCTCCGGCGGCCTTTCAGACGCAGATGGGCGTCATGGCGGACGAGGTCGCGGCCAAGAAGGCGACCTTCATTCCGACGACATCTTCCCCGCTACAAGTTTGGACCGGCGCCAAGGAGACCAACGCTCGCTTGCAGCCGTACTGTGACGCGACCATCGCGCTCGGCATGATGAAGGGCCTGTTGGTGGACGACCTCAACGCGCGCGCCGTCGAGTACTACAACATGATCGGTCAGACGGCCGCGGCCGCCCTAACCTTTAACGGTGACAAGGCCCACTTCGACAAAGCTGGAGCAACCGCGATGGCCCAGCTAGCCGCGCAGGATCTGATGCGAATCAATAGCCCCTTGGCGGCATATCTGAAGTAACGGGCGGTCGGTGGTACCCGCGACGGTCGTGTCTACTTCACCTCGATCGTGCCGATCCGCAGCCGATCGCTGCCGTCGTTGGGGCCCTCGGTGATCTTCAGGCGTTTTCCGTCGCCGCCCGGCCAGAAACCCATGAGGACTTGGTACGTACCCGCCGGCGTGGTCATCAACGGAACCTCGACTTCGTAAAGGTCGCGGATGTATTCGCCGGGCAGCCAGTTCGCGGTCGGGAAAGCCTTCCCTACGGGATCGTGATCGCCAATCACCCTTGGGGTCGCCGGTCCATCGAAGTGGACGAAGATCTTGAACCCAGCGGGCGGGCGGGCCTTGACGCGGAAGAACAGCTCTAGCGGAATCTTTCCAGGACGACGGACCGTCGCGGGGTACTCGGCGCCCACGATCTCGATCGTGTCTCCGAAGGTTGCCGCAAGAGGGATGCGCCACCGCCAGGGTGGCTTCTCGGCCGCGTTCCATTGACCCGCGTTCTGAGCGGGGTTCGTGGGGGCCATCCACACGTTCTTCTTCAAGGGGTTGTTGTCCTCCTGGCCGGGTTCCAATCGATTGCTGAGTAACAGGAAGCGAGAGGACGAGGCATCGACGGCGTAGTACGACACCTGCGCGGTCTTCAGGGCGGAGTCGAGCGCCGCGAGCTCCTCCGCGGATACCAAGGCGAAGACCCGCTCGGGCGCGCGGAGAAAGCCAAGGACGGCCTCTTGCGTGGGCAATTCGATCATCGTCAATCCACTGTAGAAGGCGGTCCCCTTGCCCTCCACGCGGTAGCGACCGAACTTTTCCCCATGCTTGGCGTACTTCGCGTACGTTTCGATCATGGGTTTGAACGACAGGTGCGTGGACAGAGACGGCACCACGATCTGCGTCAGCCAGAAACCAAAGACGATGGACGCACCGACCGCGATCTGCAGACCGTAACGGCCGGCTTCCACGATCTTCGATTCCAACTTTCTGTGCCAAGCGCGCGCCGCCGACAAATCGCGTCCCGGGACCTTGCCGAGCGCCTTTCCCCGCGTCGCCAGACCCGCGTAAACCCCGACCGCGACCAGCAACCCGAAGCCCAGAATCAGGTTGCCAATCGAGAGTGTGGGCGGCCACTTCACCTTTTCGCCCAACAAGTGGACCGACGCCAGCTCCTCGGGGGCCAGAAAGAAATCGCGGGCGACGACCATGGTTCCGGTGGCGATCAATAGCCCCGCCACGGGCTCGGACCGATTTCCCTCCAGCGCTTCGTCAAGGAAGGCCCCGATCGCCAAGGCTATCGCCCCCAATGCAACGTAGCGCGCCTCGCCCACGACCAATGCCTGGTAGGTCGAGAATGCCAGCCCCAGCCCCGCGAGCAGCAGCAAAAACGTTTGCCCGAATGCCAGGCGGCTGTTGGTGTGGGCGGTCGTGGTCGCTGTCGCTGTCGCTGTCGCGGTCGCCGTCCCAGTCGCTGTCGCCATCACCGCGTCGCTCTTCTCGGGGGCGTGGGTTCGCGGTTCGTCTTGTCCGTCCAGGCGAATCAGCGGTCGCCCGAGCGCGAAGAACGCCACGGCGCTCCAGGGAAAGAGCCCGAAGCCCAATTGCCTGATGAGATAGTCGAAGGTGAGGGTCGGAATGCCGCCGCGCGGGGTTCCGCCGAGCAGGGTCGATCGATGCCCCGCGACCTGGTGGGTGAGCGCGAGCAGCAGAATCAGAACACCACCCGCCAGCAGAACCAGCATCACGGCGACCGCCGTCTTGTGCGCGCGGGTGTTGGCGCCGAACGAACGACCAGGGGCGAAATCGGGGCCGATGCCCGGTGGCGCCAGGGGCCCCGTATGATCGGCGGGCTCGTCCGTTGACGCAGCGACGGGAAGCCCGGCGCAGATGGCGACCGCGGCGACGAGCGCCAACGTGGGCAGGGCGACGCCCAGCAACGAGCCCCCGGTCGCGTGACCAACAGCAAGGCCGATCAATCCAACGAGCAAGTCGGATCGTCGCCGTCGGCCGTTCGAGGGCCAGGTCCAACGTCCAAGACCACCGATGGTCAAAGCCAGGGCCGCCACCAGAGGCATGTCGGACGTCACCTGGCGCGAAGACAAGGCGAACAGAGGCATCGTGCCCAGCGCCAGGACCGCCAGGAGAGCGGCACGCCGCCTGAACAGCCCCACGCCAGCCCAGTAAACGGCCATCAGCGCGCCGATTCCCCAGAGCGCGCCGAGCAGACGCGCGCCGAGCTCGCTGGCCCCGACGACACGCACGCTCAGCGCTTGCAGGGCCGGTTCGAGATCGCCCCGGGCTGCGGCCCCGAAAAACGTGCCGAGGGAGAGATCGCCTTCGGCCATGCGCCGCGCGCGGTCGGCGAGGTTCAACTCCCACGGCTCCCACAGACCGAAG
>JADGRC010000090.1 GCA_017881245.1 Pseudomonadota bacterium
GAAGAGAAGTCATTCAAGAGGCTGGTGAGCCCGAGAAAGAATATGTTCCTGGGAAGGCCGAAGATTCGTTTGTTCATTAGCGGCGAGGCCCTACTGAGTGATCCAGGGTGATCGTTAGTGCATGATGGTTCCAGGCGCCATGACGAAGATGCCGCGAGCGTCCATCTTAGCCGAAGCGGTCATGAGAAGGACGCGTTCCATTCCTCCGCTGGGTCTCGCTGCGGCTCGGATTTAGGCCAATGCGAACGCGCATCGGCCGGGACGAGCAAGCATGGATCGACCTCTTCGGCGGGTCGTGGGCCGGGTCCGCCCGGTTGAATGACGCGGCGAGGCTTACAAGAGTATATGGATAGCCACAGTCGGCACTCGTCGGCTCTTCACGCGCAAGAACCCCGTTCAGGAAAGAAGCCCCAATCGACGACCGGTGTCGTGGTCGCCTCCTCCACCGTCGGCGATGTTGAGGCGGTCGGGCCGATCGGCGCGGTGGCGGGGGTGGTAGCTCCCGGAATATCGTGTTGGCAACACATAGACTACATCGCGAAAATTGGGCGGCTCGTGTTCCGAGACGAGGTCCTGACACTCTTGTTCTACTCCCAACATCGGTGCGGCAGAGCATCTTGGCCCAGCAGAGAGCCTTTCGCACGGCGGCCGGCGTTCAGCCTTGCCGGCAAACCCAAAATGGCCCAATCTGAGGCTTCGATACCGGTTCATCCGGAGAATATCGGTTAAGGCGCGTCCACAGAGCACTCCATGGTGATGCCCGATATCGACCGGCCGCCCGCAGAAATCGGTGCTTGGCAGAGAGCTACAACCCTAGGCGAATTGCCCCTTGGCGTGACTCTCCGGGAACTCCTGCCTCATCCGGACGCCCGTGGGATCTTCTTGGAGATTCATCGCGACGAATGGCTGGAGGGGGAACGCCCTGTCCAATGGAACGCCGTGCGAAGCAGGGCGAACGTCTTGCGTGGTGTTCACATCCACCGCGTTCATGCGGATCAGGTCGTGGTGGTCGATGGCACGATGCTCCTTGGGCTTCACGACGCGCGGCGGGATTCTCCGACCCGCGGCCTGAGCACCATTGTCGAGCTCCGGGGCGACGCCCCCCGCGCCGCGGGTATTCCGCCGGGGGTCGCCCACGGGTTCTTCTTCCCTGAGCCGAGCCTGCATATATACGCCGTTTCCCATTACTTTGATCCAGATGATGAGCTCGGCTGCCGTTTCGACAGCCCCGAGCTCGGGATCCGTTGGCCGACGGCAACACCTCATTTGTCGAAGCGCGACACGGACGCCGGGACCTATGGTGAAATGGTGGCGCGCTTCTCGGCCGCCGGCAGTCACCAGACAACGGCACCACCCGTTCGATGACTACGATCTGCCTCGTCGGCTGCGGCGCCTGGGGTCAGTTCATCTTGCGTGACCTCGTCACGCTCGGCGTGCGCGTTTATGTGATCGCCCGCGGCGAACGAAGCCGCGCGGTTGCGCTCGCGGGGGGCGCCGTCGGTGCCTTCGCCGATCGCTCGTCAGTGCCCGAGCAAATCGACGGATTCATTGTCGCGACACCGACGTCTACGCATGCGTCCGTAATGGAGACCCTGCTCGAATCCAACCGGCCGATTTTCGTGGAGAAGCCGATGACCAACGATGTCGAAGCGGCGCGTCGCCTGGTGAAGGCAGCCGCGAGCCGCATCTTCGTCATGGACAAGTGGCGCTATCATCCGGGCATCGAGGCGCTGCGCGACTGCGCGCGGTCTGGTGCTCTCGGCCGGATCGAAGCCATCCGGACGTACCGGCTGGGCTGGGGCCACCCGCACCTTGACGTCGATGCGATCTGGATTCTGATGCCGCACGATCTCTCTATAGCGTATGAAATCCTTGGATATTTGCCGGAGGTCAAGGCGGCTCTTTCTGTCGCACCCGGGCAAGGCCACTGGGACATGACAGCAATTCTTGGGGGCGAGGATGGAGCGCCGCAGGTCGTTGCCGAGGTTTCAACGTTACACCCGGCACGCCTGCGGGCGGCGACAGTCATAGGCAGCGAAGGCGGGGCGGCGCTCGACGATTCGAGCAGCGACCACATCCTTGTCACGCAGGGGCGCGCCGGCAATGCGCCAAGTAAGCCGTCGAAGATACCAACATCGACCGAGCTGCCACTTTTCCGCGAGCTGAAGGCGTTTCTGGAACATCTCCGCGGCGGACTGCCACCGCGATCGTCGGCGGCCGAGGGGCTTGTCTGCGTCGAACGCATCGCGGCGATCCGCCAAATCGCCGGGCTCCAGCCATGAGCGCCGAAATCGGCAGGAGCCGCTTCACCATCCTGTTGCCGATAACACGCCCGCCTGTGTTTCTGCCCTACGCAGTCGATTCGGTGCTTGCTCAAAGCCACGCCGACTTCGAGCTTTTCATCGTCGGTGACGGGGCACCCGCCGCCACAATCTCGTGGGCCAAGTCTGCCGAAGAACGCGACTCCCGCGTCCGCCTCTTCGAGTTTCCGAAGGGCGCGCGGCACGGCGAGGCTAACCGTCACGCGGCGCTTGCGGAGGCCACCGGAACATTTGTCGCACACATTGCTGACGACGACCTCTGGTTTCCGGACTTCCTCACCGAAATGGCATTGCATCTTCGGGCCGTTGACTTTGGCAACCTCGTTCAATGCTACGTTGATGCCAACGGCAAGATCTCCAGTGAACCCGGCGACCTCGCTACGCGCACGACGCACGCGCGGATGCTGAATGGGCGTTGGAACTTCTTCGGGCTGACAGTCGCCGGGTATCGCATGAGCACCTACCGGACGCTTACGGAGGGATGGTTTCCCGCCCCGGCCGAGGTCTTCACCGACCTCAACATGTGGCGAAAGTTCCTGAGCGATCGTCGTGTGACATCGGCGACGCGATTTGCAATCCAGTCGCTGACCTTCCCGGCGCCGCCTCGGGCAAAGTGGAGTGTGGAAAGGCGAGCGCGCGAAATCGGCGTCTTTGCTGAGCGCATTCGCAATCCAGACGCGCGTCGCGACATTGCTGCCGAGGGGTTCCGCGCGCTCACCGGGGCGATGCGATCCGAAGTCATCGCTGAGGCGTCTGCTCA
>JADGRC010000091.1 GCA_017881245.1 Pseudomonadota bacterium
CGGTCGGAAACAGCGCGGCCAGGAAATAAAAATCGCGCCAGGTCTCGTCGCGCGACGCTTGGGGTCGAGCGCGCTTTGCCGCCCCGATCCGCTCGGTAAAACAGTCGTGGATTCAGGCGCGCTTGGGCGCTTCGACGACGCTCGGTGCGACGGGGTCGGAGGTGTCGGACTGTCGTGCTTCCGTCTTGCGTGCCTGCGGGATGGGGTGCTCGCCGCTTTCATCCTGTGAGTCGAAGGCGCCCAATTCGGCCAGCACCTCTTCGTCAGGCGGAATGTCCTCGACGGCGGCGGCAGCGCCACCGACTTGTTGCGCTCGCCGCTCGGCGATTCGACGTCGGAAAAACACGACCTCCTCGCACAGGCCCAGAACGATGTAGGCCGCGATGAGCGATAAGAAAATGACGGCGTCGTGAACGCGATTCATGCGCATCGCGATCCAGCAACCGGCCACCAGCAACACGGCTCCCAGAGTCTTCTTTGTCGGACGAACATCCTTGAACGACCGGAAGCGGATACGCGACACCATCAGGTACGACAACGCGATGACCACTGCCGCCACCAACCTTTGGCTGATGTCGCGGAACTTGCCCGCGTTGTGCGTGACCAGAACCATGAACACGACGACGCTGGCCGATGCGGGAATGCTCAACCCCAGAATGTACTTTCCCGGGCCCTTTTGACCTTCTTGCTCCTGCCGGCGCGACAGGACGTTGAAACGCGCCAGTCGCAAAGCCCCGCCGCACACGTAGAGACCCGCGATGAGGATGCCCAGGCGGCCGAAGCTCGTCAGGCCCCACTTGTAGACGAGCAGAGCCGGAGCGGCGCCGAATGTGATCAGGTCCGACAACGAATCCAGATCCCGGCCGAGGTCGGTCTGGGTCTTCGTCAGCCGTGCGACGCGGCCATCGAAGGTGTCGAAGAAGAAACCAAAGCAGATCGCCAGCGCCGCGAGGTATAGATCCGTTCCTCCCTGTCCCGAAGCCGAAAGCGAAATCGAGATGAATCCCGAAAGGACGTTCGACAGCGTGAACAGATTCGGAAGAATGTAGTAGGTCTTCCGGAAATCCACTTCGCTTTCGATGATACCACCCGTCCATTTTGGTCCCAAACCGTGATTCGCGTGACAATTCTGTTGCGTTCCGTCCTGCACCTGGTGCTGCTGGTCGTGCTGAGCTTTGTGGGGGCGACTCTGGCGCTGCTGAGCGCGCCGTTCGATCGTTCAGGCGACACGGTCGTGGCGTTGGCGCGTATCTGGTCGCGCATGCTGCTGCGGTCGGCGGGCGTGCGCCTGACCGTGAACATGCATGGGGAATTGGATCCGCGGCGACCGTACGTGTTCATGGCGAATCATCTTTCCACCGTCGATATTTGGGCGTTGTTCGTCGCGGTGCCACTGAAAGTGCGCTTCATCGCCAAGAAACAGCTGGGGCGGATACCCCTGTTTGGGTGGGCCATGGTGGCCGGCCGGTTCATCTTCGTGGATCGGCAAAAAAAAGCGGCGGCTCGCCGCAGCATCGATCAAGCCATCGCACGCATCCGCGCGGGAAGCTCGGTGGTAATCTTCCCGGAGGGGACCCGTTCGCGTGACGGGCTCCTTGGGCCATTCAAGACGGGAGGCTTCCGTCTGGCCATCACGGCGGGAGTTCCTATCGTACCAGTGGGAATCCGAGGCGCGCGCGAGGTCATGTCCCGAGGAAGCCTGATCGTGCGGCCCGGGCCGGTCACGATCGAAATCGGTGCCCCGATCGCGACCACGGATTTGTCCGCGACCGACCGGCTGGCGCTCCCGGAACGGCTTCGAAGCGAGGTCGCACGACTCTGCCAGCAGGAAATGCGACCCGAACCGCCTTCGCCGTTGGCTGGGGCCGCCTCATCCCTAGTGCCGGTCGACAAGTGAGGCAAGTAGGGAGGCAAGTTTTCATCTCAGGCGAGAGAATGGCCAATCCAAAGAGGGGGAGGTCCAGCTTTGCTGGACCGGCCTCGCCGTCGAGGAACTCCGTGGGGGTCTCGCAGGGGGCCTTCCGAGGCCCCTTGCGGCGGCGAAGCCGCGGCCACGCCGTCGAGCAATCCGTGGGGGTCTCGCAGGGGGCCTTCCCAGGCCCCTTGCGGCGGCGAAGCCGCTTCAGTAGATGACTCGGACCAGCGTCAATCCCCACGCCGGCGCGGTGACGCCTCCCGTGGTTCGATCGCCGCCTTCCAAGACGCGGAGGACGCGGTCCAGGTCCAGCCTGCCTCGCCCGACATCCGCCAGGGTTCCGGCCAGGATGCGGACCATGTTCTTCAAGAACGCGGTCGCTTCGACCTCGATGTCCAAGATGGCACCCTGACGGGAGATCTCGAACCGGCGAATCACGCGGACCGTGTTTCTCCGATCGCAATCCGACGCGCGAAATCCCCTGAAGTCGTGCTCGCCGCAGAGCGCGCGTGCCGCCGTCCGCATCGCGTCCAGATCCAGGGGGCGGCGCACGTGCCAACTGGTGCGGGCATGCTTGGGCGAGCGCACAAAATGGTTCCAGATGCGGTATTGGTAGACTTTGCCGCGCGCCGAGAAACGCGCGTCGAACGCTGGATCCACTTCCGCCACGTCGATGACCGCCACGTCCGGCGGCAGGATTGTGTTCAGGCCGCGCAAAAAGCCCTGCACCGGGATACGCGACCGCAGCGCTAGGTGCGCGACCTGTCCTTCCGCGTGGACGCCGGCGTCGGTTCGGCCGGCGCCTCGAATGTCCACGATTTCGCCGAGCAACTCGCGGATCTTTTCTTCCAGCGTTCCCGCAACGGTCCGCGTCGCGCTTTGTCGCTGCCACCCGGAAAAATCCGTTCCATCGTATTCAATGGTCAGCCGCAGGTTACGAAGGACCTGCTCTTGGTTTTCAGACACGTGATCCCGCGCGCGCCGACGAATCTAGAATTCGAAGAGGAGGCCGGTCAACCAGGTCGTGTCACCGACGTGCAGCTTGTTGGCGCCGCCGAGGCCGCTGATGTCCCAGCGACCGAGTTCGACGAAGAGGTGGGTGTGATTGACGCCGCTCTCGACGTCGAATTGATGGGCGGCCGCGGGGTCGAGGAAGTCCAGCACCAATGACAGTCCGACGGCGGCGTGCCACCCCCAGGTGCCGCCACGGCCGACGCCACCGGCGGGATCGTCGGGGACGTCGCCGTTTCCGTTGCTGATCGACCAGATGGCGTAGTCGAGGCCCAACTTGCCGTACGGAACCACCGGGACGCCCCAGCGTTCCAGAGCCAGATCGAAACGATAGACCGCCGATAACGAAAATGGGATGAGCTTCAAGCTGGACGTATCCGCCGTTAGATCGCCTGTCCCAGCCGCCCGGTTGTGGCCGCTCTCGCTGAAATAGCCCACCCCCAACCCGACCCCCAGAGAGCCTGCATGCCGAATGACCTGATAGTCGAATTCCATCTGTGTCATCAAGTGATTGCCCGAACCGAAAAAATCTTGGTAGGGCGTCCTTTGGCCGCCGAACTCCGAGTCGATGTCCGGCTTATACGGACCAAAACGGAGTTCGAGCGCGAAGTGTTGTGGGCTTTTGTAGCGATCGTTCTGACCCTGAATGACCTGCGCCTGGGCCATCATGGGCAGCGAAACGACGGCGACCACGGTCGCAGTCGCAAGCAATCCGACCATGCGAAGAAGAAGGACGTGCGCGTGCCGGGCCCTCCCCCCGGTTCCACGGATGTGCCCACGGGTCATCCGACAGGTCATCCCACGGGTCATCGGCGTCCCCGCTGGCGTCGTCTCACAAGCACCAGGGCGAGCAACGTTCCCATCACCCCGGCGAGCCATCCGCTCGATCCGCTCCCGGAAACCGCGCAGTAACCACCGATTGACCCACCTTGTGGATCGCCGTGGCGATACTCGTAATAGAAGTCCTTCGTCAGGATCGGGATCCCCAGCGACGGAGTCACCACGCTCGCATTTCTCTGTTTGTCGATCGCGGCCACGCCAACCAAATAAGAGATGTCGTTCTCGAGGATCTTCAGCCGCACGGATGTGGCGGAGGTGGGCAGGAGATCCGAGCAGACGAAGGCCGTCCGATCCGGCATCGTCGCGGATGTCGGCCACCCGCTGGCGGTCCTGGCGCAGGCGTCGAAAGCGGGCGAAAATGACCCGTCCTTGAAGACCTGCGTGACGTCGCCGCGCGTACACAAGGCTTGATATCCAAGCAAATCGGCCGCTTCAGCGATCGAAAGGCCCGTCCAGCTCAGCTGAAGAGCCTCGTTGACCGGGGCGGCGACGACACCGGGGACCGCGCATGGCGGCACGGGATCGACGCTGAACCCCAACGTCTTGCTGCCCACGTCGCGCGTCCCCTCGCCCAAGGTCCCGATGAAGACGGTGATGTTCTGGGTGATCGTACTCACGCAAGCTCCGTGGGGGCTCGTTGCCGTTACGACGGTTCCCGATGCGCCCCCGGTACTGGTTTCCACCGCCCCGCCGGCACCGCCGCTGCCGCCGGCACCGCCGCCAGACGTGCCGCCGGTGGCCGTCGAACCACCCGTGCCGGTGCTCAAGAGCCCACAAACCGGGTCAGTTGGCGTGACGGTCGGACCGATGGTGTTCTGGCAGCTACCACTTGTGGGCGACCAATCCCGCATGAGTATGTCGACGCTGGTCTTGGCGGTGATGCCAAACTGCCTGAATTCGGAGAAGGGTACGCCACTGGCCAGGCGATGGCAGCAGGAAATGGTCGACGTGGGATCACAGATGTTGCCCACGTACAGGGAAACACTGGCCGAGGGTGAGATGGTCGCCGCGCGCGCCGCTGCCGAGGGCAGGATCACCGCCTTGACCCAGACGTCGGTCTCGCACTGGCAGTTGGCTTGATTGAGAAATTGGCCGCGGTCCCGATCCGTGAGATTGACATTGGCCGTCTTTTGGACGCCGATGAAAATGTCGGCATCACCCAAAGTGGCGGTGGTCGTGCTCGTCGTGCCTGTGCTCCCTCCACTTGCGAACTGAGCCGTCGCGATGGAGGACATCCCAGTCAGTGCCAAGACGACCGCGAAAAGGAAACCCGCTCGCTTGGGGAAAGTCATTGCTCCTAGCATCGAACACTATCCCGAATGCAAGCCCGGTGCCTCGTGCGATGCTGGCGACAGCACGGGGCCTTGGGGGGCGGTAAATGTCCTCCTGGCGATTCGCCGGAACAGGGCGCGCCATTTTGGCAGCGAAGAAAACGCCCGGGCGCGTCGCTTGCTGGGTTGGCGCGGCGATCAGCCGCATTGATCTGCTGCGACAATCAAGCCGCGTGATCGACGCGCTAAGCCGCGCGCGATCCGTCCACGGCGCGTCGAGCAGGCCCGAGGTGCGCCAGCGCTCGGGTTAGGTCGGCAACCACCGCGTCTTGAATCTCCTTTCGGCCAAACCGCGCGTGTCCGTAAAGAGCAGTCAACCGAACGAAGGCATCGGCCGCGCCCAGGCCAGCCTCCGAGACGCGCGCGGCGTATTCGCGCGGGGTCTCGGACGGTCGCCGGGAAAATCCCGCATCTGACAGTCGTTCCAGGCAACGTCGATACAGGCGTCCCACCGACTGATGGGCCAGGCCCGACGACACCGCACCCGGCCGGTCGCGACCGCGGCGGCGCGCCACACGTAACCAGGCGATCATGACTCCCGCGATCAGCGTCGCGATCAGGCCCAGCCGCTTCCACGGCCAATGCTCCTCACCGCCCGCTCCGGGCGCCGGCGACACACCGATGCCACGACCGACGTCGCGCGCGATGTCGATCTGCCGTCCCAGGTCGTAGCCGACGACCCAACGGCTCCAGAAAAATTCCAGCGAATCCATGAGCTGCCGCAGCTTGCCCATGCGGCCGGGCGGACGCACGGGGGGCGTGGCGTCGACCCGCATCCAGCCCAACTCGCCCAGATACGCCTCGACCCAGGCGTGCGCGCGGTTTTGGCGAACGGTTACGTACTGCCCGACCGCGTTCCACTCGCCGCCGAGGAAGCCGTTCACGTAGCGCGTAGGCACGCCCGCGGTGCGCAGCAACATCGCCGCCGCCGATGCGAAATACTCGCAGTGGCCGGCCTTGCGATCGAAAAGAAAATATTCGACGGGATCCTCGCGCCCGGGCCGACCGGTCACGTTCAATGTGTACTCGTGGGTGCGGTCGAGCCAATCCATCACCGCCAGGACCTTCGACGCGGCGCTGGCCTTTCCGACGGTGATTTCGGCGCCAAGCTGCCTCACTCGCGGCGAGAGAGTAGGCGACACCGCTAGGTAGGGCGCCATGATTTGCGGCGGGATCTCCGCCAAGGGTCGACCGTTCACCGCCGCCGTCATGGTGAAGGGATCGCGGGAATACGCCACATAGCGTGCGCCCCCGAAGGTCCCGAGCTCGCTCGGAGCCTCCGCGGGCGATGAGCTGTCCGAGAAACCATTTTGAAACGCCACCTCGCCCGACCAGCGGGGGACGAGGCGGAGCTCGGACATCACGCCGATTTTTGGTTGCGGAATCTCGAATGCGACCGGATGGTCCAACGCGAACGCGACCGGCGCAGATACCCCGACGATGTCGATCTCCTGCCTGTCCGTCGCCGTCAGCGGCGGAAACGGATCGGTCTTCGGCCGCGTGTGGGGCTCCCGAATCAGTTGCGGCGTGACGGTGTCGTCAATCTGAGTGCGCAGGGCCTCGTGGCGCGATCGCAACCAATGTCCTTTCTCGTAAGTGTCGTAGACGGTTCCGCGCCAGTAGAAATGATCCAGCTCGGCTTCCCTGTCCCGATCCGACCCGAGGCGCGTCAGGCGGGGCACCACCGCGCGCAGAGCGACGGTCTCGTCCTCGGCTGAAAGGAAACCGGCCGCTCCCAACGTGACCTCGTCGGAAAATCCGATCAGGCTCTTGCGGGCGTGCGCGCCTCCCAGGGCGAATCCCGTGCCCACACGTGGCACGAGCGCAAACGTAACCACCGCGCCAGCGCAGACGACCAGCGCCACGCCGGCGGTGGCGGCCAGGAATGGCACGCCGATCACGCGTCGCGAATTCAGGATACGCGACACACCCACTTTGTGACTGGGCGCGTGTCCCGAATGCTTGACCAGGTAGTTCTCCTCCATCTCACGCCGCAGGTGCAGCAGAATCAACGTCCACGTGGTGAGGACGACGTACGCCGTGAAACACGCGGCGAACAAAAACGTCTGTGCGAACGCCGCGCCCGCCAAGACCATCAGGAAGCAAAGGACGTAGATCTGCAGGTAGTCGCGATTCGCGGAGCGCCCGAACAGCTTGTAGACGACAAGAAAAAGCACCAGGCTCAGGACCGGGGTCAAATCAGGCTCCGGCAGGCGGAGCCACACTTGGTACGCGCAGAGCCCAAAGAACGCGACGACGCCGACGCGCGCAATCACCGCCGCCCTCTCGATCGCGGCCGCGGCACGCGTGCCCGGATCGAAGAACCAGGACGCCATGCCGCATAGGATGGTCGCCCCGACGGCGAAGGGCGACACCAAGCCCGCCGAGATCAGAGTGCCAAGCGCCGCCAGGACCAACAGGTAGGTGGCCAGTTTGTGCGTGAACTGGAATCTCATACGGCGACGCCCGTCGCTGTCGAGTCTACGCCCGTGATTTGTCGCGCTCGCGCAACGGCGCGACGGATCGCGCCCGCGCGATTCGCCGCGCTCACGGAATGCCGGGCGCCCAAGCGATCCGTCGGGCTCACGCGATCCTCCGCGGAGCGGCCGCCGATCCCCCGAATCCGATCTGGGGGGCCGCCCCGGGCAGCAAGCGAATCGTGGCGCCCGTTCGCCCGGAATCCCGCAAAGGGACGTCTGGCGCGCAGGGCTCCACCAAGGCCAGGAATCTGAGCAGTCGCGTCGCCTGTGCCTGTCCGCCCTCGGGAGTGATCTCCTCCCCGCGCGCGGCCAGGCCGACCCGATACCCGCGGTTCAGAAGCTCGCACGCCAGGGACGCGCCAAGCGACACCATGTGTTCGAAAGCCGCGTCCGCGTCCGGGTCGGCCGTCGCGTTCGGGTTCGGCGTCCCGTCATCGATCCCGTCATCGGCGATGCCCGCGCCGTTGTCGATCACCAGGCAGACCTCCTGACCCTCGTCGTCCTCGGTCTCGCGCACGAACGGCGCTCCGCGCCGCGCCGACGTGCGCCAGTGGATATCGCGGGGATCGTCCCCCTGGCGGAACTCACGCAGACCGAAAAATTCCCCCCGGCGGCTGCGCCACTTGTGGTGGCCCCGGCCGTGGTGGGACGCGAACCCACGCAGCAGATCGGCGGGCACGGGGCACAGGGCCGGATAAACCAGTAACTCGGCCGGCGCCACCACGTCCTTGGATTTGTGAATCAAGCCAAACGGGAACCGTGTGGACAGTCGAAAACCCGACAACCGCAAGCGCCCGCGGCGCGCGGCCACGTGGCGGTAGGCCGTCTCCTGCGTACGTCCCGCCGGCAGCTTCAGGAAGTAACAACGTTTATCGATCGGTTTTCCGTCGACCAGATCCTCGACTTCCACCGAAAACGACGGCAAACGTTTCTTCTGGTTCGTGAGCGCGACGGCCATCAGGTAGGTGGTCTCTGCGTGGACCGACACGGGTGGCGCGCGCCGCACCTCCAGCTTTCGCAGGCATAGCTCCGACAGAACGCCGCTCGCCAGGATCAGAAACAGCATCATTCCCCACACCAGAAAAAGCAGATTCAAGCCCGCGTTGATGGCGCCGAGCCCGATGAGCAGCGTCCCGATCAAGAAGTACCAGCCTTCGCGCGTCGGGGGAAAACGCCGCCGGGGGCCGACCCATTTCCACAACGTGCGCAACATCCGCGAGAGTTGGTCGCGCGAGAGTTGGTCGCGCGAGAGCCGGTCGCGCGAGAGCCCGTCGGGTGTAGGCGACGATTCTCGGGGCGAACCCGCATGAGATGACGACACGCGCGGCAACGGCGAATCCACGGCGTGCTAGGCCGGCGCGGGGACCCGCTCGATAAGATCGAGCAGGATCCGCTCGGCGTCCTGGCGTGATCGGCCGAGCGAATCGGTGTGAGCCGCCACGACCACCCGGTGGGCGAGCACGGGAACGGCCAAGGTCTTCAAGTCATCCGGCAAGACGTAGTCCCGACCTTCAATCAGCGCGCTCGCTCGGGCCGCGTTTCGCCATGCCAGATGCCCGCGCGGGGACACGCCGAGCGACAGATGGGGTGACCGGCGGGTCTCCCGGGCCACGGCCACCATGTACTCCGCCAGGTCGGGTTCGAGGTGAACCCGTTCCGCCGCGTCCTGAAGCGCGCGAATGTCGGCCACGCGCACCACGGGTTCGAGCTCCGCCAGCGCATCCCCGGACCGCCCGGGCGATTCCAGCAGAATCAATTTCTCGTCCTCGGCGGACGGATAGTCGATGCGGATCCGCAACAGAAACCGGTCCATCTGCGATTCCGGCAGCGGGTAAGTCCCGTAGTGCTCTTCCGGGTTCTGCGTGGCAATCACCATGAACGGCGAATCGAGCGGGTAGGTGTGCCCGTCGACCGACACCTGGCCGTCGCTCATCGCCTCCAGAAGCGCGCTTTGCGTGCGCGGGGTGGTTCTGTTGATCTCGTCGGCCAGCACCAAGTTGGCGAAGATCGCGCCCGGGTGAAACGCGAACTGGCCCGAGCCCTGCTCCAGGACCGACACCCCGACGATGTCGGACGGCAGGAGATCGCTCGTGAACTGGATGCGGTGGAACGACCCGCCGATCGACGTCGCCAGCGCCCGCGCCAGCGTGGTCTTGCCTACGCCGGGCACGTCTTCTATCAACAAGTGACCGCGCGCCAAAAGCGCGATGACCGTGTGCCGAATCGCAAGCGGCTTCCCGCGAATGACGCGCGCCACGTTGGCCTCCAGGGCCGCGACAAGCTCCCCGAACGACGCCCCACGCTCCCTGGGTAGAGCCGTAGTCATTGTCGAATAGAGTAGCGCACCCGGGGGCGCGGCGCTCTGGGTGGCACGAACCGAGCGCCTCCGCTAGCCTGAACGTCATGGGCGTCGAACCTTCGGACCTAGCGCGCGAGCTGCTGCGCCGGAGAAGGGCGGAGATGGACGCGGGCGCCGCGCGGGCGCATCGGGTCCGCGGGATCGTGAACGCGGAGGTCGCCGCGCTGCTGACGCAGGGGGCGGCCCGTCGGGCGTGGCTGATTGGTTCGCTGGCCTGGGGGCAGTTTGGTGTGCGCTCGGACGTCGACGTGGTCCTGGAAGGTCTCGCGATCGATTGCATCGGCGCGGTCGCGGATCGCATAGCGGGTCGTGTTCAATGCGAGGTCGACGTCCTTCGGATCGAGGACTTGCCCGAGTCTTTCCGTCGACGCGTCCTCTCGGAAGGGGTCGAGATTGTCGCCTGAACAGAGGGGCGCCTCCGTCGACCTCGCGCGCCTGCGGGTCGAGGTCGCCGAAGATCGTGCCGCCATGGCTCGATGCCTCGACGACGTGCGCGCGGCGCTGGCCCAGTGGGAGCCGCCAGGGCCCGAGCGCCCATGGCTGGCGGTCGCGGCGGTCGGTCTGCACGGTTGGTACACCGGTCTTGAGACCGCGCTCGAACGTGTCGCGCGGGCGATCGACCAGCGCGTGCCGACGGGCGAGAACTGGCATCGCAATCTATTGTCGCAGTGTACGGCCGAGATTCCGGGGGTCAGGCCCGCCGTGCTGCCGCGCGGGCTGCACGTGGATCTGGTCGAGATGCTCGAATTCCGGCACTTCTTTCGCCACGCGTACGGGGTCAACCTCGACGTGGGTCGCCTGCGCGCCAACGCCGACCGCCTGCTGCGCGTCTGCCCAGACGTCGCGACCGCCCTTGACGGATTCGAACAGTTTCTGCGCACGACCCAAGAGACGTTGGCGGGATAGTCGCGCGATTCTGTCACCGCATGGGGTAGATCAGCCGGGTTTTGGTGACCTGACCCGAATTCGGACAAGGTCCCCCCGGCGCTCCGCGACGAGGATATGGCGGCTCGACGCTCTGGACCGTGGATTCAATCGTCGTGAGTGTTTTCCATGTGAAGTCAGCCGAAATGTGTCCCCGACGCAGGTACAGGATTCCAGAGTACGGCTCACCGGCATGTATCGCCAGGGTCCCGAAATCGCGGTCGTGGGTCAAAACAACCCGATTCTGTTCGTGGCAGTGGTCCAGGATCGCGACGTCGCTCGCCCCTCCCAGACCTTCGTCGTGAACGGAACGAACGTCTTTGCCCTGGCCACGCAGGCGCTCTATCAGAGCGGGATGAATGTTCTCGTCGGCAAAAAGCGCAAAGTCGAGCGGCTTCATGCCGACAGCTTGACGTCCCAGACGACCTCGTTCTTCAACGATTCGGCCGCATACCGAAATGCGGCGGCGAACCCTTCGGGCTGGATGTGCGGATACGCGTTTCGGATGTCATCTGGTGAAGCGCCGCTGGCTAGGAGTTCAAGGACCAGTTCGACGCTGATCCTCGTGCCCCGGATGCGGGGCTTACCGCCGAGGACACTGGGGTCGGACACAATCCATTCGGACACAGCAGGGAAGCCTATCACGGGAATCTCGGCGGCCGCAGTCCGTCCGCTTCGTTGCCCGGATGTGGCCTGGGTCAGCGCCAGCGGGTTGCGGCGGGTCGCCCCCCGTCCGGAGGCAACTTGTCGTAGCTACTGGCGACGAAACCGCAAAGTGGATAGAGTTGACGCGCTCTTACACTTTGACCCGCTATCAAGCTCCGTGGAGGCGTTAATGCGAAGGTTGTCACTCGTTGGATTAACTTCCCTGTCGACCCTGTTTTCCGTGGGGATTTTCGCCGGTTGCGGCGACAATCTGGCCAAGATACCCCAGGGGGGCAGCGGGGGACTCGGAGGCAGTGGCACCGGAGGCAAGGGCGGAGCCGGGGGAACGGGGGCAGCCGGCGGAGCGGCTGGGATGGCTGGTATGGGCGGAGCGGCCGGAATGGGTGGTTCTCCCGTGACCTGCACGGGGTCATTCATCTCGCCGGTCGACGGGGCGACTCTGACGGCCCTGGACGACACCACCAAATCCTGTACCGACGCGTTCCAGACGAACGTCACGGTGGCGATAAGTCTGCCCGAGGGCACCAGCGTCGATCTGACCGTGGGGACCGTCAAGTTCGGCAGCGCCAAGGTCAGCGGAGCCAAGGTGGTCTTTACCAACGTCCAGCTTTCACAAGGTATGAATGTCCTGAAGGCGACCCTGGGAACGGCCTGTTCAGTGACGGCGACGGTGACCGTCAGCTGCAGCGTTCCGGTCTGCAACATCACCAAGCCGGTGATCTCCCCTACGCACATCGCCCTGAATGGTGTCCCTGCGGTTAAGGGCGGCGACCGTGCCAGCTCGGACGGGGCAGCTTATCAGGCGGAATTCGACGTCATGACCAACATCGAGGACGGCCAGGCGGTTCAGTTGAAGGTCTCGAATGCGGCCACCCCCGGCGTGAACACGCTGGTGGACGGCATGGCGATGTCGGGCAAGGTCGCCTTCCCGGGCGTCACTTTGGTGCCTGATGGCACGTATTCGGTTGAGGCGACCTGCACCAGCAAGGCTGGGGTGGTCGGACATTCGGCCAAGGGGATGTATCCCGTGCACACCGTCGCGCCCGATCTGACGATTTCGTCCCCGGCCGACGGAAAGTTCTTCGGGCCAAGCGACCTAGTCAACGGCGCGTTCAAGGTTTGCGCCCAGACCACCGCGGCGGACGCAGTCAACCTTCCGGCGACCTTGGGGGCGGCCGCGAACAATCTCTCCGTCGGTGTGGGGACCGCATCGCCCGATCCGGTGACCGGGTTTGTGCCCGTTACCGCCGTGGCCACGGACGCGTGCGTGAACGTCGCTTGCTCCAGCGAAACACCAACCGATTTGACGGTGACCCTGACGGATTCGGCGGGCAATCCGACAACCAAGACGATCAAGCAGGTCTCGTGCGCCTCGATGTTGCCGGGCGTGCAGATCGTTTCGCCCGCGGGCGACATGACGCCGTTCAGCGATCCGACGAAGCACCTGTTGGCGTCGACGTCGATGAACACGCTGAAGGATCAGGACACGACGAAGAGCGGCGGCCAGTGGACTGTGGTTGCGTGCAGCAGCGCGATC
>JADGRC010000092.1 GCA_017881245.1 Pseudomonadota bacterium
AGGTTGTGGTGCCCAATCGAGCGCCAGCCGACCATTACCTCCACCACATTGATCCGCGCGCCAATACGAACTTCTTGATGCCCCTCGGGGATCTCCTCTTCGGCACGCTCCGCAGGTCCGTCACACCATGGGAGCGGTCGACCTTCCCGAGTTACGACGAAGCCAGAAAGAGACGTGTCAGCGAGGCGGCCGCATAGTCACGCATCGCGCGCCCGACGCTGAGGCCTTCCACCCGCAATACTCACGAACGACGTCCGCCGAATTCCGTCAGCGCGGGAGCGGCGCCGCCCTGCCAGCCATGAGCCTGTCGAGCGTGTCGCGCGCCGCGCCGACCACACGCACGGTCTTCTTCTTGCCCTTCCCCCCTCGCAGGATCTCGACCGCTGCGCGGCGAACTCCGAAGGCGGCGGCCAGAACGTTAATCACGGCGGCATTCGCTTCGCCATCGACCGGATGCGCCGTCACCGCGACGCGCAGCCTGCTCCCGACCGCGGGGCCCACCGCCGCGCGCGAAGCCCGGGGAACGACCTGGATGTCGATCACGAGCCCGCCCTCCATCAGCGCGCCCTCGTGCCGGCTGGTCTTCATCGACCGCGAATTGTACTCCGGGGTTACCCAGGTCAGTAAAGGTCACAGTAGCCCGGTTGCTCCCGTTCCCGATCCGGGAGTAAGGAAGCTTGTGTCTCCCCGCTGCCAGGATGTCCCCCTCCCGCACAGATCCCGACGCTTGGGGGAGCGCGGGATCATGTTGGCTAGCGTCTTGTTGTCCGCTTGCCTACCACGCCCGGACTCGGCCCCCGGCCGTCTCGTGTCGGCGTCAAACAGCGCCGCCAACCCGCGTCCATTCGCATCCGTCGGGCCGACAGTCGCGCCCGCCGACAACCCTGGCGCGACGCGGCCCTCAACCGCCGCCCCCGCGCCGTCGCCCGGCATCCCGCGCGCTTACGGCGAAGGTGCGAACACACCGCCGCCCGACGAAGGCGACACGGGACCGGCGCTGCGCGAACTCGCGACGCGAACCGGGAAACTAATAGGCGCGGCGGTGAACCATGCCGTGTTGCCTCACAAGCGCGCGTACCGCGAAATCCTGGCGCGCGAGTTCAACTACGTCACGCCCGAGAACGCGATGAAATGGGGACCCACACAACCGCGTCGGGATCAGTTCACGTTCGCCGACGGGGACGCGATCGTGGCGTTTGCGCGCGCGCACGACATGAAGGTCAAGGGCCATGCGCTCGTCTGGCATGAACAGCTCCCAACGTGGGTGAAGACGCTGGACGCGGGCGCCCTCCGCGCCGAAATGGAGCGACACATCCGGACCGTGGTCGGACACTACAAAGGTCAGCTGCTGGCGTGGGATGTCGTCAATGAAGCGTTGACCGACAGCGGCGGCATGCGCCCCACCGTTTTTCTGGAAAAGCTGGGACCGGGGTACATCGCGGACGCCTTTCGATGGGCCCACGACACCGATCCGGGGGCACTTTTGTTTTACAACGACTACAACACCGAGGGGCGCGGGCCGAAATCGGACGCGGTGTTTGCTCTCGTGGAACGCCTAAAAAAGGAAGGCGTTCCAATTTCGGGCGTGGGTCTACAAATGCACATCACCGCGCAAGGTACGGCCGCCAGCGACGTCGCATGGAACATGTCCCGCCTGGCCGAACTGAATTTATTGGTGAACATCAGCGAGATGGACGTGCGGGTGCGTGACGTGCCCGGCACGCGCGATGACAAGCTGGCGATCCAGCGGCGTACTACCCACGATATCGTTGCCGCGTGCGTCGCGCAGTCACACTGTCACGCCGTGACGTTCTGGGGCTTTTCTGACGCGTACACCTGGGTCGACGGTTTTTTCGGCGCGGACGATCCGCTGCTGTTCTCCGACGACATGCATCGCAAGCCGATGTACTTCGGCGTTCAGGCTGCCCTGACGGGACGGTAGGGCCGAGGTCAACCCGTCGTCCCACCTTTCTGTTCGCGCCGATTGTCTCCACTCGGGGTCACCGCGCCCTCCGCCGCATCATCCCCCGCCACGCAAGCCCGATGACTATCCACCCGATCATCCAGATCCAAGGCGCCCGCCAATGACCTTCGCCCGCTTTCGACGGAAAAATGTTTGCCGAGGGCCCCGCCACCGCGCAGCCTGTACCGCTTGACCGGGCTGGCGCGGGCTGCGAACCGTCCGCGGTGCATACGTCCGCCGACCACAGCACCGGCACCTGCGCCTCGCACATGCCCCGACAAGTCGACTTCACGCATCCCGCAATCGCCTGTATGGCGCCGTACGACATGAGCGCGGTCCACGTCGTGCCGTCGTCCCGCGACGTCGCGAGCGCGTAGCCATCGGAAAAGTTGTCCGTCGCCGCGTACAGCACCGGGCCTCGCCGAGACAGGCCTCGGATATGCGGCGGGTTGCCGATTCCGTCAAAGGTTTTCCCACCGTCCGAAGAACGATGGAGCGCGGCGGTGCCGTTGAGATCGGTCGCAAGCAAGATGGCTCCGCTCGCTGTCACGGCGAAGGCCTTGATGACCTCGCCATCTCCCGTCGGTTGCCAGCGGACCTCCGCTGTCGCCCCGCCGTCCTCGGTCACCGCCATCTTCTGGCCATCGGTCGGGTCGTTCCACAAAAGAAAGACCTTGCGGGCGTTTCGCGGATCGACGGCCATCAAGCGAACGTTGCCTTTGCCAAGGCTTGCCGAGAGATCGTTTTGTGTCCAAGTGCCGCCACCGTCGGAGGATCGCGCCAAGACCGGCAGGTACGACGATCCCACGGACATGGTCATGTAGATACTCTGAGGGTCGGACAAAGAGCTTTCGACGCCCGTGATGCTATCGCCCGACGCCCCCACGAAACGGGCCGCGCCGAATGTCGTTCCTCC
>JADGRC010000093.1 GCA_017881245.1 Pseudomonadota bacterium
AGAACCTCCTCTACGAGGGCCACGTGCGCGGCTACTGGCTCGAGGACCAGCGCCTGCGCTACACGCAAGCCCGCGATCTCTTCGACATGCCGATCGCCGGCGGCCCGCCGACCGCGATCCTGCACTTCGGCGATCGACCCGCGGACGGCGCGAATGGCGACTCGCTGTCGAATCGAACGCTGGATCGGACCGCGATGTACTGGCTGTACTTCGATTCGATCTCGACCACCGGCGGGGCCGCCATCTGGCGCCACGTGCGCGACGGCGTCGACGACGCCAACATCGCCCACGTGGACCAGACTGTGACCAACCTGCGGCCGATGGCCTGGATGGAACAGGCCCGGGGCAACTTGGTGCTCAGCTTCAAGCCCGCCACGGTAGGGATGGACGCGGGCAAACCGTACGCCGCCACGGTCTCCAAGGCCGACGGCACGCTGACGCCGCTGCCGGTCGACGGCCTCAACTCGACGCTGCTGGCGGCGTCGACCGACGGCGCGCTGCTGTGGTCGCGGCGCGACAGCGTCACCCCCGACGGCGGCTTCTTGTCGGTCAACGTCTACAGCTACGCGCTGGCCAGCATCGACGGTACGGCGCCGGTCGACCTGCCGACCCCGATCCCATCCAGCGCGATCCCGCTCGACGCTTGGGCGGCCGGCGACCACGCCTGGTACGTCGCGACCTCCGAGCTGGACTCTAACCACACGGCGTTTCTGTCGATCTGGTACCTGACGTCGACGGGCGCGGCGTTCCGTGTCGCCTGCGATCCGGTCAGCGGCGCGTCCAGCAACGGCGTCAGCCCGTCGCGGATCAGCGCGGGGCTCGCCGCCGACGGTGCGTTCTACGCGTCGGTGATCCGGCCCGACTCGAGCTGGGTGATCGCGGCGGCCGACAATCCGGGCGCGCACGCCGACAACGGCGACGTCGGCGGCGCCGTCGACGGCGGCGTGTCGACGGGGGCGGGCGGTGCGGGCGGAGCAGGGGGCGCCGACGGGGGCTCGTGCCCGAGCCTGCCCGGCGCGGGCGGTTCCGCCGGCGGCGGACCGGTACTGACCGAATTCCTGATCCCCGGTCCGTCGAGCGCCGCTACGGACATCGTGAGGGGGCCCGACGGCGCGCTGTATTTCGGCGAGACCGCGCGCGGCGGGATGGGTCGCATCACTACCGGTGGCTGCGTCACGCAGATCCCGGTCGCGCCCCAGGCGGGCGAGTCGCACGTCATCGTGGGGCCCGACCACTACCTGTGGTTCAGCCAGCTGTCCGCCGGAATCGGGCGCGTGCTGCAGGATGGATCCCTGCTGCGCCTCTACAGCGTATCGCCGGCGAGCAGCCCCGCCGAGATCACCTTCGGCCCCGACGGCAATCTCTGGTTCGGCTCGGGCGGTCCCAGCGGGATGGTGCGCATGACGCCGGGGGGAACCATCACCATTTTCCCGTCCGGCAACAACCTCAGCAGCCCGCACAGCGTCGTGTCTGCGCCCGACGGGAAGGTCTGGTTCGCCGACACGAATCTCCGCGCCATCGGCAACGTCGATCCGGCGACCGGAACCATCGCCTCGCTGACGGTCCCCAACAACGGTTCGCCGGGCGCCATGGGGCTGGGCCCCGACGGCAATCTGTGGGCGATCGAGACGCGCGTCAACAACTTGCCGCAGGCGCTGTTGCGCATCACCACCGCCGGTGTCTTCACCGAGTTTCCGCTGGCCGCGGGCGCGCGCCCGGTGGCGCTGTGCGCGGGCCCCGACGGCAACGTCTGGATCGCGGAGACCGGGACCGCCAACATCGCGCGCTTGGTTCCCTCCACCGGCGCGATCACCGAATACCCCGTGCCGGTAGTCAACCCGGGCCTGACGGCGATCACCGCCGGGCCCGACGGCAACATCTGGTTCGTCGAGTCGTCGGCGAATCGGATCGGGCGCCTCGAGCTCTGAATCTCAGCGCGTCCGCAAAGCCGCGCGCGAGCTCGCGTGTGATCTCCGCCGCGGGCGCCGCCCTGCAAGACTTCTCTATCTCGTCATGTGCCAGAACTCTGACGAGGCCACTCGCCGCCGCCCGATGGTCGTCGTGTGCGGAAACTCGATCGAGGCGCATTCACGCGCTTGGCGCTGATAGCACGAACTCGGAAACCGATCGCCGCAGATGCGCCACCCCCTCTGGCACGATTCGATCGAGGCCTTCGCTCCGAATGAATTCGCTGCCGTCTGCTCCATCCACACCCCGTCGGGGCCGCGGTAGCGGGGAGCTCGGAGCGCGCGGCCGCGCGAAAGTAGACGCAATCCATTTATCGGCCATTGACGCGCGCGGGAAAGGCGGCTTAATAGTCCTGCACGCTCGGTCGTCCAGATGGTCTGCTCGACCATCCTTCTGGCGTTGAGAAGCAGCGGCTTGAGACCAACACTTAGGAGCAGAAATGCACGAGAAAACACTCACCGGTAAGAATCAGTTTCAGGCTGCGCTGGAGTTTGTCACGCTTCACTCATCGAAAATAAAGGGCGCGGAGATCCGGAAGCAGGGTTCGATCAGCAGAGCACACAGCGCCATCGACGACGCGCATTTGGACAAAGGCGTCCGAGCTTTGCCCGAAGGTAATCTGGTGGTCAAGGTCACCGTCGACGACGACCACGAGTTTGGCACACTCGAAGTCAGGGATGACCGCGTCAAAGGAAGAAAGGGCCTGGTCTACCCCCACGCCGGGTCAAAGCGCTCTGCGCCCAGTGTCGAATCTCCAACCAAAGGCGCTCAGTCTGGTCAGTCAGCGGGTGCTGGAACAGATGCACCGGCTGTGACGAAGGTGCCGGTTGAGACAACGACCGCTCCAGCCCAAAAGGTCCCGGCGGCACGCCCCGAAATTGCCAGCTACATCGCCGGTTTGAACTACGATCCTCAGCAGATCCTGGCCATCGTGCCCGACGGCACTACCTCCTCGCAACCTGTCAAGGACCGCAATACCGTGGGCAACGCCGTCATCATCTGCACCAAGATTGAGCACTCGCTCAAAAAGAACCTGTCGGAGGTGGCGATATTGAGCCCGGCCGCCGGCATCATCTTCCCCGGTGCGCTGGTTCGGGCAGATCAGGCGATGATGGAAGGGCACCCCACGCCTATCGCTCTGCCCCGTGCGCCGCTGACACTGAGCATCGACCTGCCCGGGCACGGCCACCCGAGCGGCAGCGTGACGCCCACGAATTCGTCAGTGCAGGCGTTCCTGAATGGCAAGCTGGGAGAGTGGAATCAGAATGCCGCCAGCCGCGGGTTCAAGACAAACGCGGCCCGTTCCATTCTCCAGGTCTCCAAATCGTTTTCGTCTCAACAGGTGGCGCTGGAACTTGGCTTCAATGCCCAGTGGGCCTCTGGCAGTGCCTCGGCGCAATTGGGCGCTTCCAGCACGTCGGAGAAATCGGTCCTTGTGGCGTATTACAAGCAGGTGTTCTACACGGTCGCCATGGATACACCCAACCCTCCTGCCACAGTGTTTGGCAGTGCGGTAACGCTGGCGCAGGCGAAAGCGGTGTTCGACGATGCACATCCGCCCGCCTACGTCCGCAGCGTCGACTACGGGCGCATCCTGATGATCAAGATGGAATCGTCAAACGTGGATAACTCCATCGATCTCAAGGCGGCCTTTCAACAGGGTGAGTTCGGCGGCAGTCTCGACATGAAGTACAGGGAGGTCTTTCGGAATTCAACCTTCACCGTGCTGGCCATTGGTGGCGGCGCCGAGACCCCGGCAAAGATGTTCAGCGGCGCCTCGGATGACAGTCTGAAGGAGCTGCAGCAGTACATCGCCACGGATACCGTCTACCGCGAGGACAATCCAGGTCTGCCAATCGCCTACACCATCGCCTTCCTCAAGGACAATACATTGGCACGCCTGGGCAATAGCGCCGACTACACCGAAACCGAGTGTATCCGCTACAACAATGGCTTCGTCAGGGTCGCCCATGCCGGTGCCTATGTTGCCAAGTTCCAGGTGACCTGGGTAGAGCCGGATGCCAATGGGCAATACACCGTGAACAAGCAATGGGAGTCGGGCGAGAAGACCGCGGGATACTCCCAGCAGATTGACCTGCCGGGCGATGCCAAAGGTGTCCGTATCAAGGCACAGGCTGCGACCGGCCTGGTCTGGGATCCGTGGGGCGAAATCATGAACATCGCCCTGGACGGCCCCGACAACAAAACCTATCGGGCCACCGGGACGACCCTCGACCGCCACTGGGACAACCCGTAGGCGGAGACATCAACCTGGGTAGAGCTGGTCAATCTTCGCCGCCAAAATGAAGTCGCTGTGGGTCAGGCCGTCGATCTTGTGCGTCCACAGGGTAATTTCCGCTTTGCCCCATCCCAGCAGAATGTCGGGATGATGTCGCTGCTCCTCCGCCACGTTCCCCACCCGGTTCACGAAATCGAGCGCCTGCTTGAAGTCAGGGAAGGTGAATGTGCGGTTGATGTGATGCTCGTTGACGGCCGTCCACAGCGGCACCAGCTGCAGAATCTCTTTGAGCTCCGTGTCTTTCATGGGAGGCACGCCCCCGCGGCAGGGAACGCAGGTCTGGTCGGCCAGCCTCTTTGTCATGGCCCGCATTCTACTGCGGCGAGGGATGTCGCTGTCCCAATGCGGGTCGGCCTTCGGCGTTCTTCGGCGATCGAGTGAAGGCTGGAACGCGACGATGATCGTGCCACAGAGATCGCCAGACGCTCTTTGACCAAGGATGAATCGTCAGGGAGGCCGGATATTCCGGCGCTCCCCCAGAAACCCGAAGGTCCTTCGGGGGACAGGCGCGGTCCGCCCCAGAAACCCGAAGCCACGGCACGGACCTCCGGCGGTTCACTCCTGGCTTCGACAGTGGGCTCGCGGATATCCGGCTGTCGCCCCAGAAACGGTCGGAGCACCGCCG
>JADGRC010000008.1 GCA_017881245.1 Pseudomonadota bacterium
ACCCGGCGATGGCGTCGCTGCTCGGCATCGGCGTCGACTGGTACATCGGCGGCGCCTTCGCACTCTCCGGCGTGATGGCGACGATCGCCGCCATTCTGGTCGGGCCGATGACCTTCGTTAGCTCACAGCTCGGCTTCGTGCTCGGCATCAAGGGGTTCGCCGCCGCGACGCTGGGCGGCCTCGGCACATTTCGTGGCGCCGTCGCCGGTGGTGTCCTGTTAGGCGTGGTCGAGGCGCTGACGGCCCGCTACGCCGGCTCATCCTACAAGGACAGCATTTCGCTGGTGATCCTGGGCGCCATCCTGATCCTACGGCCGGGTGGGTTGCTGGGCGAGGTGCGCGTCTCCAAGATGTGAAGGCGCCTTCCGATTGTTTGCCAACAAGCCCTGGTCATGAACGGCCCGTGAAGCCAAGCTCCCTAAGCGGTGTGACGTTGCGAGGGCCTCAGCGCGACCGCCGCATCAGCGGCGCTCGGGGATCATGCCGAGATCGTCGGGATTGATGCTGCTAAACCCTATGTCGTCTTTGCACGTAGCTACAACACCGATCCACGAGTCACATTCAGGATCGGCGACGCCTCATCACTGCCGTTCCCCAACGCCTATTTCGATCGGGCGTTTTCACAACTTGTGTTCCGGTTCTTGCCCGACCCGCTTCCAGCCGTGAAGGAAATGCGCCGGGTTGTGCGGCCGGGGGGAATGGTCGCGGCCTGCGTTTGGGACGCCTACGGTGGGCAACCGCACATTCGCATGCTTTGGGACACGGCCTCGACCCTTGGCTTTACCAAGTCCCACAACCTCATTCGTTCGCTGAGCACTGACGGCGAAATGGAAGCCATGTGGCATAAAGCGGGGCTGATCGATGTCACGCCGGGTGAGATCATGATGCGTTTCGAGTTTGAAAACTTCGACGATTACTGGTCGCCGCTTCTGAGTGGCGAAGGTCCGATGGGGGAGATGGTGATGAGCCTCACGACGGAGCAGCGTACGACGCTTGAGAAGCAGCTGCGGCAAATATTCCTGAGTAACCGTCCCGATGGCCGCCGCTCCTTCGTGGCCGCCGCGTGGATTTGCAAAGGGATTGTCCCACTCGATGAAGGGCTAGGATGGAGCAACTCCACCAACGCTAACAAGTGTCTAGCCCAGATAGAAATGTCGCGGGACGTGCCGGATAGAAATGTCACCCACCGTTGCTTGCAGTCGGGCGGCGGGCGGGCGCGGAGCCCCGACACAGCGCAGAGCGTGCCTGCCATGGTGATCCTCTCTGTGATGTTTGCTCTGCCTCGCTGGGGATTTCACGGACGGCATGATGCAGCATCGCGCAGAATGACTGCGCGCCGCGAGGCACGCGCGATACTCCGGGGCGCAGAAGAATCCGCTTGCCCGACAATCTCCAATATACGGGCGGCGCCATCACGATCACCGGCACCGCGGGCAGCGCGACCTTCAGCAACGACGCCACCCCGCAGGGCGGCCAGGTCGACGTGTCCCTCCCGTCGGTCTCGGGGCCGGGCAGCATAATCATCGATGTTCCGGTGTACGTGCCGCAAACCGCTTCGGACGGTACGCCCGTCATCGATCCGGTCACGGGGACATCTACAGTCATTGTTTCCGCGCCGGCTTCCTACAGCGCCGGTACCTGGAATCCTTACGCCGGATCGGCCGATGCCGGCACGCCCTATACCATCGCCGGGACCGGAACCGCGTCGGCGACGATGACCGCGAAGTCGCTGGCCGTGCAAGTCGGGCTGAATGACCTGACGAGCGGCAGCGCCTCGAACCTGCGACCCGGGGACGAGGTGCAGTTCAAGCTGAATTTCGAGGTATCGGACTTCTTCAATTTCACTAACCTGACGTTGCAGGCGATTCTTGACGACGGGTTCACCGTCGATCCGACGGTGGCCGCCACGCTGACCCTGACGGCGGCCGGCGGCGGAGCGCCGACCACCATCGATCTCGGCACCATCACGCCCACCAACCAGACGGTGAGCGACCAGGTCGTGGCGACCACCGGCAGCAATGCCAACTGGAGCTTCCTGCGTGACAACGCGGGGACCGGGGACACCACCGTCAGCCCCACGCCGTCGGCCGCGCTTCTTGCGGCGCTCGGCTCGGCGCAGCTTACGGGCGGCGAGACCGGAACGGTCACTTTCAACGCCAGGGTGCTGGACAGGTATACCAACAGCCATACGGACACCTCCGATCCCGGAGGGCCGATTGGCGGCAGCATCACCGAACTGAATACGGTGCATGCCGACGTCTCGGGCACGGGGACTGTGGTGACTGCTCTGGGCATCCCCACGGCGCTTCCCCCCACGCGGCTTCGGCGTCGAGGGTGAATTTTGGCCAGAATGTCCGCAAGACCACCTCGCCCCACGGCACGTGGACCGTGAAGAGGACAGCAGCATAGGCCAACAAGGAGAGAGTGAGCCACTTCAGGAAGAAGACATAGCGGTGATAGGGCACGAGGATCTGCAGCAGCAGCGTCGCCAGTACCAGGACAAGCGTCATCAGATGACGATCGACGCCCGTGACGAGCTCGGCGACCTCTCCCATGGCGGCAACGTCTGCGGCGATATTGAGCGTGTTCGCGATCAGCAATAGCAGGACGACGCTTATGACAATGACCGGCGGAAACGCCATTTTGATGTTCGCGGCAAGTCCCTTCCCCGTAACGCGGCCGATCCGCGCGCACATGGATTGCACCGCGGCCATAAGAGGAAATGCCACCGGCATCGTCCACAGCATCTGGAGGCCGTATTGCGCACCAGCCTGGGAGTAAGTTGCAATGCCGCTCGGATCGTCATCGGCGACGCCGGTGATAAGCCCTGGCCCAACCCGAGACAGGGGATGCTCTTTCAGGCGGGCCCAAAGTGTCCGAAGAGCGATAACACTCCTTGGTTTCCTGATGTCTTGCGTCGGGGGTCGCATGCACAACTCTTTCGCCAATTGTCGGGTATTCCATAGAACGGCGGTCACGGGGCCGCCCGCGGCGACCAGCCAGCGAACGGCCGCAAAACCAAACTGTCAGGTAAAAAAACCCGCGATGATTTGACTTGGAACAAAGGCAATTCATCGTCGCAATGGTATCAATGTAAAAAAGAGGTTCGGTTTTCGGTAACGGCTCATGTCCGAGGAGGTCGCGGGCGGAACCACTGGCGAGGCTAACCGTCACGGAGGTACTAGCATGAAGCTATCAAGACCAAGACTTGAACCTTCGAGTGGTCTGCAGTCGCAGGCGTTAGGAGTGGGACATGCCCGCACGAAGATGCCGGTCCCGTCGTTTATAACTGCGATCTACAAGCTAACCGTCGGGCCATCGCGCGCGTGAACGAGTTGTGCAGGTGTCGTTTCTTGAAGGGCACTCGCGAGGAAGCCATAGAGACAGCTTGGCAAGAATTGGATAACGCAATTAAGCCCGCCCCGAAAAAACCCACCCTCCGATCACCTGGATCCGACAAGGGAATCTAACGGGCCGAGCGCGGATTGCCAACAAACACTGATCCCGCGGAAGTGAAGCAGACACCCTGAGACTCGCTGCCGATTTACGCCCAGGTTTCCTCTGGCCTGTAATGACGACGAACTGACGAGACATCTGTGGATGTCTATAGGCGTTCACGGAGTGCTTCGTAGGGTGCCTTTCCGTTGAACGCGCCGTGAGGCCTCGAGAGATTGTAGAAGCGCTCCCATTCAGCCAGCTTTCGATGAAGGTCTACGTCACCGGTGTAGGTCAGCAGCTGGTAGAACTCCTGCTCGTCGGTCCTGTGCGACCGCTCGA
>JADGRC010000094.1 GCA_017881245.1 Pseudomonadota bacterium
GCCTTCGTGAAGACCGTCGTCCGGCCAGGTTTGTGGAACAGCCTTTCGCAGGTCGTCCTGAAGGTCACCGCGCCGGGAATCCCCGACTTTTTTCAGGGCAGCGAACTCTGGGATTTTTCGTTGGTCGATCCCGACAACCGGAAGCTGGTCGACTTTGATCGCCGACGGACATGGCTCGGTGAGATGTTGGCGGGCGTAGAGGCACGGGGTCCGACAGCCATCAGCTCATGGTTCGACGCCCCTGACGACGGCCGCATCAAGTTGTGGGTGACTTATGCCGCTTTGCGTCTCCGGCGCGCCAGGCGTCCGCTGTTCGAAGATGGTGAGTATGAACCGTTGGTGCCCCGCGGCCCGGCGGCCGAACACGTATTTTCTTTCACGCGCACGGATGGCAGCGGCGCGGCGATCACGGTCGTCGGGCGCTTTTTTGCGACCTTGGGCGCCGCGCGTCCGACGGGAACCGTGTGGAGCGACACCACCCTGACACTGCCGCCGGCCGTGACGGGTCGTCGATTCCGGGACGCGCTGACTGGATGTATTTTGACGGTCGAGGGGGATTCACTGCCTTTGGCGACGGTCTTTCAGCATTTGCCGGTCGCCCTTTTGGAGACCATCCCATGAACCCACGTGTGCCGGGACACCTGCCCACGCGCCGCCGTTTTGCCCAAGGGGCCGAATTGGGCGACGGCGGCGTCCATTTCAGAGTTTGGGCCCCCACACATCACAAGGTGGACGTGGTTCTAGGCGACGGGCAAGCGGGTCATTCGTTGCGTTCCGAGGAGGATGGCTACTGGTCCGTCATGATCAAGGGTATCGGTGCGGGGACACGATACCGGTACCGGTTGGACGGCGAGGCGGTGGAGCTTTCCGATCCCGCCTCCCGCTTCCTTCCCGAAGGACCACACGGCCCCTCCGAAGTGATCGACCCGCGGGCCTTCCCATGGACCGACGGCGCGTGGACCGGCCTTTCGCTGCACGGCCACGTGATCTACGAGCTGCACGTAGGCACGTTCAGCCCCGAGGGCACTTGGCGCGGCGCCACCGACAGGCTTGCCGCCCTCAAGAACCTGGGCGTGTCCGTCGTCGAGTTGATGCCGGTCGCGGAGTTTCCGGGCCGCTTCGGCTGGGGCTACGACGGTGTCGCCTGGTTCGCGCCCACGCGTCTGTATGGAACTCCCGACGAGTTTCGCCATTTCGTCAATCAGGCCCACGAACTGGGGATCGGCGTGATTCTCGACGTCGTTTATAACCATCTCGGGCCGGACGGCAACACCCTCGAACGATTCTCGCCGCACTACTTTTCGCGGCAGGAAAATGACTGGGGCCGCGGTCTTAATTTCGACGGCGAGCACTCTTCGCCCGTCAGACAGTTCGTCACCGACAACGCGGCCTACTGGATTGACGAGTACCACCTGGATGGCCTGCGGTTGGACGCCACGCAGAGCATCGGCGATCGCTCACCCGAGCACATCATCACGGCCCTGGGGCAGCGGGCACGGCTCGCCGCCGGCGGACGCCGGTTACTAATCATCGCCGAGAACGAGCCTCAGGACACGAATCTGGTGCGGTCGACCGCGGTCGGTGGCCTCGGGTTGGATGCGCTATGCAACGACGACTTTCACCACAGTGCGGTGGTCGCGTTAACCGGGCGCCGTCAGGCTTACTATAGTGATTATCACGGAACCGCGAATGAATGGTTGGGGGCCGCGAAGCACGGTTTTCTATTCCAGGGCCAGCGGTCCGCGTGGCAAAAGCAGCGTCGCGGCCATTCCACCCGAGGGTTGCCGCTCGCGGCCTTCGTGGCTTTCCTCGAGAATCACGATCAGGTGGCCAATTCGCTCTGGAGCGCGCGCCTTTGGCAGGAAAGCAGTCCGGGCTGCCACAGGGCCATGACTGCTCTTCTTCTGCTTGGCCCTTGGACGCCGCTGTTGTTTCAGGGGCAAGAATGGAACGCATCGTCGCCGTTTTACTACTTCGCGGATCATCATCCCGAACTGGCCCAACAGGTCCGCAAAGGACGGGAAACCTTCATGTTGCAGTTCGCCGGGTGCGCAGCTGGAACGGCGCGCGAAAGGCTTCGGGATCCAGCCTCCGCCGATACGTTCGACGCCAGTCGGTTGGACTGGGAGGAACGGACCTTGCCACCACACGAACGGGCGCTCCGGCTTCACCAAGACCTGCTGGCGTTGCGCCGAAGCGATCCAACGCTGCAGGCGGCGCACGCGCAGAAGGGCGTGTCGCTGGAAATCGCTTCCTTGACCCCGACCTGCGGAGTCGTTCGATACTTCGTTGACAGTCCCACGACGGGCGCAACGGCGCGGGATCGCTTGCTGCTCATCAACCTCGGTCCCGACCTCGATCTCGATTCAGTTGCGGAGCCTTTGCTTTCACCACCCACGACTCCGGCCCAGGCCCCCTGGCGCATCCTCTGGTGCAGCGAGGACCCACGCTATGGCGGCAGCGGGTGCGCCGAGCCGGAATCCAAAGACGGGGCCTGGAAAATTCCCGGTTTCGCGGCGGTTTTGTTGGGCCCTTTGGATTACGTCTGAACAGTTAGTCGTCGCGGCCTCCGACGCAGCAGCGCCTCGATCTCACCCGTACTCCTGCAGGCGTCGGCCTCCCGCATACGGTGTGGTGATATACGTCAGGGTCCCTCGTGGCCCGGTACCGGCCACGGTTCCCACCTAGCGGGTAATGACGCCGCCGTCCACTCCGCCACTCACACCGCCGGTCCCAGTCCGGAGGGTGAGACTTCCGCCAGTTCCAGACCTGCCGCCGGATCCGCCGAAGTTGTTGCCAGTCCCGCCCGGAGCGGGAATACCCGGGGCGCCCGGATTCCCGGGTGAGCCCGGAGCACCGGGCGGTGGTGGAAAACCAGGTGCGGGTGGCGAACCGGGCTTTGTTTGCGCGTACACTACTGCGCCGTTCGTTGGGCTCGCCGTCGCTGCGGTCAGAGGCGCCACCGCGCAGCCCAAAACGAAAAACATTCTCAAAGTCGCTGACAGGTTCATTACGACAGTCCTTCCTCGGAAACGTTTGCTTCTTGTCTAGCGGCGACCATGTTCGGGCCCCCGACCTCGATCGTGGCCGTGGCCATGTTCTCCGTGGCCACGCTCCCAAGGGTCACATGCGCATCCTCGGTAGTAACATCCTGAAAGAAGCAGGGACACCACGAGCATAGTCCGAGCGCTGACGCCCTTCGTCCGCCTCGGGTGCTCTGACGGGCGACTCGATCCCTGCGTACGATGATTCGTCATTTGAGTTGTAGGTATTCAAGATAGATGCCGACGTACGCGCACTGTCGGCACGGCGGTTTACGTACCTCCGGCCCCGCCGAACTCAGTCGTTTGCGACTGCCGTAACAGACTAGTGTTACGGCAAGGCCTCGTTCGTATCAGGAAAGTAACGACGCCCGGGCCGCGCCGAGGGTTGCCGGCTATTGCACCGGCTCGAGAAGAACGAATTCCTGCCCGCGCGAACGCCGAATCCGTCCCCAGTTCAGCAAGAGTCATGCGCAGGGCGAGGATCGCGCGCGTGTAACCCGAGCGGGCGGTTCCAGTTCCTCGAAGCTCGACCATCGAAGTCGATTGGCGGTGGTCCGTGGATTGCAGTCTGTCTTCAGGCGACGCACAACGCGTCTAAAAAAGGACAAAACCCTATGACCTGTTCAGCATGCGCCCAAAACAACTGCAACTGTGACAAGGACGGAAAGTGCAATTGCTCGAAGGATTGCGCCTGCGCCAAACAGAAACCGAAAGCCGCCACGAAAAAGTAGGTTCATCCGGACGGCCGCGGGTCGATTCGTCGACAAGCGGCCCGCCGTTTCACGGAGTGAGCCCGGCGGCAATCCGCCCTGGCAAACCGTCAAGGAGAAACCGATGAGCTCAGCCAAAGGTCTTGCGAGAATGTCGGGCGTCCCTACATGCTCGTCGCGACCTTCGGAGCAGGAA
>JADGRC010000095.1 GCA_017881245.1 Pseudomonadota bacterium
CCCCGGCTACATCGAACCCGTACGGGCGGTTTTCCCGCGAACGGCTCACCGCGGAGGCGTCGTCCGTCGGGGTTATGTGTCCGTTCGGTCGGCGTGCGCTTTGGCGCAGCGTAGTACGTGACGCGATAGTCCCGGAAGAGACCCCACTTCCCGGCCTCCAAGTCCCAGTCGTCGACGGTACCAGGGCCTACGAGCGTGTCGATTTCGGCAACGATCTCCTTCTGGAAGACGGCGGTGAGCGCCGTTTTTTTCCTGTCCCGACGCCGCGTCCGCGGGACGCGCATCGCTCAAACAAGCTGTGCCTTCGCTGCCCACACAACCCTGACGTGCGCCCGTGACGTTCAGGCGCCAAGCACGGCGCGCGCGATGACCATGCGTTGGATCTCGCTCGTTCCCTCGTAGATCTCGGTGATCTTGGCGTCGCGAAAATGGCGCTCGACCGGAAAATCGGTGAGATATCCGTACCCGCCGAATACCTGAACGGCCTCCTTGGCCACGCGATTCGCCACCTCCGACGCCAGTAACTTGGCCATCGCCGCCTCCGACGTGTACCTTGCACCCTGGTCCTTCTTGACGGCGGCGCGCCAGATCATCAGCCGGGCGGCGTCAATCTCCGTTGACATGTCGGCCAATTTGAATTCGATCGCCTGATGTCGCGCGATGGGTTGTCCGAACGTCTTGCGTTCGAGGGCGTACTTCGTCGCGTCCTCGAACGCGGCCCGCGCAATGCCCAGTGCCTGCGCCGCGATACCGATGCGCCCTGCGTCGAGCGCGCCGAGCGCAATCTTGTACCCCGAGCCCGGGACCCCCAACATGGCGTCGGCGGAAACAACCGCGTCGGTCGCGAACAATTGCGCCGAGGGCGCGCCCCGAATGCCCAGTTTGTCGTCGGGCGGGCCGAACTTCAGACCCGGATTTCGCGCGTCCACGATGAAAGCCGAGATTCCCTTTGAGCCGGCCGCCGGATCCGTCGACGCCAGCAGCACGACCACGTCGGCCACCGGACCATTCGTAACGAAGTTCTTTGTGCCGTTCAGAATGAAACCGGAATCCCCGGCCCTCCGCGCCGACGTCCGCAAGGCTCCCGCGTCCGAGCCGGATTCCGGCTCCGACAGCGCGAAGCACCCCAGCTTTCTGCCCGACGCGAGATCCGGCAACCACGCGCGTTTCTGCGCATCGCTGCCGTGTGCCAAGATCGGCCCACACACAAGCGAGTTATTGACCGACATGATCACGGCCGTCGCCGCGCATGCCCGCGCAATCTCCTCCAGTGCCAACACATAACTGACGGTGTCCATGCCAGCGCCCCCCCACGCCTCGGGCACACCAACCCCCATCAGTCCCAACGTCCCCAGCTTCGCCATGATCTCGCGCGGGAATTCATGCCGTCGATCGATCCCGGCGGCATGGGGCAATACATCGCGTGTGGCGAAATCCCGTGCCGTGTCCCGTATCATTCGCTGCTCTGGGGTCAGGTCAAGATCCATCGGTGCTCCTAGATTGGGGCCGGCGTGCGCGCCGCGACCGCGCGCACCTAGCGCGCCTGCCACTTGGGCGGTTGTTTCTCCTTGGTCACAAACGCAGCGATCCCACGCGACAAATCGGCGGTTGAGAAAAGTTCAGCAAACAGCTCGGATTCGATCGTCAGCGCCTCGTCCGACGGACGGTCGGCGCCAGCCCTGAGCGCGCGTTTCACGTTGGCGATCGCCAGCGGCGCGCGCGCCGCTATCGCCGCTGCGGTGCGCCGCGCCTCCGTCAATAGCCGCGCGGGCTCGAACACCCTGTTACACAAGCCGATCCGCAAAGCCTCACCGGCGTCGATGGTATCGCCAGTGAACAAAAGCTCTCGGGCGCGCGCGATTCCCACCCGCCGCAGCAACCGCTGCGTACCGCCGAAACCCGGCATGGCGCCCAATTTCACCTCCGGTTGCCCGAACTTTGCCGTGTCAGATGCGTAGATGAAATCGCACGCGAGGGCCAGCTCGCATCCGCCGCCAAGCGCGTATCCATTCACGGCCGCGATCACGGGGATCGGGAGCGATTCGATTCGTTCACCCAAAAGCTGACCGAGGCGGGAGAACTTGTGGGCGTCATCGGCCGACATCTTGGACAGCGCCACGATGTCGGCGCCCGCCACGAAGGCCTTATCGCCGCCGCCCGTCAAGATGACGACGCGCGGGCCCGATGCCGTGGTAGCGGTGGCCGCGCATGCTTCGAATATCGCCAAGAGCTCCCGCACCGTCGCGACGTCGAGCGCGTTGAGCGCGCCCGGTCGATCGATCGTCACAAGGCGGACGGCGCCCGGATTTCCGTCTGGGCCCGGCTCGTCCCCGACGCGAACGTGCGCATCTCCGGCGGTCGTCCGATCTTGAGAGACGGCCTCGGTCATGGCTCGATGCGCACACCGGTCGACGGTGCGACAACACCCCCGCCCGCGCCCGTCGTGCCGGCAGGGGTCGACGGCGAAGCAGGGAGCCCCGGGGCTGCCTGCGGCGCGGGGTACTGATGGAAACCGCGCCCGGACTTGCGCCCCAACCAACCTGCCGCCACGTACTGTCGAAGCAACGGACATGGCCGGTACTTGGGATCGCCAAGCTCGCCGTGAAGAACTTCAAGAATCGCCAGCGTCGTGTCGAGCCCGATGAGATCCATCAGCGTCAATGGCCCCATCGGATGGCGCAACCCGAGGCCAATGGCGATGTCGATATCATCCGCGCTTCCGATGCCCTCATAAAGCGCGAAACACGCCTCGTTCAGCATCGGCATCAAGATGCGGTTGACGATGAAGCCAGGCACGTCGCGCGACACGACAGTGGTCTTGTCCAGCCGCTCCGCCAGCGCCCGCGTCGTCGCATACGTCTCGTCGAGCGTTGCGAGGCCGCGAATGATCTCGACCAGCTTCATCAACGGCGGCGGATTCATGAAGTGCATACCGATCACGCGGCCAGGACGGGTCACCGATTGGGCAATGGCGGTGATGCTAATCGACGAAGTGTTGGTGGCCAGAACGACGTCCGCCCGGCACCCGCGGTCGAGCGCGCGAAAAATCTCGCGCTTGGTTTCAAAGGCCTCGGTGGCCGCCTCGACGGCGAAGTCCACCGATTCGAGGTCACCGTAAAGATCCGAGGGCGAAATCCGCGCCAGGATGGCATCCCGTTCCGCCGTCGCAATCTTTCCCTTTTCAACCAAGGTGGCGAGATCCACCGCCACCCTTGCCTTTCCCCCTTCCGCCACGTCCCGGATCGCGTCGATCAACAGCACGTCAATGCGTCGCGATGCCGCCAGTTGCGCGATACCCCGGCCCATCTGTCCCGCGCCGATGATTCCCAGTCGCCGAATATCGGCGGACCTCGTCCGCGCTTCGTCGGACAACTCATCGCTCAAGCGCGTTCGACGGCCAGGGCAATCCCCTCGCCGCCTCCGATGCAAAGCGAGGCGATACCCCGTTTGCCGCCGCTGTCCCGCAGTGCGCCGAGCAACGTGACCAGCACCCGCGCGCCGCTGGCACCGATCGGGTGCCCCAATGCAACGGCGCCCCCCCACACGTTGACCTTGGCCGGATCAATTCCGAGGAGGCGATTATTGACCAATGACACGACCGCGAACGCTTCGTTGATCTCCCACAGATCGACGTCCGACGCGCGCCATCCAATCTTGCCCAGCAGGCGTTCGATCGCCCCCGCCGGCGCGGTCGTGAACCACTCGGGCGGGCCGGCGTAGGTCGCCGTCCCGACGATGCGCGCCTCGATTGGCCATCCGCGCGCGCCGGCCACATCGGACGCCGCCAGCACCACGGCCGCCGCGCCGTCGTTGATCGACGAAGCGTTTCCAGCCGTGACGGTACCGTCCTTTTGAAAGGCCGGGCGCAGCGCCGCAAGCTTGCCCACGTCCCCGCGGCCCGGCTCCTCGTCGACAGCGACGATCTTGGGCGCGCCCTTTCGTTGCGGGACCTCGACCGGAACAATCTCGCTTTCGAATTTGCCTTCGGCCGCGGCCGCCAGGGCGCGTCGGTACGACTCGGCGGCGAACGCGTCTTGCTCGGCTCGGGTGATGTTCTTCTCTCGCGCGCAGAGCTCAGCGCAATCGCCCATATGCACGTTGCCGTACGCGTCCCACAGGCCGTCCTGGATGAGGGAATCGACGATCTGGGCATGGCCAAGCCGATATCCGTCCCGCGCCTTCGGCAACAGATATGGCGCGTTCGACATGGACTCCATGCCACCCGCGACGACGACATCGTGCTCACCTGC
>JADGRC010000009.1 GCA_017881245.1 Pseudomonadota bacterium
ATTCGTTGGTCTGCGACACGTCGCCGTGCGGGCCTTCGTCGTCGTCGGCGATCTGGCCACCGAGGGCGCGATGACCATCCGCGGTCAGGGCCACCAGGGTAGCTGCCACGGCTATCGGCGTGCGGGAACGGCCTGTCATGCGGGCGGTAAGCAACCTCACCAGTGGGTCTGTGTCAATTGGTCGGCCTTCGCGTCACAGGGAACAAATCAGGGCGCGCCCCGTGCGCCAAAGATCGCCGTTCCTACGCGCACCATCGTGGCACCTTCCAAGATGGCTTCGACGAAGTCGTCGCTCATTCCCATCGACAACTCCGACAGCGTGACGTTGGGTCGACTCACGGTCCGCTCTCGTTCCGCGAGCTCCCGCAAGGCGGCAAAGTGTCGCCTGGTCGCGTCGGCGTCGTCGGAGAGCGGCGGGATCAACATCAGTCCGGCGCAGGTGGTGAGTGTTGTCGTCGCGAAGCCGTCGAGGAATGCCGCCAATCGATGCGGCGGAACCCCCCCCTTGCGCGTCTCGCCGGCGACGTTGACCTGAACCAGGCAGGCTTGCGGGGCGTCGGCACCGGCGGCCATGAGGCGCCGATCAATCTCGGCCAGGATGTCCGCGTCGTCGAGCGACTGAATCAGAGCCACCTGTCCCGCGAGGTACTTCACCTTGTTCCTCTGGATCGGCCCGAGATAGTGCCAGCGTGGTGGTGCCTCCGTTGGCGGAAAGGCAAGGCCGAATGGGCCCTTGTTCGGTGTCCCCTGGGCGCTCGTCCCGACATCGGCCCAGGCTCCGAGGGCCGTCCGCTTGTCTCGCAACTCCTGTGCGTAGTTCTCGCCGAAGTCCTGTTGGCCCGCCATCAGGGCGGCTTGCACGTCCCCGGGTGGCATTTTCTTACTGACGGCGATCAGGCGAACCTGACCGACCGGTCGACCCGCGCGCGTGGCCGCTTCGTCGATCCGCGCGCGCACTTCGCGCAGAGCGGACGAGATCTGCTCGCCGCGCGTCACGGCTCCGCCGAGAAACGCGGGGGGGGATAGCCGGGCAGCGAATCGAGCGCTCGCAAGTCTGCCAATACCTCCGCCAGCGGCAATCCCACGACATTGGTCCATGAACCGCGTAGCTCGGTCACGAACGCCGCGGCAACGCCTTGCACGGCGTAACCGCCGGCCTTGCCCCGCCATTCGCCGCCGGCGATGTACGCATCCACTTCCGCGGGATCGAGCAATCGCATCGCGACGACGGTGGTGACCGTCCGATCGACCTCGCGCGCGCCACAGACGATGCGATACGCGGTCGCGACCTCGTGGCGCCGCCCCGCGAGTCGTTCGAGCATGCGACGGGCGTCGGTCTCGTCGGTCGGCTTGCCCAGGATTGCGCCGTCCACGATCACCGTCGTGTCTGCCGCCAGCAGCGAAACCACGCGCCCGGTATCCGTTGGGCTCACGTCGGAGACCGTCGGCGCGCGGACGGCCAGTCGCGCGCCGGCCGCGGCGGCCTTTTCGATGGCCATGCGACGCACATAATCTCCGGCACGTTCGTCAGGGCGCGGGGACTCGTCGATCTCGGTCGGAACCACCAGGACATTCAAGCCCACACGCTGCAAGAGCTCACGGCGTCGGGGTGACGCCGAGGCCAAGATCAGGTCGGGCGCGGCGACGGGGATCTCTTCGTTCATCGTATGGCCTTCATCGTATGGCCTTGGCATGGCCTTCATGGCCCTGGCTTTTACCCGAATCTTGCGCGAATGTGGGGGTTCGAGCCCCGAAAGGATTCATGTTGAACCATGTCATCAATCCAGCCACGCGGGTGCTGGTCGTGGGCGGTGTGGGTAACTTGGTCCTATCGTTCGTGCTGGGGTGGGTGTTGGCCAGCCGCCGAATGAAGGCACCGATCGAGGCCCACCGCTGGTTGCTGACCGCCCACGAGGTGTCGCTGCAGGAGGGCCTGATGTTGCTGGGATTGGCCTTCGCTCTCGGATTCGCCGACCTTTCCCCCGAGTGGCGACTCGTATCCGCGTGGCTGCTGGTCGTCGCCTCTGTGTTTCAAGATCTCTCGGGCCTCGTGAACTGGTTGCGTGGAACGGGGGATCAGTTCGCCGAAAGATCGACGGGATGGGTCCTTGCCACTCTGAATGCCGTCACGAACACCGCCGGCCTGTTGATTGTCGCCTGGGGCGTGATTCGCGGTCTGTGCGGTTGACGCGAATGCTGACGACAGCAGGCACATGGCGAACCAAAACGACCGGCATGCTCCGCCTGAGCCGTGGGTAGCACGTCTCAGAAGGCATTCACCTTTTCCACGCTGCAACCGAGTTCGCGCGGACAACTGTCGTTCGAGTAGTCCGAGCACACCGTCTTAGCGGGTGTCCCATGGCAATGGACCCAAAGACACTCCCAAACGTAATTCACCGGCGGATTGGTTTTTTCGGTGGAGTGGATGCTGTAGCAGGTCTGCATATCATTAACCGTGCCGCAGATGTCCAAACACGCGCTACCGCTCCACGAACAGCGCGGCGCCAGACAAGTCGCGGCGACGGCCTTCGCCGCGCACGCCTGAGCGGGACCATCCGAGGAGTACAGGCCGCAGACATCCCCGGCCACGCAGCCCGACACATTCTCGCAGTACGCGGGCGTGAAGGATTCACAAAGAATGGCGGAACCGGTGCAACGGTAGTTGCTACCACAACCGGACCAGCCGGCCAAAGCGGCAACAAGAATGCATGCCCATGAGCCGTTCCCACACATCGCTCCGAGTGATCGTACACTGGTTGTGGCTGCCCACGAGGTGTCGCTGCAGGAGGGGCTGATGTTGCTGTTGCTGGGATTGGCCTTCGCCCTCCGTTGACACGAATCCCCGTGCTCGCCGGCGGCGAGAACAGTGGGGTCGGACTTATTCGGCGAACGGATCCACCCAAACACCTGTTGTACGATTCCCCGCTTTTCGGTCGGCCGCCGCGGAGCCGGGACGTTTCCTTGCCGTCGTCGCGGGGCCACCGGATTTGTCTGACGTTCCCGTTGCCGAGGTCACCGAGGGCTCGTTTCCTTCGGCGAAGGGATCGACCCAGGTGACCGTTCGCGCGCGCATGGTGGCGGCCGGCGTCTTTACGGCGCGGGCCTGACGCGGGCGATCGATAGACGACCCTCGCGAAATCGGTCTTGGTGTCGGTTGGGCGTTGACCGCCCAAATGACGGTGGAGGGAACTACGGTGGGGCTCATCGCTCTCGGCGCGGTCGGTGGAAGCAATAACCCGGCATTTGGCACTTGCGTCGCCGTCGCCGCCGCCGACACCGTCGCCCGCGCGGGCGCCCCCACGGTCGCTTCCGCCAGTTTCGTGGGGATGGCGAACCGTCCGGGCCGCTTCATCACGGCTTGCGCCGACAAGGTGATTGTGACGCCCGCCAGGAGAGCCGCCGCGATCGTCCACAGGGGAAGGGACCGATGACGATCGACCCATCTGCTCCCGTCCCAGGGTGGATTGGCCGCCTCTTCGAACGCCGATTCGCTCGGAACGCTCGTCTCTGGCGGCGACAGTACGACTTTCTCATCGCCTTGGTCGAACCACGCGGCATCCAGCGCCGATGTCGCGGTGCTGGACCCGGTCGCGACGCCAGCGCCCTGTTCGATGGACACGTCGTTGGACACGTCGTTCCGCGCGATCACCCCGTCGCCTTGCGCGACTGGAATCATCCGAAACGAAGCCCTTCCGATGAACACCGCCGTGCCCTCTGGCGCGCTGGCGGTCACTACAGACGCCTCCCCGTTTCTCAGTCCTACAACTCTCCCACGTTCAATGATCATAGTTTCCATTCCGGTAGCTTAAGGCCACTGCTGTTAATGGCGTGTGTCTTCTTGGTACAAGTTGCGTAACCGTGACGGAACCAAATTCCTTGACAATCAAGGCACTTACACGGACCTCCGCAGGGCGGCCGCGCCAGCGGTTCTTGCCCGCTTCGTGCCCGCCTCGCGATTGTGACGCCGCCCGCTTACTACCCAGAGTCTTGCCAGAGTCTTGCAAGAGTCCTGTCAGAGCCTTGCGGGCCCACCTATCGGCACTTTCGCGCAGAACCTTTAGGCGGCCCGACCGAGGGCCCGTCGCCTGGGGTCTCCGGCTTCGTGCGTGAAGGTTTGCACCGCGGATTCACGATGGGTACCGTGGCGGCGTGACACGAGCAGAGTTGGTTGCGTTCTTGAGAAGGCACCGTATCGCCGTTCAGGCTTCGGTTTCAGCAGGTGGGTCTCCGCAAGCAGCCGTGGTGGGTTTCGCGATCAGCGACGCGCTTGAAATCGTGTTCGACACCGTCACGAACACGCGCAAGTACGCCAACCTGGCGAGGGATCCCAGGATTGCGCTCGTCGTTGGCTGGGATCACGATGTCACGGCGCAGATCGAGGGCTCTGTGGATTTCCGCACGGGCGCCGACCTTGAGCGCGTGAGTGAGATCTACTTCAAGGCGTACCCGGACGGGCGCGATCGCCTGCTGTGGCCGGGGATCATCCATGCGCGCGTGCGGCCGACGTGGGTGCGCTACAGCGACTTCACACAGACGCCCGCGCTGATCATCGAGTCCAACGTGTCTCACCTCGAATGAGGCGACAGCGGTAGCCTATCCAAGAACCGGGACGTGCGGCTTGGCCGCACCGGCATCGTGGGAGGGCCAGCCCTCCCGCGCAGCGCCGCAGGCGCGCTCGCTAGTGGTACAGGAAGATGACCTCGATACGCGAGTTCTTGGCGCGGCCCGCTCCGATCTTGTTATCGGCGATCGGCTCGTTCGGGCCCTGGCCGCTGACCATCACGCGGCGCGCCTCGACGCCCTTGGCAACCAAGGACGAGAAAACCGACTGTGCGCGCGCTTGCGACAGCGCTATCAGTTCACCGGCCTTGCCCCGGTTGTCGGTGTGACCCACGACTTGCACTGGGTAGGTGGGATATTTCATAACCAAGCGTGCGATCGGTTCGAGCGCGTCGTCCTTGCCCGGCTGCAAGGTGGTCTGGGACTTCGCGAAGAGATCCTGGACTGCGATAATCAAGCGCTGCAGCTCGCCACGCCGTTCAAGTCGGACGGAGACCCCAGGGAGCGCCGCCGCATCACGAGCCAAGGCTTCGTCGCGCACCTTGTTCTGAGCCGCCTGCGCCTCCTGTTCGTACATCGGCTTCGCGATCTCGGTTGCCTTTTCTGCTTTGGCGCGCGCCACCTCCAGGCTCGCCTGCGCCATGCCCCAGGCGTTCTGCTTAATCTCGGTGTCGGCCTTGGCCATCATGTTGGTGGCGGCGCCGTATTCCGCCGCCGCGTACCGGTTGGCATCGACGGTCTCGGCGGTTCGCATGGCCAACTGGGCCGCCACGAGTTTTTGCTCGGTCGCCAGCTGTTGCGACAGTTTTTGGCGCTCGTCCTGCTCCGCCATGATCTGTTGCGTGAGTCGCTTCTTGTCCTCCTCGGCCTGCTGAATCAGCTTCACCTGCTCGTTCATGCTGGCCAGATCCTTGCCCACGCTGCCCAGGGTCTCGTCCGCGCGCGCCTGGTCCGCGGTCAACGTGGCGATCCTGGCCTTGGCGCGGTCCTGATCATTGCGGGCCAGCGCCGTCTTCAGCTTGATTTCGGCCATCAACGCGGCTCTCGACGAATCATCCAGATCGTTCGACTGCCATTCCTTGTCTGCCTTCTCGCCGAACTGCTCGGCGCTGGCGACCAGGCTGGGGAAACGCCTGCGTGTCTCGTCCATGTTGGGATCGTGCTGGAGAGACTCGTACGCTTGAAGCGCCGCCGGCTTGGGAGGCGTGGCGCAGGCACCCAGCCACAGCGTGACGGCCGGCAGGAGGGACGTCCAGCGGAAGAATTGCAGTTCGGCGTGTCTCATGATCGCGCCGCCTGCTCGAGGGATTTCTTCTTGGCCTCGGATTCTCGCAGGGCCTGCTTCTGGCGATCGATTTGTTGTCGCGTCTTCTGCAACGTCGCTTCCCGCGCCGCGACATCGGCCTTGGCCTGCGAAGCGGCGATCACCTGTCGAATCAGCTCACCTTGGGACAAGCACCGATCCAGCACCTCCCGGGCCGCGTCCGTGTCGTGCTTGTTTCGAAGAGCCCATGCCTCGTCCAACCATTCGCGCAAACGCTGCAATTCGGCGGTGGCGCCGTGTCGAGCGTCGAGGTGCTCTAGATCCGGAACGCCCGCCTTCTGGGTGTCGATCTGGCGCTGAATGTCGTCCTCTTCGTCCGCGCGGGCGGGCGGGGCGTGAAGAGAAGCGAGCGCCGTCCATGTGGCGGTGACTAGAAACAACGTCGGTCGTCCCCGGCGTATCATAAGAATGTGTCTCCTGGTGGCGCGATGAGTGGGTCAATCGGAAACGTGCTATTGGCGGACACCTTAAGATCGCCGACCCGCAAGTTCAAGGCCCGCGATCGCACGCAACACATGTCACCGTGGACTGGCGAGGTCAGGCAACGCATGTCACCTTGGACGGCGCGGTCGCGCGGGCGAGGTCAGGCAACGCATGTCACCTTGGACGGCGCGGTCGCGCGGGCGAGGTCAGGCAACGCATGTCGACGGCGCGGTCGCGCGCCGCGGTTCTGATAAGCTGTCTCCGTGGACAAGATGATCGAGGTTCGTTACGCGGGGGTAGTTGTCGGACGGTCGGCCATCGTTCGTGAGCTGGACACCCGCAGTTTGTTTCTGGGCATAACCGAGCCCCTGCCGGTCGGTACGCCCGTGGTGCTGAGGATCGGGGATCGTGGCGCAACCGAGGACGTTCCCGGAAAGGTCGAGGCGGTGTCGGAGTCACAGGAATTGGCACGCGCGGGAATGCGCGTACGCTTCGCGGATCCGCGCGCGGCGGTCCTGTTCGGCACGCCCGTGGAGGCGCCGCCCGAGCCCGTCGTCCCGTTTGTGGCGGCGCCAGCCCACCCCGACGCTCCCGTGCAACCGAAGGGGGACCTTCCGCCACCGCCGGCCGACCCGACGGCGCCCGACGGCCCCCTATCCGTGTCTGCGAGTGGTCATCGCCGCATCGTGGTCGACGCGTCGACGGAGCGTGGGCGAGCTGGCATGGCGTCGGAATCAGGTGACGAGGCACCGGCGCCTGGCACAGGCACGGTCGCGGAAAACGTACGCATCCCCGCGCCGGCTCCCAGCGCCTTCGGCGGGCCCGGAGGTGGAAAAAAAGGCCGGCGGAACCGCGGCCGGTGATTCGTCCCCCTCGCCTGCGGCCGGGCGACGTCGTTCGCGTGATCGCGCCTTCGGGTCCGGTCCCGCGTGAAGGATTCGCCGCGGGCGCGGCGGTGTTGGGCACCCGTTACCAGCTGCGCTACGACGACGAACTGTTCGCGCGCGACGGGTTCCTGGCTGGTTCCGACGAACGTCGGATCCATGAACTGCATGGGGCGTTCGCGGATCGCGACGCGCGCGGGATCGTGATGGCGCGCGGGGGATATGGGCTGACCCGCATTTTGCCGTTCATCGATCGAGCCATCTTCACCGCGAGGCCGGTTCCCGTCATCGGTTTCTCCGACGGGACGGCGTTGCTGGCGCAGGTGGCGGGCGCCGGGATCATCTCGATTCATGGGCCGGTCGTGACCCAAATTCCCGGGCTTCCGTCGGACGATCATCTGGCCTTGTTCAAGCTGTTGGAGGACCCGCAGCCTGGCGTCGTCTTGCGTGACCTCGAAGGCTTGGTTCCCGGGCGCGTGCGGGGTCCGTTGCTCGGGGGGAACCTGGAGGTCTTGTCGCGGTTGCTAGGGACGCCCTTTCTTCCCGACCTGACTGGCGCGATTCTTTTCTTGGAGGACATCGGCGAACGTCCGTATCGCGTCGATAGGCTGATCACGCACCTGGATTCGGCGGGTGTGTTTTCGGCGGTCGCGGGTGTCGTGGTGGGCGATTTTTCCGGTTGTCTTGAGCCAGAGCCGACGCGAGCTTCGTCGCCGGCTGTGGCGGAAGTCATCGACGATCGGCTGGGGCGCCTGGCGATTCCCGTGGCCACCGGCGCGCCTATCGGCCACGGCAGCCGCAACGTGGCCTTGCCCTACGGTGCCCTGGTCGAGCTGGACACCCGGTTTGGAACCGTGACGGCGATCGAGAGCGCGGTCAGCTGAGAGTGCCGCTCGGCGCTGGCGGCCCTTCGGGCTCCTCGATGCGGCCGAAGCGTTCTTCGTAACGACGAACATTCAGTTCCAGGGCGCGGAGCAGGCGCTTGGCGTGACGGGGCGACGACAGGATGCGCGCCCGCACCCGCGCCCGCGCCGTCGTGGGCTGCACGTAGGCGAAATCGAGCACGAATTCATTGTCGTTGTGATTCAGAAGGACAAGGTTGCAATACGCGCCCTGCGCGGTGGCGTCGTCGATGTCGATCTGAATCTGGGGAATGCCGTCGGGGCCGACGGGGGGCTTCATGGGTTCGGCCATGACGAAGTCATACACCCGCGCTCGACATGGGTCGATCCACGTCGATGCCGGAACCCTTGGACCGGCGGCGCGTTGCGGATATAACCCCCGCACGATGCCAAGGCGGGTGGTCGCCGTCGATCTCGGGACACGACGCATGGGCGTCGCCGTGACCGACGGCCTCGGTCTGACCGCGCAGCCGCACGCCACCCTGGAGCGACGCGGTGGCCGGCGCGATCTGGACGAGATCGCCGGGGTCGTGAACAAATTCGACGCCGAGCGGGTCGTGTTGGGTTTACCCCTCGACCCCAACGGTCGCGCCGGCCGGGCCGCTCGGGCGGCCGAGGCTTTCGCGGAGCGGCTGCGGGCAGTCTTGACCGTGCCGGTCGAACTGATCGACGAGAGCTTCACCACCGTCGAGGCGACGGAGATCTTGTTGGCGGCCGATCTCTCTCGCGCTCGGCGCAAACAGGTGGTCGACCGCGTGGCCGCCGCCCTCATCTTGCAGCGTTGGTTGGCGCTACATTCCGCCCCCGCACCGGGGTCGCCATGAAACGCGAGATGAAGCGGGCGTTGGTCGTGTTTTCGATAACGACTGTGCTTGGAATCGCCGTCGTGGCGTGGGTGGCGTTCGCGGCATGGCGTTATGGAGACAAACCTTCCGGTCACGCCCGTGGTCGCGTGGAGGTGGAAATTCCCAAGGGGGCCAGTGCCGGCCAGGTGGCCGAGATCCTGCACGCCGCCGATTTGATCGACAGGCCGTCGATCTTTCGCCTGTACGCCGGCCAAAGGGGCGTCGCCGGGCGGTTCAAGGCGGGACGTTATGTGATTTTCGCGCCGGCCACGCCGAAACAGATGTTGGAGGTCCTGGTCAAAGGGGCCGCCGACGAGCTGGTGGCGGTCACGGTCCCACCAGGGAAGAATCTGTTGGAGGTGGCCGATATCTTCGACGCCGCCGGGGTCACTCCGAAGAACGAGTTCCTGGTGCAGGCGACCGATCCGGCGTTTGTCGCCCAGTTGGGCTTGCCCGGCACGACGCTGGAGGGGTACTTGTACCCCGACACGTACAAGCTGCGGCCGCGCACGCCGGCTTCGCGGGCGCTCGTGCCCATGGTGCGGCGTCACCGTCAGGTTTACGAAGAATTGCGCGGGGCGCACGGCAAGGGGTTGGCCGATCTGCACAAGACGCTGGGGTGGGACGACCGCCAGGTGGTGATCCTGGCCTCCATCGTCGAGAAGGAGACGGGTCAGGCCCGCGAGCGACCGCGCATCGCGCAGGTGTTTCTGAATCGGTTGCGCTTTCCGACATTCAAGCCCAAGTTGTTGCAGACCGATCCGACCATCATCTACGGTTGCACGGTTGCCGTTCCGCGTTCTGCGGCCTGCGAGCGGTGGGACGGGCGTATTCACCGCATTCACCTCGACGACAAGGAAAATCGGTACAGTACGTACGCGCACGAAGGACTGCCGCCGGGCCCCATCTCGAATCCGGGGCGGGCGGCGCTGGAGGCGGTGATGGCACCGGACGGAACGCCGTTCTTGTACTTCGTGTCGCGCAACGATGGCACCCACGTGTTCGCCCGGACCGTCGCGGAGCACGAGGCCAACGTCGTCAAGTACCAACGCGGCGGCAAGGCGATGGGCGAGCCATGACGACAGCCGAAGCGGGCCACGGCGGCGGCGAAGCGGGCCACGGCGAAGGCGTTGTTCCCGACGCGGCGGTCATTGCGGTGACGGGACTGGGCAAGACGTTCCATCCCGCGGCCGGCATGCGCGAATTGCTGCGGGGCCGCCTGACGCGACCGCCGGTGGCGGCCCTGGTGGACGTCTCATTCCGCGTCGCCGCGGGCGAGATCGTGTGCCTCATGGGGCCGAACGGTGCAGGCAAATCGACGCTGCTGCGCATCCTGTCCGGATTGCTGTCGCCGTCGACCGGTCACGCGCGGGTGGCCGGTCTGGATGTGCTCACTCACGGAATCCAGTTTCGGCGGCGCGTTGGCTTCGTGGTCGCCGACGAGCGGAGCTTTCACTGGCCGCTGTCGGGACGGCACAACCTGGAATATTTCGGGGCGCTGCAAGGGTACGCGGCGCCCGACGCGCGTGCGCGCGCATCGGAACTGCTTGTTCGCGTGGGGCTCCACGAGGCGGCGGACCGCCCGTTTCGCACGTATTCCCGGGGAATGCGCCAGCGTCTGGCGATGGCCCGAGGGCTGCTGGGTGCGCCGGATGTTCTGTTGCTGGACGAGCCCACGCTGGGTCTCGATCCCATTGGAGCGCGCGATCTGCGGCGGTTCTTACGAAACGACGTGATTCGGGGCGCGGGCCGAACCGCCATGATTGGGACCAACGATCCAGGTGAGGCGCGGGCTCTCGGCGATCGGATCTTCCTGCTCGATCGCGGCCGCCTGATCCGTGAAACCTCGCCCGATCGGCTTGACGCGGAGCTGGGCCTGTGACCGCGGCCCCCGCCCCCGGGGCGGTTCTTTGGTTCGGTCGGGTTCTCCTCGCGTTCGCGCGTCGAGAGGCCCGCACCGTGGCCGGGTATCGGGTGGCGTTCATCGTGCGCAGTCTGGCCTTCGGTTTTTCGGTCTTGGCGCTGGCGTTCATGGCCCGTCTGATCGGCGCCTCCAGCAACGCCCACCTAGCGCCCTACGGCGGCGACTATCTGGCGTTCGCGGTGGTGGGGTTCGTCGTCATGGATTTTCAGCAGGTGGGGGTGTCGAACCTGTCGATGCGCATTCGGAGCGCGCAGGTTCTGGGCGTGCTGGAAGCCGAGATGGCTACGCCCGCCCCCCCGTGGATCGTTCTCGGCGTGGGTCCTGTGTATGAGTTCGCCCTCGCGGTCGTCCGGGCGACGTTTTACTTCTTGCTGGCCATCTTTGTCCTCGGTGTCGGATTCCCCCGCGCGAACCTGACGTCCGTGATCGTCGCGGCGCCGTTGGTGATGGGGACGTTCGTGGGTCTGGGATTGCTCTCGGCGGCTACAACCTTGCTGGTCAGGCGAAACAATCCCGTGGCGACGCTCTTGGCCAGCGCTTCGCTCCTGCTTTCGGGGGTCGCCTACCCGGTCTCTGTGTTACCAGTGTGGCTGCGGACCGTCGGCCGAATGCTGCCGCTGACCCACGCCCTGGAACTGGTGCGGGGATCCCTGTTGCGCGGAGCGCGCCCCGCCGATCTGTGGGAATCGCTGGCCGCGCTGGCCCTGTTCGCGGGCGTCCTGGTGCCGGCCGGCGTCGCGTTGTTCGTGTTCGCTCTGCGCCGCGCCCGGATCGATGGATCGCTCGGGCACTATTAGGGGGGTGTCGGCGGGAGCGGACCGACGGGGTCAAGGAGGCCGCTCACTCGGTCGAAAGGAACATCAAAAGCGGCACACGGCACGCGCGGGATATGGAACGCCGTGCTAAAATAAAACACGACCTGTCGATTGAACTTGGTTCGACCCGCGCTCACTCGCCCACTCAAGGAGAATGCCGATGGCCCCGCCTGATTCTGTCGCCGGCAAGGCCGGTGACGTGCCGCCCCTCATCCACAAGATAGCGGGCCTGCAGAACCTGAAAGAATACGCCGAGATCAACTGGTCCGGGAGCTTCGAGGACTATCTGGGTCTGATCAAGAAGAACCCGGCGATCACGCGCACGGCTTTCCAGCGCGTCTACGACATGATCCTGTCGTACGGCCAGGAAGAATACATCGACAACAAGAAGCGCCTGGTTCGCTTCAACTTCTTCAAGGACGACCATCACGGCGGACGGGACGCCATCTATGGCCTCGACATTCCGCTCATGCGGCTGGTGAGCGTCCTCCAGAGCGCGGCGCAGCGTTACGGCACCGAGCGCCGGGTCATCTTGTTGCATGGCCCCGTGGGCAGTTCGAAGTCGACGATCGCTCGACTGATCAAGCGGGGCCTAGAGGAGTATTCGCGAACCCCCGAGGGCGCCATGTACACCTTCGATTGGGTACTGCCCGAGGCGTTGGCTCAGGTCGCGGGCGGCCAGCACGAATTCAAGTGCCCGATGCACGAGGAACCTCTGCGCCTGATCCCTCTGGAGTGGCGGGACAAGGCGCTGGTGGAGCTGGGCATCAACGTGCCGAATCGGCGGCAGGTTCACATTGACGGCGATCTCGATCCGGCGTGCCGCCTCATCTTCCGCGAGCTGATGCTGTACCACAAGGGCAGCTGGGCCGACGTCGTCAGACACATCAGGGTGCGCCGCCTGATTCTGTCGGAACAGGATCGCGTCGGGATCGGGACCTTTCAACCCAAGGACGAAAAGAATCAGGACTCGACCGAGCTGACTGGCGACATCAACTACCGAAAGATCGCCGAGTTCGGTTCGGACAGCGATCCGCGGGCCTTCAATTTCGACGGCGAGTTCAACATCGCCAACCGGGGCATCATCGAATTCATCGAGGTCCTGAAGCTAGACGTGGCGTTCCTGTATGACCTGCTGGGCGCGTCGCAGGAACACAAGATCAAACCAAAAAAATTCGCGCAGACGGACATCGACGAGGTGATTCTCGGTCACACCAACGAGGCGGAATACAAGAAACTACTGTCGAACGAATTCATGGAGGCGCTGCGGGATAGGACGGTGAAGATCGACATTCCGTACATCACACGCATTTCGGAAGAGCGGCGCATTTACGAAAAGGACTACAACGCGGCCAAGATCCGGGGGAAACACATCGCGCCCCATACGCTGGAGACCGCCGCCATGTGGGCGGTGCTGACGCGCCTGGAGGACCCCAAGAAGAATCAGCTGACGCTGGTTCAGAAGATGAAGCTGTACGACGGCAAAACGTTGCCCGGGTTCACGCAGGACAACATCAAGGAGCTGCGCAAGGAGGCCGTGCGCGAGGGCATGGACGGGATCTCGCCTCGTTATATCCAGGACAAGATCTCGAACGCCCTGGTCAGCGATCGGGGCGAGGGTTGCGTGAATCCATTCATGGTCATGAACGAGTTGGAATCGGGGCTACGTCACCACTCTCTGATCACGAATGACGATCAGCGGCGGCATTTCTCGATGTTGCTCGGAATGGTGAAGCAAGAGTACGAGGACATGGTGAAGAACGAAGTGCAGCGGGCGATCAGCGCGGATGAGGAAGCGATCGCGAAGCTGTGCGCCAACTACATCGACAACATCAAGGCGTACACGCAGAAGGA
>JADGRC010000096.1 GCA_017881245.1 Pseudomonadota bacterium
CCGAGAGTGGCCACGGCAACCTTGAGGGCCTTTTCGAGGGCGGTTCTCGTCGCGGTTTGAATTGCCGTCGAGGCCTTTTCGGGCAAAGCATGCAGCAACTTATCAATCGGCGTCCCGACAGCGTCCGCCGCCCTGGCGATGAAGCCTGGATTCTCAAGCAGCTTCTTGGCACGGGCCAGATCGGCCAAGTCCGGCTCGGTGATGCTGACATGCTCAGGCATTGGCTCGTGCTCCTTTTCTTAAAGTCTAGGCCACCCCTACTTAACGTTCGATGTGCAATGATCCGCGCTCCATGTTATCCCGGTTGGGTTGCTTGTCGCCATGAACGACACGTTCTGGTCGGAGGGCGTAGTGCAAGATCCCCCAGAACGTTCCACCCAGTGAAGGAGGTATAGGCCATTCGGCGCGGCGCAGCCAGATACTCCGCCCGAACCGGTTGCCCCGCCGTTGTTGTGAATTCCCCCAGCGCCGCTGGTACCGCCGCGGCCCGTAGATCCTCCAGGGCGCCGGCTAGTGCCGAGTTCGGCGCATCCCTTGGATGGGCAAGGATCACCGGACGCGGCTATACGGTCAATGAAACACAGCAATCGCTGGAGGCGGGATTACGAGCCGGAGTTCGGGGCTGTTGCGGTCCGGCCGAATCGCTGGCGTCCGGCTCGATGATGGCGGCCAGAATCTTACGCGATGGGGTAGACTAGCTCCCGTGCTCGTATTCCAGGAGGAGTCTGCATGCGATCCAGGTCCACGGTTCTTTTGTCTGCGTTGGCGGGCCTCACCGCGACCCTCGCGATCGGCCGGGTTGGCCACGCGGCGACCATTACCTGGAAGGGCCACACCTGGAACGTGACCGCGGGCGGCATGGCCGGCGTCTGCCAGGGTAACGCGGCCAATATCTCCATCGATACCGACGGGTATCTGCACATGAGGGTCACCAACAGCGGCGGTACATGGACCGGCGCGGAGATTTTCACGACCGACAAGATTGGCTTCGGCACCTACCAGTGGCAGATTGACGGGCCGGTCGACAAGCTCGACAAGAACGTCGTCGTCGGGCTCTACCCGTACGGGCCCGAGGCGGGCATCGGGAGCGACGGCCAGAACGAGATCGACATCGAGTACGCGCGCTGGGGCAACGCGAGCTACCCGAACGGTAACTACACCGTGTATCCGCCGACCGGGACGGGCAGCAGCGAGATCACGTTCGATTTCACGCTGACGGGCACCTACACCACGTCGAGGTTCACCTGGAGCAGCACCCAGATCGATTTCGTCACGATGAGCGGGTTCGAGCCATTGGGCAGCACCGCAGGGCTCATCAAGGCGTGGACGTTTGCGCCCGCGACCCCGGCGACCGCGGTCCCGCAGCAAGCGCTGCCTCTCGGCATGAACCTGTGGTGTTTCCAAGGCCCGCCGTCAAACGGGCAGAACGTCGAGATCATCGTCAGAGACTTCACGTTCGTGCCGCTGGGAGCATCCATCGATGCAGGCGTGGGCGACAGCGGGGCAGCGGGCGGTGCCGGCGGAACCGGCGGCTCGGGAGGATCGGGCGGCAAGAGCGGGGCGGGGGGAACCGTCGCGGTGGCGGGTAGCGGAGGAACCGCGGGAACGCCGGGATCCGGTGGCTCGAGCGCGAGAGGTGGGATGTCGGGATCCGGTGGCGCGGTGGGTACCGGCGGCGCGGCTGGCGTCGGCGGATCTGCGGTTACCGGCGGTGTAGCCGGGGCAAGAGCGAACGGGGGCTCGGCGGGCACCGCTGGCAATCCGATCGGCGGCGCGGCTGGGACCGCTGGCTCGGCGGGAACCGGGGGAACGGCGGAATCCGGTGGCTCGAGGGGGAACGGCGGGGCGTCGGGGTCCGGTGGTGCGGTTGGCGTCGGTGGCGTTGCGGTCACCGGCGGCGCAGCTGGGACCGCTGGATCGGCAGGCACCGGCGGAACCATGGGCATCGGCGGTGCGGCTGGCGCGCCAGCAGCCCAACCCGCCACGAAAGGCACCGGCGGATGCAGTTGCTCCACGGCGGCCGCACGCGGCGCGATCAATTGGCAGGCAGTGATGGTTTTGGCTGGCGTGCTCTTCGCCGTCCGGCGCCGCGCTAAGCGGCGTCGGGCCCCGCAGAAATAGCGCCGCCAGGTAGCACCAGCCGAGATACCGCCGCGCCAACTTGGCCACCTGCGCGCCGCCGAGCACGTCGTTCGCGGGCGTAATCGCGATCGCGGCCACTCGCGTGGTACTCCCACGTCGGTTTCGGGGTCGTTTGGCTAACCCCTGCGACAAGCGGAAGCCGTGCGCGAATCGAATCCCGAGGCTAGAATCCTGGTTCCAAGACATGGGCAAATCGATTCACGGCGAACTACTCCGCCGGCTGTGCCGCGTGCGGGACGTCTTGCATGACGATCTCGCGAGCGCGCACGACCTATCCGCGCTGGGGCGGGCCGCCGGGATTTCGCGCCACCACCTGCTGCGTGTCTTTCGACAAGCTTTCGGCGAGACCCCGCACGCGTATTTGACCCGTTTGCGACTCGAAAAGGCCAAGACCTATCTCCGCGCCGGTCGTTCGGTCACACAGACCTGTTTCGAGGTGGGCTTTGCCAGCCTGGGCTCGTTCAGCACCCTGTTTCGCCGCCACGTACACGTGCCCCCCGTGGAGTATCAGCGGCGACTGCGTACGACCGTCGCGCAGCCCGAATTCGTCGAGACGGTCGCCATTCCGTTCTGCTTCGCGGGGGCGTTCGTTCCGCAAGCAGCACGAATCGCAACTTTGGAGAAGCCACTTTCGTTCCGGCCGTGATAACTCGAAGCCATCATCAGGAGGCAAGCATGATCACGTCCCTCAGCCACATGACCATCTACGTCGCCAACCAGGAAGAAGCGCGGGCGTTCTACGTCGACAAGCTCGGTTTCGAGGTACGCGCCGACATGACCATGGGCGGATTCCGATGGCTGACCGTGGCCCCCAAAGCCCAGTCGAAACTCGAGATGATCCTCATGCCGATCGAGGCCTCGCCCATGATGGATGCCGCGACCGCGACCGCCTTCAGGCAGCTGGTGGCAAAGGGCGCCATTGGCGGCGGCGTCCTGGAAACGGACGATTGTCAACGGACCTACGCCGACCTCGTGGCGAGCGGTGTGGAGTTCAAGAGCCCACCGGCGCAACGACCCTACGGCCTGGAGGCGACGTTCAAGGATAACTCGGGGAACTGGTTCTCGCTGGTAGAAAGACCGCGCTGAGCATTCGCAGCTACGATACGATTGGCGCGCTGGATCGCTTGCTCGGGGTCGGCAAGGCCTTTGCCCTTCAGCCAAAGACGCCCAAGTTCATCGAGGATGTCGCCATCGAGGCGCTCGACAACGGCAGCTACATCACGACGCTCCTGCAAGTCGATGCGGTCGTGACCGTCGATTGGGTAGACCGCCGCGCTGTCGATGTCCAACGCGAAAACCAATAGGCCGCTCACGTCCTTGGCGGCTTGCGCATAGCTTGCGCCGCTGTTCCAGGCGTCCCTAATAGGGGCGCCTTGCCTCAAAAGCACGTCCCGGCCCTCGCTCGTGGATGCCAGAATGGCGGTTCGACATGGACAGCGCGGAGTCGGACACGTATACGCCCAAATCCCTCCCCTCGCATTCGTCGCAGTCGCCGATTCGTGCGCCCGCCGATCCGTCATCGGCCCCTGCCGATCCCAATCCGAGCGAAACAGTCCCAATGACTGCCCAAGAGTAAACAACCCTCGCCTGAAGGCGAGGGCTTTGACCGCGCGTCGCGTAGTCGCTCGATCCTTTTCCCGGCCAGGTGTGTTCTGGGCGTGCGTGTTCTGGGCGTGACGCGATCGACCAGGAGGCGATCCGAGCCGCCCTCGGCGAACGGGTCAAACAAGGCCGCAAGCATTTCGGCCTCACCCTCCACCCCTTCGGAAAAGAGATTGAGCCTGATGACCTTTTTGTATCGGCCGCCGGCAAGGAGTTGGAAGCCCGCCTCGATCGAGAAGAAGCCGTTTCAGTTTGGTTCGACCGGCATATGTCTCAAGTCGTTGGGCCGCATTCGATTCCACGGCCCGTCCACTTGGGGGATGTAGTTTGGACTCGGTGACCCAGGTCATGGCTCCCAACGCTTTA
>JADGRC010000097.1 GCA_017881245.1 Pseudomonadota bacterium
AAGGGGCGCGACGCCAATAAGCCGATTTCGGTGTTGGTGAAGGGACCCGAGATGCTGGAGCGTCTGTGCAAGACCGTGCCGCCGCTCGCGCGTCGTTTGATGGCGGCATACTGGCCGGGGCCTCTCACCCTGGCGTTGCCCGCCCGCCTCGATTTGCCGCGCCCCCTGGTTGCGGATGGCTTCGTGGCCGTTCGCGAGTCGTCGCACCCGACGGCCGAGGCCCTCGTCGCCGCGTTCGGCAGTCCGGTGACGGCGACCAGCGCCAATCCCGCAGGCGTGGCCCCGGCGACATCCCCCGACCAGGTCGAGGAAATGTTCGAAGGACGTTGCCGGGTGATTCACGGCGGTATCACGGCGGGTGGGGTTCCGAGCACGCTGGCGCGCGTGCGGGCGGGGCGCTTGGAAATTCTGCGCCAGGGCGCTCTTCGCATAGAGGTGGATTGAACATGGCGGACATCGGACCATTTCGGGGATTGCGTTATGATCTGTCGCGCGTCGCGGATGTGGCGTCCTTGCTGGCGCCACCGTACGACGTTGTTTCCGACACCGAGCGGGCCGCCCTGGAAGGCCGCGATCCGCACAACGTGATTCGACTGGAATTGCCTCGCGGCGACGGTGACGCAAAGTACGAGCACGCTCGACAGTTGCTGGAGTCATGGATCGCCGAGGGAATCCTGCGTACCGACGATCGCCCCGCCATCTATGTTTACGAGCAGCAGTTTCGCTACGCCGTTCCCGGTACGGCCGAGCGTGGGTTCGCGCGTCGTGGGTTCTTTTGCCGACTGCGCCTGGAACCATTTTCCGCGCGAGTCGTATTGCCTCACGAGAACACCTTGGCGGCCCCCAAGGAGGATCGGCGAAAATTGATGCGCGCCACCCGGACACACCTGTCGCAGGTCTTCGGCCTTTACCGGGATCCCGGCGGAGAGACGTCCGCATTGTTGGCTTCCGTGGACACGACCGCGCCCGTGCTGGACGCGACGACGGCGGACGGGTGTCGACACCGTTTGTGGCCCGTGACCGACCCGGTCCTGATCGCCGGGTTTGTCCGTGCGCTCGCGGGACGGCAGGTCCTGATCGCCGACGGTCATCATCGGTACGAGACCATGTTGGCCGTGCGCGACGAAATTCGTCCGCCGGTGGCGCCGGCCGGCGGCGCGGCGGCCGATTGGGGTTGCGTGTTTCTGGCGCGGGCCGAGGATCCCGGCCTGTTGGTCCTTCCGACGCATCGCCTGGTTCGTAACCTTGCCGCGTTCGATCTGGGCGCGCTCGAAAAACGCGCGGCCACGGCGTTCGAAATCGCCGTCGGCGACGAGCGGGATCCCCTTTCGGTGGAGAAGCGTCTGGCCGTCGAGGGCGCCCGCCGCGTGACGTTCGCCGTGTGTGCCAGCGGCAAGACGGGAACCTTGTGGCTTGGGCTGCGCCCGAACGCGGATCTGTCGTCGTTGGGGCCGCCGGCGTTGCGGGGCCTGGATGTCAGCGTGTTGCACGGGCTAGTCCTCGGTCCGATGCTGGGGATCGACGCCGCGGCGATGGCGCGTCAGGCGTTCCTTGGCTACACCCACGACACGAGCGAGGCACTCGGGGAAGTGGCGGCTGGACGCGCGCAGGCTGCTTTCTTGATGAACGCGACGCCGGTCAATGATGTGTTGTCCGCGTGTGAGGCGGGCTTCGTTCTCCCCCAGAAGTCCACGTATTTTCAACCCAAGCTCGGAACCGGGTTGGTGATGTATCGGATCGACGGATTGACCTGAGGTCGTGGCCCGATGGCCGACGAATTCACCGTCGATACGCTCCTGCGCGGACGCATCACCCTGCTGCAGCCGGTGCGGGGCTTTCGATCAAGCTTGGATCCGGTATTGCTGGCCGCGTTTGCCCGGCTTCCGGCCGGCCGGTTCCTCGACATTGGTTGCGGCACGGGCGCGCTCGCGTTCTTGCTGGCCGCGGCCGATCCGAATGCCACGGGCGTGGGCGTGGAAATCCAGGCCCGTCTCGCGTCGCTGGCCACGGCTGGTCTCGCTCGTAACACTTTCGTCGACCGCGTGGAGATTCTGCACGGCGACATCCGCAGCGCGGCAGGGCAGCCACCGCTGGTTCGCTCGTCGTTCGACTTGGTCGCCACCAATCCTCCGTATCGGGTTCTGTCGGCCGGGTTACCGTCACCCGATCCGGAGCGGGCTCAGGCCAACCATGAGGTTTCCCTGACGTTGAATGAATGTCTCGACGCCGCGTCGAGCCTGGTGAGTCCCAACGGCCGTGTCGTCATCGTTTATCCGGCCGAGCGCTTGCAGGATCTGCTCGCGGGCATGCAACGTCGCCGATTGACGCCCACCCGCCTACGTCTGGTCCGACCTCGAGAGGATCGGCCCGCGTCGCGAGTGCTCGTCGAGGCGCGCGTTGGCGCCGATCCGGCCGCTCTCGTTCACGAGTTGCCCTTGGTGCTGCACGAAGGGACGACGGGCGGATATACGTCCGAAGTGATGGGCATGCTCGGAGAGCATCCCCCGTAAGGTGGCTGACGGCATCCACTCGGGAGCATCCCTCATAAGGGTGGCTGGACGTCAGCCAGAAGACCTGCGACCCAGAAACACTCGTTCGCGCCTCGGGCACCGTCAGGGGCCGCAGGTGGTGGCAATGGGGCTGGCGGCGGTTCAAGATGCAGCGATTCATGATTCACGATTTCGATGCTGAGCAAGGCGTGCTTCGGCGAGTGACCTCGATGTTGGCGGTCTCGTTCGTTTTGGTCGCCACGGGCGGCTGGCAGTGCAGCGATCTGGCGAAGCACAAGCCGGGCGACGAATCCGATTCGGTTCCAATCGACAGACTCAGGCCACAAACCTCGTCGCCGTCACCCGGCACAGCGAAACCGGAGATCGTCCCGGCTCCAAAATCCGCGGGGATCGCGACCGCGACGCCAGCCGTGCTGGTTCCCATCGCAACCCTGACACCGCGAACCGATCCGCCGAGTGAAGCGCGAGCGTTGTCACGCGCGTTCTCGAACGTGGCGCGGGCGCTCGGACCCAGCGTCGTTCGCGTCGATGTCGAGGTTGCGCACCCCCGGGCGGAGGATGACGACCCGATCGAGGGCGCTCCCGATCCGCGAGACTTGCCACCGCAGCTTCGGCGCTTCTTTCAGTTCGGGCGGCCCACCGAGCCGGGGCCGCAACATGGAACTGGGTCGGGCATTGTCCTTGATGGGTTGGGAAACATCGTGACGAACCGGCACGTCGTGTCCCATGCGTCCAAGGTCAGCGTCACATTTCCCGACGGGCGCGAACTTTCAGCCAAGGTCGTCGGCACTGACCGTCAGACCGACGTCGCGGTCGTGCGCCTGGTCGAAGTGCCCTCCGGTTTGATGGCCGCGCGGCTCGGCGATTCCGACAAGCTGGACGTCGGTGAATGGGTGCTGGCCGTGGGCAGTCCGTTGGGATTGGACCAAACCGTCACCGCGGGAATTGTGAGCGGCAAGGGCCGCGTGGGCAGATACGTCCAGATGTCCGGGGAACGCGTGCGCCGCTACATTCAGACCGACGCGAAGATCAATCCTGGCAATTCGGGCGGCCCGCTCGTGAACCTAGCCGCCGAAGTGGTGGGGATCAACACGCTCATCAACACCGGTCCGGGTGGCGCTTACGGATTCGCGATTCCCATCAATCAAGTGCGGCGCGTCGCCGAGGCCCTGATCAAGAACGGTCGCGTTCGCTACCCGTTTCTGGGTGTGCTGCTCGGCGATGTGACCGATCTCGATCCCGCCAAGCGTGCCTCCCTGGCGCGTTCCGCCGGCGCGCCCGCGAGCGGAGCGTTCATCAGTGACGTCACGCCCGGCAGTCCCGCGCTGCGCGCCGGACTGCACGCCGGCGACGTCATCACCGAGATCGACGGCCAGTCGATGGGAGGCGCGGGGGATGTGATCGACTACGTCTCCACGCGCGACATTGGATCCAAGGTGCAGGTCGCTTACGTGCGCGAAGGGAAGAAGGCCAACGTCCCGGTGGTCCTCGCTGAGCTCCCCTCCCGGCCGGGCGACGCGCCAGGTGACGACGACGAGACCTCGGCGCTGGGACTCTCGCTGCAGACGCTAACGCCCCGGTTGGCAGAATCGCTTGGGTTGCCGACATCGATCAAGGGCGCCGTGATTGTCGAGGTGCCACCGGAGGGTCAGGACGGCAAGAACGGCAAGGATCGTCTTGCTGTTGGGGACGTCATA
>JADGRC010000098.1 GCA_017881245.1 Pseudomonadota bacterium
GCCGCACTACCCCTTTGGGCTCAGCTCCTGCTCGACCAAACGCTTGACCATCGCGGCTTCGAAACGACCTTTGTTGGCTTTCATGATCTCGCCCATCAGGCGTCCGGCCTGCTTCGGGTCGGTGACACCCAGACGCGCGATGCCTTCCAGCACAGCCACCCGAACCTCCTCTTCGCCAGCGGCCTTGGGCAAAAAACGCCCACACAGCTCGATCTCGAAGTCGATCTGAGGAAGCGCGGCGGTCCCGCGCTCTCCGACGGCGACGTATTCCTCGCGGGTCTTGCGCAATTGCTTCTGATAGGAAGCAATCACATCCAGCCACAAGGCGTCATCGAGCGGTCCCTTGAATCCAGCCGCGGTGCGACGTTCCATGTGCTTGGTCTTGATCATGCGAACGCAGTCCGCCGTTCGCAGGTCACGGCCGCGGATGGACTCTTTGAGGAGATCGGCGATTTGAACTTCGATGGACATGGTGATTTTCAGCATTAAACTAGGACGGATTGGTTCCGACCGCAATGCGATGGTCGGCAATTCGTGTTCCGGTGGCGGGCACGACCGTGAATCCCTCGCACAGCGCGCGGGTCGTTGCCGGGAAAACCCGGGGGTTCGGCGGCCAAGCCGTGGCGCGATGTTTGCTGTGAATTCGATTCGTTCTTGATCACGCGGGGTAAATTGATGCATTCCTCAACCGAACCTGGCCAGCACCCGCCAAAGCGCAACAGGTCGTGGAATCCGTTGTCGCTCGGGGCGGTGCTCCTCATGACTTTGACCGGCCGCGCGTCGGAGGCGCTGGCCCAGGAGCCGCAGGGCGACGAGCAACAGCAGTTCGAACCGGCCGACGATTCCATTTATCCGCAGCCCGACATGCCGGGCTATGGCCCGCCGCCTGTTTCAACGCCCACCGCGCAGGAACAGGCGTATGGCGCGATGTATGACCGGCAGAACCCGGAAGGCTCCAGCCTGATTCCGCCCAACGTCGAGGGCGATCCCTACGCCGTGCCCGGCGGCGGATACTGTTACGTCGGCCCGCATCCGGTCGACACCCGCGTCCAGCCGGGGTATGCGTGGGACCCCACCGAAGGGCAACACATTCGCGCATATCCACCCGTGGATATGCGGCTGTTCTCTCTGGCGGACGGTTGTTACTACTTCACGGGTGATCCGCGCGACTTTGGCTACGAAGGGCAAACCTATCCGTATTACGGCGCCCATCCCATCCTGGCCGAGTACGGGGGGGGATGGTGTTTCATGATGGGCGGCCACAGTCATCTGTGGAGACCGTGGTCACCTTATTTCACGGTCGTGGGTTCGTGGAACTACTGGCAGGGCCCATACGATCCATTCTTCTGGGCCTACTGGCCCTACTTTTCCTTCTACTACCGGTCGTACTACCCGCACTACTATGGCGGCGGGCGATTCTATCGCGGGGGCGGCTATCGGGTGGCGCCTCCCATTCGCAGCGTTCCCGCTTCCGCTTGGCGTGGGGCGGGCCCCGGACGCGCCGCGCCTGTCGTTCGTGGAGCACCTCCGACGCAGATGTACCGGTCGGCACCGGCGTCGCCGACGGGGACGTACCCAGGCTGGGGACGCGCCGGGGGCGCCGCCCCTTCGATGTCACCAGGGGCTCGTCCGCCGGGCACGGGATCTTCGCTCCCGGCAGCGCCGCGCTCATCTTCTCCTGCCGCCCCGCGTTCCTTCTCGCCGTCGCCTGGCGCGCGAGGGTCCTCTCATGGAGGGGGCCGTCGCTGACGAGGAGCAACGAAGGCCCCGGCCGTGAGACCGAAGCGATACCCGGATCGAAATCCGGTCTGAGGCACTAGTTGAACCCGTGGGGGAAGAAACTGTCGTCGTACGAGAAATCCATATAGCGATCGAAGACGACCGCCAGAAACAGATTGACCGGGATCGAAACGACGATCAGCGCCTTCCATGTGCGGGACAGCGGCCGGTTGCCGACGGCCAGGATCATCATCAGGAAGATCATGTAGTCCAGGCTGAACCGATAGCCTACCTGCACGTAACCCGAGTTCTGGTAAAGCAACGACGGCAAGGCGGTCGCCACGACCGTCAGCCACAGCGGCGCCGTCAGCCGGCTCCGCTCGACCGGCATGACCGTGTACGCAAGCGGCGGCGAGGTGATGAGCAGGCTCATCCCGTGCTGACTAATTTTCACGAATGGCCATCGCGCGAGCACGCGCGGCAGCAGGATGAGGGCAGCGGCCAGGTTTCGCGACAGGAAGTGGTAGTTGAATAGCCCGAAACGTTGAATGCGTTCTTGCCACTGCACGTTCAGATAGCGGTGACCGAATTCGAAGGGCTGCCCAAACCGCGCCCAGTTGTGCACAAAGAGCACGGTCAGCACGACAGCGAGCGGGGCGCCGAACTGGAACAGCTTGCGAACAAAGGCGCGATTGGGACGAAAGCGTCGCTTTCCATCGCAAACGACCAGGACGCCTGTGATTCGGGCGGCCTCCCAGAGAAAAAGTACCGACATGAAACCGAGCCCCGGTGGGCGGGTCGCAAGGCCGAGGCCGACGAACAGCCCGGCCAGGACCGGGCGCTCCGCGTCGAGCGCCGCCCAGGCAAACCCGATGACGGTCGTCACGGCGACGACGTGGGCGGTGAACCAGACTTCGCCGACGACGGAACAATAGTAATAGACCGAACCCAGGCCGAACATGATCGTCAGCCACAAATCGTCAACTCGCGAGCGGCGTGACAGGTCCCGCCGCGAAAGAAACCGGAGCAACAAGAACAGCAATACGGGGTTAGCCGCCGCCCACAAAGCGGTGAACAAGACGTCGTTGAAATTCAGTCTCCAAATCGCGACCAGCGGCAGCATCAGCAACGCCGGCAGCGGCGGAAACGACACGTAGCGAATCGAGCTCCGCGACACGATCTCGTCCGCGGCCACCGTCTCGTGTCGACCCCGCAGCGGATAGAAGCGATCGGCCGGTCCACCGCGTCCGCCGTAACTGCCGCGCAGGATCCTTCCATCGCGCAGGGTGAGCACGTCCACCTTGGCCCAATCGTTTTCGTTGGGGGGAGGACCGCCGAGCGACAGCCGGCCCGCCAACCACCCTTCCGCCAGATACACATAGTGGTTGTACGCGGAATGCTGTCGAAGACGCCCGCCCGACGCGCCCAGGTACGCGCCGGCGAAGAGCACGTACAGCAACGCCAGGCCCTTCCAGGTCTCCAGCCACGCTCCCGCGGACCGCGACGACGATGCACCCACGGAGGCAGGTGGGGCGGCATGCGGCGGGGCCATGGTCCCGTCCGGAACGCTCATGGTTTCGGACGCTCGTAACCGATCACCAGCGGAACGCCCTCGCGCACGCGGACAAGCGACGGCTTCAATGTTCCGTAACGATCCCAGAAATACTTTTCGAACAGCGCCCAGTGCTTTTCGTGCACCATGAGGCCCATGACCGAACGCTCGACGCCCGGATCGCCGTAACCGGTGTCGCCGACGGACATGGCCAGCCGGCCTTCGCGTTTGTACATCGCCAATGCATCACCAATCACGTCGTGCCAATACATGCGCTGGTTGTCCGGATCATGGCGGTTCACCCAGTCAAGTATTGGTAACACACAATAGGCCCAGAACTGGCGGTTCATGCCGAGCGACGCCCCACCGGCGAACCCACCGGCGAGCATGTTGTAGTGCGACAGCCCATCGGGATGGGAGCGCCGCGTCTCGGTCACGGCGGGAACACAGGCGAGCACGGACAACAAGATGGCGGCGGGGCCGACGGTGCCCCCCCCTGCCCTCAACGCCCGTCGTGTTCGCCGTGGCTGCAACGCATCGACCAGGCCCGAGGTCACCCAGGCGAGGCCCACCGATGCCGCAACCGCGAGATACGGCATCGCAGGCATGAAATGCTTCACGCCGCCGAAGATGGGAGTCGATGGAATCGCCAGCACGGCCATCGGTCCGAAGATCTGCGCCGCGATGAAGGCACCCGGCGCCCGATCGACATCCGCGCCCGGGCGCGACCACGACAGCCGCGCAGGCTGATCGAGGGGCGCCGCGGCGACGCCATCGACGGGCGGATCGGAATCGGCGACGACAGCCCGATTGCGACGCCGTCGCGCCAGAACCAAACCACCGAGGACCGCAAGACCGAGCGTCGTGACGGGCACGGTCAAGCCCGTCGAGACGAACGGAAAGGTCACTCGCAACAGCTTTAGATCGAGATCCGTGGGGGGGAGATTCCAGTTCCGCCCCAGATATTCGAAATTGTAATGCTCGTGCTGCAGGTGCCGGTTCAGATACGTCCGCGTGCGTTCGATCGGGTGATGCCACAGCCAGGGCCAGTGCAGAAAAAACACAAGGGGTCCCAACACCGCCATCGAGACGAAGGCGAGCGGTGGACGGGGCGGTCGCCAGCGCCGCAGATCTCCCCGGCGCATCCAGACGTAGTGCGCCCCAAGGAATGCCGGCATCAGCCAGGCGTTGTGCTTGACCCCAAGCGCTATCCCGAAGATTGGCCCACAAAGGATGCCCCAGCGCGCGCTGCGTAGGGACTTCCAGTAGGCGAATCCGACTGCGAAGGCGAGAGTGGTGATCGGCGCATCGAAGCACGCGATAGGCGCGTGAAAAAAATAGTGCGGCTGCGCGATGGCCAGCACCGCCCCGGCCGCCGCCGCCGGCCACGGCACAAGTTTGCGCGCAAAACGAAACACCAGCGCGGCAAGGAGCCCGGCCATCAGGATGGCCGGAAAGCGAAACGCGGTGGATTCGCGCCTGAACAAAGGCAGAGTGATGTGCCGGTGGTTGACGGCAATGGGATGCAGCCCACGCGCCGGCCCCATGCAGGTGCACCGATGAAAGGCGCGCCATGACAGGCCATACAGTGTCTTCATCACGACGGGATGATCGGGGGCGTTGTCACTCCAAAAACGATCGATCGCCGCGGCTGTGAAGGATTCCCGTCCGCGATGGCGCCGGATGTTGCGGCCGAGCTCCTCGAACCACCCCCAATAACGCTCGCCCGCCCGCATGTACTGGCCTTCGTCGCGACCGAATCCCTCCTTGCCCTCGGTCGCCAACAAACAGGCCACGACCCCCATGAACAAGACCGCCGTGATGGCGCAATCCCGCGCGTTCCGGCTCATTTCAACGCCGCGCCTCCGCCGCGAACGCCAGTTGCCGCAAGGCCGGCTGCGGAGACGAGATCTGAAAGCGAACGGGCGCAGTCTGACCGTCGAGGGCCGACGTATCTATGCGCAGTTCGCGCCAGCCGCCGCGGTTGTCCACGATCGTGCCGCGCGCCGGCCGCCCGGCGATCCACACCTCCAGATAGACGGTGCCCGGTGACTTCCGGGCCCAAGTGTCGTGAAGGCCGGCGGCTACGACCAACTCCCGACCGAGGACCGTGGACTGAAATTCAACGGCGACGATTCCCCCGGCGACGGGCGGCGCCAAGATCGCGAGCTTGATCTGCTGATCGACCTCGACCAACGCCCGACGGACGCTGTTTCCCGTCGTCGGACAAACGAAACCGTCGCCCAGCCATGGGCACGGCGTCCCGAGACGCGCCGCCGGGTTCCAGTGCGTGACGTACGCCTCCTTCCAGCGCTCCAGAAAATCCGTGGTGATCTCGGCGGGTCGCCCGTCAAAACGTCGCAACGTGATCGCGCCGAATTTCCGTTCGAAACTCTGCGCGCGGTGCGTTTCCTCGGGGGCGTGCGCGCCACGTTGACTGAACACCCAGACGCGTCCGAAACGCGCGTCGTCCATCCGAGCCGCCAGCGCAATCGGCAACAGATCGCCGACGTGCATCCTCATGACGGGATCCGCCCACCCCGGGGCCGCTACGATCAAGTCGCCCGGGCGAAAGGCGGCGCGAATCTCCGCCGCGGCCGCGCTCCAGTCCGCTGCGACCGGTGCTCGAAGAGGCGCGAGCAAAGCCTGTGTGGTCTCGAGCAGCGCCAGCAAGACGAGCGCCGCCACGGCCCACGCTCCTCCGCGCGCGCCCGGGGACCACGGTCGGACATCGTCGTTCGGCACGACTGCGGAAACGGTGCTCACGCGCGTCCGACAGCCTAACGCAATTCAGCGAGAGGTACCGCATGTCGACCACCGCCCGGTCACCGACACCGGAACGCGGCAGGCCGGTGACCGTTGAACCGCCCCTTACCTCATCAATCGGTACGACCGCCCAGACACTCGCACGACCTCAAGGCACTCGTCATCGCGGCAGTTGTATCGTCGCCAGGCGAAGAGCCTTGTTCCCGTCCGACAACTCCACCGGTGCGATGGACAAGCGGTCGCCGCCCCGAAACAATCCAATGATGACCTGATACGTTCCACGCGGCGTACCCGGGGCAAAGGGAATGCGCACGCGATCCAGAATGTGCTGTCCAGGCCGCCAGCGTTCAGGCGGCATCGCGCCGTCCACCGGGACGTGATCCAGATTTCGGAAGCTTCCCCCCGGGCCCATGACGTGAAAAAAGAACCGCCAGCCGGTGGGGATGGCCCTCTTGCAACCGAACAGGATGTCCAGTTCCACATCATCGCCAGACGCGGGTCCTCCGGTCGATGGCGTCAGCGTGTAACCTCCGACGGTGACCAGGTCGCCAATGGTGGCGTCCAAGAATCGCGCGGGGGTTGGCGGGGCAACTCCGGGCGCGAACACGCTCGCCTTCAGCCGTTGAGCGATGTCGGGGGGGACCGACAGCGCCGACACCATGCCCTGTAAGTCTGACTTCAAGCGGCGGCAAGCGCCGTCACTTGGATGGTCCCATAAGTCGCGATTCTCATCGGGATCCTGGCGACGGTCGTAGCATTCGGTGGTGTTGTCGGGTGTCCAATTCCAGATGAGATGCCAGTCCTCGGTGACAAGAGCGCGCTTCTTCCCCCGCTCGGACGTGACCTCCTGGAACAGCTCCGGGCGAGATGCCAGGGCGGCGGCCTGGTTCTGTGCGATGGGCCCGGCACCGCTGCTCATCTCGGCCAAGAGCGATCGTCCCAAGAACGTCGGGGGTCGCGCTCCACGCGCGAGATTGACCAGCGTGGGCGCCAAATCAACGTGTCCAGCCGGGGTTAGGATACGGCGCGGCGACAAGCCTGGTACGCGCACGATCAAGGGAACCTTGGTCTGAGCCGCGTACAGGTCGAACCCATGTTCCGTCACGCCGTGCTCGCCGAAGCCCTCGCCGTGGTCTCCCGTGACCACCACGGCCGTGCGGTTCCACAGGTCCAACGCCCGCAGCCTCTCGAGCACGCGGCCGAGGTGAAGATCGGTGAACCGGATTTCGCCGTCATACAGATCCACGCGGCGCGTGCCGAACGACGGGATCTCCGGGTGTGGCTCGTACGACAGGTGGGGATCGTAGAAATGAATCCACAGGAAGAACTTGCGGTCTCGGTGCGTCTCGAAAAACGCGATGGCATCATCCGCCATTTCACGAGACGATGAGCCGCGCGATTCCATGGGCCCGTTCACGGCCCGATGGAGGACCGCTCGATCGGCACGGTACAGATCAACGCCCCGTTCGAAACCCCGCCGATCCGCCGTGGAAAAATAGTCGTAGCTGTAGAATGCGGCCGTAAAGTACCCTTCGGCCTTCAGCGCTTCCGCCAACGTGGGGACGCCGGGGGCGATGCGTGGCCACCAAATCGATTCGTCCCAGGTAATCGCCGTCGGCCAACGTCCGGTCGCGATCGCGGGCATCGAATAGCGCGTGGAGGGCGCGTGTGCCCACCCGTTCAAGAACAGCGCGCCTTCAGCGGCGAGGCGATCGAGCGAAGGTGACGTCGGACGCGGGTATCCGTAACAGCCGAGATGGTCGGCACGCACGGTATCGATCGTGACCAGCAGCAGGTTCAGATCCCTTGGCACGGCATCCGGCACAGGCGAAAATGGCCCTGGCGTCAATGCCAAGGCCGACGCGTCCCGACCGTCGCAATCCTGATCGATGCCATCGTCCGGAAAATCCAAGACCCCGGGATGAACGGTCGGATCTCCGTCGTCACAGTCGCCTCCGCCCAGCCACCGGGCATAGCCGTCGTGGTCGCGGTCCATCATTTGCCGCGCGACGGCCATCGCCGGTCCGACCAACCCCGCGCGCGCGGACGTCACCTTACGCGCGGTCTCCGACTCGCTGGCGACGAACGTCAACAGCACCATGGCGACGGCCCCCACGACGGCGATGGATATGCGACGAGACAGCGATGCTCTTGCCAGCCAACGTCCCACGAGAGAAGCGTTGCCAATCCCGATTGCGGCGATGGCGAAGCCGGGCACGACGTGCGTCCAAGGCAGGAAGCGCAAGTGGGTGGACCAGTTCAAGGTGATGAACGCGAGCAGCGGGCACCCGAAAAGGAGGCCCGCCAGTGGTACCGCCCAGACCAGTCTCATGCGCGCGGGCAGCTGCTCCGCGCAGAACAGGAAAGCAGGCAGCAAGGCCGCCTCGATGCCCATCAGCGCAAGGAGGCGATGAGCGCGCGCCGACGAGAGCGGCGCCCGCAAGTCGATGGCGGCCGACATGATCACGACGTCGACCGCCAGGGCCACCCAAGGTCCAAGCAAAAGAAGCGCGGGATCAGGCCGATCCGGTGCTCGCAAAATCCCGCGGCGACGCGACAAAAGACGTGCGAGCGCCGGCAACAGCGCGGCACCCAACACCCC
>JADGRC010000099.1 GCA_017881245.1 Pseudomonadota bacterium
GACCTCGCCCGTCTCGCAGGGTAACCTGGCCGCATGTCACGTCCCATCGCGCTTGTCACCGGCGCCTCCGCCGGTATTGGTCAGTCCTTCGCCGAAGCCCTGGCGCGAGAAGGTCACGATTTGATTGTCGTCGCGCGGCGCCGCGATCGCCTCCAGGCCCTGGCCGATCGACTGGCCGCCGAGCACAAGTCCAACGTGCAAGTCCTGGTGGCCGATCTCGCGACGGACGCCGGCATCGAGGCGGTTGCTAGCCGCGCCGCTTCCACCCCGCTCGACGTGGTCATCAACAATGCGGGCTTCGGCGGTTACCGCCCCTTCGTCGAAATCGATCCCAAGGTGGCGGACGATCTCGTCGCCGTACACATTCGCGCCGTCGTGCGGGTCACGCGCGCGGCACTCCCCGGGATGGTGCAGCGCGAACGCGGCGGGATCGTGAACGTGGCGTCCCTCCTCGCGTTCTCGGGATCGCTGCCTCCGAACAATTTCCTGCCGTTTCGGGCCGTCTATGCCGGGGCGAAGGCGTTCCTCCTGACGTTCACACAAGCACTGGCGGGCGAGCTCGCGAGCTCCCCCGCCACGTCCAAGGTGCGCGTTCAGGTCTGTCTGCCCGGCATCGTAAAGACGGAATTTCACGAAGTGCAAGGGTTCGACACCAGCAAGATGCCCCCGCGCATGAGCCCGGACGACGTGGCCCGTGCCTCGCTTGCGGGTCTGAACATGGGCGAGATCGTGTGCGTCCCGGCCCTGGAGGACCCGGCCGCCCTTCAGACTGTCGACGAGGCACAGCGCGCGGTCTTTCCATCGGCGAGAATACCGATTCTCGCGTCGCGCTACCGCTGACTTCGTCTGACCTCTTCAGCCGTCCGTCCTCGGCCGGCTGAATCCCGACTTACTGGTTGGGAAAGCCGCGCCAGACCCAGACCATCGAATTGGCCATGTCGGTCTGCTGAACCTTGGCGTCGCTGCAATGCTTCGCGCCCATGCCCTCGACCCACCGGTAGTGGTAGCCCATGGTCTTGAAAGCGGCGGCCAAGCGCTGCCCGGCGAGGAGCCAATCCTTGGCGCCCGCTTCGCCCGTGCCGGCTCCGTTGTCCATCTCGTTGTCGCCGTACATGACTCGGATGGGCTTGATGGGCGTGGTGTTGAGAACCAGCGCCTGATCAGAGTGAAGCTCCCAGGCCCCGAGCGGGTACATGGTGTCTGATTGCAAATTTACGATCGAAGCGTCGTACCCGATCACGCGGCGGAAATAGTCGGGCCTGAACCACGCCATGATGATCGCGGCTGACCCGCCCGAGCTGCAGCCAACGGCGCCTCGACCTTCCGGATCCTTGGTTATCGAGAAGTTAGGATAGGCCGCTTTGATGGCGGCGTTCGCCTCGACGGCCGGGAAGACCTCCTCGTCCACGTATCGCGCCCAAAGGTCGGACATCGTGTCGAGCTCGATGCTGCGCTGCCCGTTGGCCACCGCGATCACGACGAACGCTGGCACGCGCCGCGCCGGATCCGTCGACTGACTCAGATTGTCCACCGCCGTCGTCACCCGGTTGAACTGGCTTCCGGCGCCATCCATGACGACCATCACCGGCGCCGGCGTACCGTCCTTGTACTTGGCGGGGATGTAGACCGAGATCGAACGTGAAGGCGTCGCGGGGTAAAGCTTGCTCCCCGTGTGGCTGAAATTGAATCGTTTCCCGGCTGGGCTCTTTCCCGTGGCCAGGTCCGGATCAACCGGATACGCGGTGAGCTTGATGTCGCCGTCACCGTCGCTGCCCGGATCGGTAAGGCCGGGAGTCGTGCCGCCGCCGTAATTGGGCGAGCCTCCGACTGGAACCTTGGCGCCCCCCACGGCATTGCCTCCGGGAGATCCCCCTGCCGCCGTTCCCCCCGTGTGCGTGACTCCAGAACCGCCCGATGCCGGGGTGGGCGCGGTGGTCCCCCCCGACCCCGTCCCTGTTCCTGTCGCCCCTCCAGTCGTCACCGGTCCGGGCGGCGTGGTCGTCGCTCCACCAGTACCGGTGGGGGTGGGTGCCGCCCCGCCTGTCGTCGCGACCTGCGCTCCCCCTGTTCCCTGATCCCCGCTGCCCTTGGATCCGGCGGTTTCATTCTGTCCACCGCAGCCCCAGCAAACCAATGCCGCCAGGACCAGGACTCGATCATTCGATACAGACATCAGGGACTCCTCAATGACTTGGAAAAGAAAACAACGAGCACGTTGACTTGGGGCCTAAGCGGCACGGCTCAAGAAAGGGAATTCTTCGCAAGGCACCCTATGAACTGGGAGTCTCCGCCTCGCGGATTTCCCACTCTAGACAGGTTGAAAAAGGGCCTACGTTTCAACCTTACGGTGTCTGCGGGTAAACCTTACGGAGCCCGCGCGGTATCCTTCGTGCAGGTCGGTCACACCCAGGCGTAGTTGAAGCTGACGCTGACCCGCTCGTCGTGCGTCGGGCTAGATACCACGCCGTGGCGCAGCCAACTCTCGAACAAGATAACCTTGCCGGCCTCGACGCCGTACGTGACCTGTTGTCGGTTCGCGGGCCGGCAGTCGGGGAACCTGGGGGGGATGCAGACGAACTTTTCGAGTCGTGGGTCCTCGAAGTGAATGCCCGAGCAGCCTGGCGGCGTTCTCACGTAAAACGTCCCGCTGAATATCGCGCCAGGGTGCAAGTGCAGCGGGTGAACGGCGTCGCGTGACATGATGTTCACCCAGCAGTCGGTCATCACGAGGCTCGCCTCTCGAAGGTCCATGTCCAATCGGCGCGCGAATCGCGGCACGTGCCTCCAGATCTTCCGTTCGAGATCGGCGAACATCGGCAAAGCGCGGTGCAATTGCCGAAGTGTCCCGTACGACGTGTAGCCCGCGGGATAGTTTTCCTGGCACCAAAGCTGCCCGGCGCTGTCGCCCTCCCTTACCTTGTGACACTCGTCGAGCAGCGCGCGCGTGAAGTCTTGATTGCCTCGCCCTTGCAAAGGGGCTTCGTAGACGTAGGTGGGAAACCAGGGTTTTGTCGCCATGACCGGTCTCGAGGGTGGGTGGTGCTGTCACCGAAATAACACGCGTTTTCATCCGCGTCTTGTCGTCCGACCTAACGGACCGCGCGGGCGCGTTCCGGGGCATCTTTGGGTCTGTCCTTGTTACCATCACAGTCATGACGCGGAGGTCGAATGCAGGAAGGCGGCCGGAATGCGCGGGCCTGATACTGACCTTGGTCTCGGTGCTTCTCGGATGCGATCGGGCAAGCTCGCTGCCCCAGCGACCGCTGTGTGCCGCTCCCAGCGGCGTGTCTGGTGCGCCGGCGACCATCGATGACGTCGTCACGCTCGCGAATGCCATGCTCGCTCGCCAGACCCAGGATCAGGGACTCACGCTTCCTTGTTTTGTGGAAAGCCTCGATCGACCACTGACCATACTGGCTTCCTCGGGCATATTCAGCGCACAGCCAGCCATGGGCGCACGCAGTCCCCGCATCTTTCTGTTCTCGGGAAACCTGGTGATATCCGTGGCCCCCGAAGGCGTGGGCGCCGACCGGATTGAAGTCGCCGAATACACGGCACCGACGCGTTCGATCAAGGGCGAGATTGCGTTTCCGGTCCGGACGCCCATCACCAGCAACGCACCCTATGAACGCATTCTTTACCCGGGAGGCTTTCCAGACGACACAGGCACCGTCTGCCGCGCCTGCCACTCTCCAGAGCAAGAGGTGACAGACGGTTCGCTTCCCCACAGGTTCGAATCCGAGGTCTTGCGGCCACTGGCCGCAGAAGAGGTGTCCTTGCCGTTTCTCGAGGATCAAACGACGGCCTGCGACAGCGAAAAAGAACCGGCGCGCTGCCAGATGCTGACAGCCGTGTTTGGGCATGGCGAGGTCCAGCCAGGTCATTTTTCGACAATGGCGCGGACGATCTACGGGTTCTGAGGCGAAGATCGCCCGCGAACAACGCGGCGCAGACGCCGTCGGTCGTGGTACCGTGGTCGACCCTTGCGATGCGCGTGACAAGATTTTTCCTGGCAATCCTCCTGACGACCGGGGCCGCCGGCGGCGCGACAGGCGCGACAGGAAGGATGGCATTCGCACAGACTGTTGCTGCCACCGAATCAGCGGCGGCGCCTCGATTCGAGAGCGGCGTGCTAGGTGCGATTGTCGAGGGCCAGATCGGTACCAGCAGAGCGGGCGACGCGTTGATGTTCGAGATCGGCGGCCAGATAGCCGGCCTCCGGACCCTGCGGGACGGGCGATGGATCTTGCTCTGGGACGTGCGCGCGGCGGGACGCGGCGGATATCTCGCGAATCAGCTTCCGTATCTCTTTCTCATCGGCGCGCGTGAGGTGGCTTGGGCCGAAGGCGGATATCGCTTTGGCGCGTCGGGACGCCTCAGTCCCTACCTGGGCGCGCGGCTCGGCAACGAAGGTCACGTGATGGTCCATCCTGGCCTGGCATTGTCGGCCTTCGACACGGTCAACGATGTCGATCGCGTCGGCGGCACCGCCCTCGCCGGTAGCGCCCGCATCGACTTCGGCGCGTCGTTCCTCGACGATCGGCGATCGTTCCTACTCGTCGCGTTCGTCCAGGAAGACCTCCGCTCCGCTCTGGTCAACACTCCCGCGCAAGCGTTCACCGAGGGCGGCCTTGGCGTTCGACTCGATGTTGCCAGCGGCACCACCGTCGAGGTCGAGGGCCTTTTCGGCTTGACCCCCGCACGGCGAAACTCCTATTTGGGATTCACCGACCGAACGACCCGAGTGGCGGGCATGGCGAATGCCCGCAAGATGTTCCGCAATGGGATGTGGATCGCCGCGTCCATCTCGCTTGAACGGGATGGCGACCACGTCGTTTACGACAACGGGGGCGCGATCTACGACTCGAAGGACGCTCCCCGGTTCGACCTCGCGATCCTCTACGGCGTGCCGCTCGGGAGGCGGAAATGAGAGGACGCACTCCGCCCGGCGTACCGCCCACCGTTCTGCCGACTGTTCTGCCAGCCGTTCTGCCCACTGTTCTGCCGACTGTTCTGCCAGCCGTTCTGCCCGCTGTTCCGCCCGCTGTTCCGCCCGCTGTTCCGCCCACCTTTCTGATCTTGGCGGTGTTGGCGACGACGGTGACGTCGGCGACGGCGGGGTGCGATCCACAGAAAGCGGATTGGGGCCTGGGTGCCATCCGAACGATGAAGACCCCACCCGACGATCCGAACCTGGCGACCCAGGGCTGTGACGTGGCGATTCCGGACGACCCGAGCGCAGCCGACCGCGCCGCCTGTCGGTTCGCGTCCGGCGCCCACGCCGATGCGTCACTCGGCATCGGAGAAGACGTTCGGTCGAGGATCCCAATTCGACACGTCATCGTCATGATGCGGGAGAATCGAAGCTTCGATCATCTGCTCGGCCCGCTGCACAATCTCGGCCGGCCTGATGTGGAGGCGGAGCCCCCCACTTATTCGAACCCCGACACGAGCGGGATTCCCGTGTTCCCCGCGCACGCGAGCACCACGTGCATCCCGCACGATCCGGACCATCAATCTGCGGCGGTGCGCGCGACCATCGACGGCGGCAAGATGGACGGTTTTGTCATCACTGCTGCGCGCACGACGGGCACGGACGGCGCCTTCGCCATGGAAAACTACGACGATCTCGACCTGCCATTTTACTACTGGCTGGCCACCACTTTCGCAATCGGTGACCGGCACTTCGCGCCGATGGACAGCGGAACTTTCGCAAATCGCAACTTCCTGCTTTTTGGAACCAACGCCGGCGTCATCGACACGGGAATCTCCTTTCCCGCCCCAAATACGCCCTCCATTTTGCAGCTCCTCATGAACCGCGGTTTCACCTGGGGCGCCTACACCGACGGGGCTCCCATGAGTGGAGCCCTCGACTGGGGCGCGTCCGATCCCGGTGTTTACCCGCTCGCAAAGCTGTACGACGCGCTCGACCGGGGC
>JADGRC010000100.1 GCA_017881245.1 Pseudomonadota bacterium
CGAAACGCGCAGCGCCGATCTCGATGCGCGTGAGGCGCTCGCCCGCCTGTACGGCATCCTAGATGGACTTGCGCCCCGACACCGGGCCGCGTTCGTGCTGCGGCACATCGAGGGCCTGGAACTGGCCGAGGTGTCCGCGGCGACGGGGGTGTCACTGGCCACGGTCAAACGCTGGCTGCCCCGCATCTGCCGTCGTGTCTTTTCGCAGGCGAAGGGCGACCCGGTGCTCGCCTCCTATCTGGTCTCGAACGGGGCGCAGGCGGTGACTCATGAATGACAACAATGAAAACGATGATCGGAGCAACCAGCACGGCGAACATTTGTTGGGGGTTGGCCACGACTCCGGGGAGGACCACGCCCTGGCGCTTCGCGGCTTGACGGATCTTGCGCGTCAAGAGCTGCCGCCTCAGGCGTTCGCGTACGAGTCGGCCGCGGCTTACCAACGCTTCGTGCGGCGGAATCCGAGGAGGCGAGATCGCTCGGCTCGGACGCTTCGTTGGTTGGGGGTGCGGGTGACTGCGGGCGTCGCGCTCGCGGTGGCGCTGGGGGTGGCAGTCGGGACCTGGCGGGTGATGTTGACGGCGCCGCTAAGTGTGATCGTGGCGGGTGGCGCGGTTGAAGAGGGGGGCTTCGTTCGCTCCGGAACTTCGGACGAGCCCAGCCTGCGGTTCTCGGACGGGACCGAGGTCAAGCTCGGGCCGCGGAGCCGCGCCCGCGTGGCCCAGACGACCCGGCGCGGCGCCCGCGTTCTGCTGGAGGAGGGACGCGCGCAAGCACGCGTCGTCGCGCGCAAGGGGGCGCAATGGGTTTTCGACGCGGGCCCATGCCGCATTCATGTGACCGGCACGCGTTTCGACATGCGTTGGTCGGCCCAGGAACAACTTCTGGAAGTACGCCTGTACAGCGGGGGCGTCACGGTCATGGGCCCGCCGTCCGTGGCCGGCGTACCGATGCGGGCCGGGCAACGCCTGGTGATGGATGTGCGCCAGGGCTCCGTACGTCTGACGGACCTCGCGGCCGACGTGCTGGCCACGCGAGATGCTGGCTCCGTTCCAGGACCGGCGGAATCTCCCTCGGCTCCGACCGAGGATGTGGGACCGACAGCGGGGAGTCCCGCGAAGGAGGTGCCCGCGACGGTGGCACCGAAGACGCCGGTATCCGCGACCGTGAATTCAATGACATCGGCGGGTGTCGGTGCGCGCCACGGCGAATCCTGGCCGGCCCGCGTTCTTGCCGGTGAGTTTCGCGCTGTCATCGACGAGGGTCAGCGACGCGGGATCGAAGACGTACTACGTGTGGAATCGGCCGCGAACATCATGGCGCTAGCCGACGCGGCTCGATACGCGGGCGCAGCGCCGCTGGCGGAGAAGGTCTTACTGAAGGTCCGGGCACGATTTCCGCAGACGCCGCCCGCGTACAAGGCGGCCTTCCTGCTCGGACGGATCGCCGAGGATCAGCAGGGCAATCTTGGAAGCGCGCTGAGGTGGTACGAAACTTATCTGACAGACGCGCCCGACGACGCGTTCCGCGCCGAGGCGATGGGGCGGCGGATGACGGCAACGCTACATTTGTCGGGGCCGACGCGGGCACGCGACTACGCCGCCGACTACCTGCGCCGGTATCCCCAGGGCGCCTACGTCCAGGCCGCGCGGGCTATCCTGTCTCGGTGACCCCGTCCGCGATCGCGAAAACGCCCCGCACGCGTGGCGCGGGCGTTCTATCCGTCTTGTCGGCGCTTTTGGTCTTGGCGGGATCCGCTCCGGTGGCAGCGGCCTCACGCGTTCTTGTCTTGCGTTCCACGTCCGCGGACGCTTTGTCGCGCCAGGCTTCAACGTTGCTGACCGCGGAGCTTCAGACTGCCGGGTTTGAAGTCGTCGAAATCGATCGCGATCCCACCCACGATCTTCGTGACGATATCGACACCGCGTCCGCGCGCCATCAACCGGTCGCGACCTTCGCCATCCGTTCCGTTCCGGGCGGCACCGCCGTGGAGCTCTGGCTCGAGGATCGCGTGACGGGCAAGCTGGTGATCCGCCGGGTGGACGTAAACCCGGGTCCGAGCGCCGCGGCGGATCTCGCACTGAAGGCGGTCGAGCTGTTGCGCGGGAGCCTGCTGGAGGTCTCCGTTCAGGTCCGAGCGGGCAGTGCCCCAGCAACGGCGCCCGGGGACGTGGCGCGTTTTGTCGCGGACACCGCGCCCGATCGCATCGACCAGTTCGCGCAAGGGGTAGGAATCGGCGCCGGTGCGGCCGCGCTTGGCAACACCCGTGTCGCCGCCGCTTACGCGCCTCTGTTGCGGATGTCTTGGGGCGCACCGACGGGGACGCTGCTTCGTATGACCGCGACCGGTCTTGGTTCGGCGCCCGAGCTGCGCGCGGTCGAGGGCCGCGCCCGTGTGCACCAGACGCTGGTGCTGCTGGAGAGCCTGCGTGTGTTCCGCCCGCGCAAGCGCCTGCAGCCCATGGCGGGCCTTGGCGCCGGGGTGTACCGCGTGAACAGCGACGGCGCGGGAGTCTCCCCGTTGTTTCCGAACGGCGCGGGAACCACCACGGGTCTCGCCGTGGGAGCGAATGGCGGAATCGCAGCGCGGCTCGGCAATCGGCTCGCCCTTGTGGTCGACCTCAACCTTCTGCTGCTGACCCCGCGAACAGCCGTTCTGATCGCGACGCGCGAGGTAGGCCGAACCGGCGGCCTCGCCTTGATGGCCAGCGCAAGTCTTTGCGGGACCTTCTGAGCCCACCGCCGACGGGGCTACGACTGCACGGAACACGTGGGCACGGCGAACGCGATGCACGTGATCCTGACCAAGCGCGCACACGAGAAGCCGTGATGCCGACAGTCACGGGCCGGGAGGCGTCGACGCGCGCAACCGCCGACAGATGGTTTCGGCGGCGGAGTCGTATTGTAGGGGGGTGTGTGCGCGCCTTGAAAGTCGGCGACGCTAAGCGCCGCTGAAAGCTGGCGAGTCTCGCCTCCCCTAGGAGATCCCCCCATGAACAAGCTCGCGCGACATTCTCTGTTGATCTCTGCGGTTGTCCTGCTGTTGGAGTTGGCGGGTCCGGTGTCTGCACAAGCGCAGCAGTTCATGCCGAACAAGTACACGGATCCCATGACCAACGAAGTTCTCGAGTACAACATCGTCCTGCCGCCGGGTTACAACGCGGCCGCGGCAACGCTGTACCCGTTGGTGATTTGCCTGCACGCCGCCAACAACACGAACCCTCCCAACAGAACCCTGAGCGCGGATGGAAAGTGCTACGCGGGAAGTTTCACGGTTGCGTCGAGCCCGTCGTTCTTCATGGTTCCGATCTCGCAAACGAACGCGTCGGGCTGGGGGGACGCGGGCATGATGAGTCCGATTAGCCAGCCGGAGAAATTCGAAGGACGGCTGACGGTGGTCGTGGTGAAGGAGATGATGGCCAAGTACAAGATCGATCCAGACCGTCTCTACATCACGGGACCGTCGATGGGTGCGCGTGGGACATGGGACATCATCCGCAGAAATCCCACGATGTTCGCGGCGGCAATCCCCGCGGCGGGGCCAGCCGATCCCGTCGATGCCCCTCTGTACGCGAGCCAGAACCTATGGGCGATCAACGGCACCAATGACTCGACGTCGGCGGAAAATACCGCGGCCATCGATGCCATTCGCAAGATTGGCGGCAATCCGATTTACACGCTTCTGCAGGGCCGTGGTCACGACACGTGGCGCTCGCTCTACAAGGACCCGCAACTCATTGCCTGGACGTTCGCACAACGGCGGGGGGTCCCCTGGTGGTCACATCCGCCCGCGGCGCCGACGATGATCCAGGCGGATCCCGTGAATGGATCCGTTGCTCTGGCCGGGGGCGTATCGGTCGTCCCCCCGCCAGGACTGACCGCCACGACCCCCTTCCCCAACGCCATGGGAGTGACCGGCGTCGGCGGCTCGTCGGGCGCCGCCGGCTCGTCGGGGCAAGCGGGCAGAGGAGGCACGGGCATGGGCTCAGGGGGCGTGCAGGGGAGCACTTCGACCGGTGGCACTGCCGTGTCTTCTTCGACCGGTGGCGCCGCCGCCGTGCCTTCCTCGACCGGTGGTGCCTCGATACCGCCGCCTCCTGCAGGAAGCGGGGGAAACTCAGACCCGGTCGTCGTCACCCAGGGTACGGGCGGCGCGGCCGCCACCCCCTCGTCGAGCGGCGGAGCCAGCGCGACCGGAAATCCGCCAGGCGGCACGAACAGTCCACCGGCCGCGTCCAGTAGCGGCGGTGGCGGATGCAGCGCGGCTGGCGGCACGCTCGAATCGCTCGGGGGGGGGCCCCTTCTGATGTTGGCCCTTCTCGTGGCACGTCGCCGGCGCCGCGGAAGCCGCGCCTGACAGCGCAGCCTCCTTCAAGCGTTCAGATCGGCTCCGAGAGAGATCGTAGCGACCCTGCGAGGACGGCGCCGACACTTGCGCCGATCCGTCGAGAAACCCGCGCCTCGGATACGTAGGTCGTTTTGGTGGTTGCGTTCATGGAGTCCTCCTGTTCGCCAGCACCTTGCCGAGCCGATCGAGCTGGCTTTCCCAACCCATCACCGCCATCTTCGTCCAATGCGCGTCGTGCATCGCCTCGAATGTAAGAACCATGCGAACGCCCTTCGGGGTTGAATGCAGCTCGACCACCGTTTCGACGTCGTACGGCTCGACGCCGGGGACGAAGTCGGCGTGGTTCACGTAGCGCAGAAGGCGGTTCTCGACGATTTCACTGTAACGCACCAATGCGTCGTTGCTGATCGGCATCCCCGCTCGCTTCATGAACTCGACCTTGTCAGGGGCGGTCGCGATCATCGCGTAGCGAAGCTCACCCGCGACGCGCAGGTCGATCGCGTGAACCTTCACCGAGAAACCGTCGGGGCCCCACCAAGACTCGATGCCCTCCTTCGTCGTCCACAGCGCCCAGACGTCCTCGACAGGAGCGTCGAAGACCCGCTCCATCGTGATGCGCCTGGGCGGCGAAGCGCTCTTCGTTCCCCTGGTCATGATTGTTTCCCCTTTCGTGCGGCCTCTCGGGACTTCTTCTTGCGTTCGAGCGCGTCGGCGAAGCGGCCGAGGCGCGCCTCCCAGAGATTGCGATAACCGCCGACCCAGTCATCGAGCTCACGAAACGGCTCCGCCCGCAGGGAATAGAGTCGCTTCGGCCCCTCGGGGCGGACCTGGACGAACCCTGCCTCGGTCAGGATACGCAGATGTCTCGACACGCCCGACTGGTGGATATCGACCCTGTCGACGATGTCGTTGACCGCGCGCTCGACGCCCCTCAGCGATTCGATGATGGCGAAGCGCGAGGGATCCGCGAGGACTTGAAAGACTTCAGGATGCATCATGGAACATATGTATACATGTGCATATCAACTGCGGTCAAGCGTGTCTCCGAAGCTGGCCCGGTTCCGCGGAATAGGACCGCGTGATTAGAACTCTCGGACTTGGCTGCGGACGGCGCGACTCTCCGGCGATTTCCAACCGATGGTCAGCGCAGATCGCGGCGCAAGGAGTGAGGAAACAACATGTCCATCAAGCGAGCCATCTCGGAGCGATCGCCC